>NZ_JBHEEO010000012.1:12671-127116 GCF_041929965.1 Brucella oryzae | reverse complement strand
CGCCAAGGCCATCCGCACCATCACCCGGCATGTCTGGCAGGACGCCCGCCAACGCACTGACGCCCAGCGTCTCACAGTTTGGGGAAAAGCGATCTATAAGCGGCGCAAGGAAACGGTGGAGCGATCCTTTGCCGACGCCAAGCAGCTGCACGGCCACCGCTACGCCCGCTTTCGAGGCCTTGTCCGCGTCGCCTGCCAATGTCTGCTGCAGGCCGCAGCACAGAATATCAAGAAGATCGCAATGGCGCTGAACAAAGCGCCAGGGGCAGCCACCGCATGAGCGGCTGCGGCCACTTGCAACATCGCGCAAACGCTGTCGCAAAACGCGGCCCCTCCTAAAAAACAAAACCCGCCGAAAAATATCAACGGGTTTGTCAGCAGCCTGAACCCGGCTTTCGCCGGGTTCTTCATCAGACAGACTGGAAGTCTCATCACACCTTCGTGCCGTGGAAACCACGGATGGCGCCGATGATCTTGTCCTGATCGGCTTCCGACAGATAAGGATGCATCGGCAGGCTCAGAATGCGGTTCGGCAAGCTCTCCGAAACCGGAAGGCCACCCGGCGCAACCGGATAGTGCTTGTATGCGGTCTGCAGATGCAGGGGCTTCACATAATAGATGACCGAAGGAATGCCTTCCGCCTGAAGATGCGCCTTCAGGCCGTCGCGGTTTTCGCTCTCGATGGAATACTGGGCCCAGGCCGAACGATTGCCGGCGGGAAGCGCCGGAACCTTGACGACATCCTTCAGCGCTTCATTGTAGCGCTTGGCGATACGGTCACGTGCTTCCATTTCGTCTTCCAGGATCGCAAGCTTTTCCAGAAGGACGGCGGCCTGGATCGTATCGAGACGCGAATTGATGCCGATGCGGACATTGTCGTACTGGGTTTCGCCCTTGCCGTGGAACAGGACCGAACGCAGCGTGTCGGCAAGTTCCGCATCATTGGTGAACATCGCACCGCCGTCGCCATAGCAGCCGAGCGGCTTGGCCGGATAGAAGCTCGTCGCACCGACATGGCCGAAGGCACCGCACATGACATTGTCCCGCTTGCCGCCGATGGATTGCGCAGCATCCTCGATGACAAACAGGCCCTCGCGGTCAGCAATGGCGCTGATGCGGTTATAGTCGGCAGCCAGACCGAACAGATCGACCGGGATGATCGCCTTTGGCTGCAGACGGCCTTCCTTGGCGGTGGCGGCGATGGCAGCTTCCAGCTGTTCGATATTCAGATTGTAGCTATTCGGATCGACATCGATGAACACTGGCTCTGCGCCGACCAGCGCAACAACTTCCGCCGTGGCAGCAAAGGTGAAGGACGGAACGAATACTGCATCGCCGGGGCCGATGCCGCGCGCCATGAGAGGCATCTGCAGGGCGTCGGTACCATTGGCGCAGGCGATGACATGCTCCACGCCCAGATATTCGCCGAGCTTCTTTTCGAATTCGGCCACTTCCGGTCCAAGAATATAACGGCCTTCCGCAACAACCTTGGAAATGGCGGCATTGAGACGGTCTTCGATACGCGCGCGCTGCGCTCCAAGATCAATAAACTGCATGTTGGCTCCAATATATCTGGACCGCACAAATGGATATGCGAATCCTCGGCAACCTATTTATTCGCTTGCGCCCTGCCCCGCTATGGCCAGAGCGTTCAAAGTTTTGCGATTCCTGTAACACCGCTTGACGCAGCTCACACGGACCGCCCGGCTCCCTTTTTAACGCGGGTGCCGAACAGTACCTTCCGTGAGAATGCGTAGCACGCTGATCGCTTCCTTGCCATCGGTACGCGGCTTTTCGCGCGTCTCGATGCATTCCATGAAATGCTGCAATTCGCGTGTCAGCGGCATGCCTTCCTCAACCGGGATATAGACCGGCTCGACGGATTTGAAAGACCACTGGTCGTTTTCCCGCCAGACTTCATGGCGGTAGAGCGCAAGCTTGCGGTCCCATGGCTCGCCGTCGTCGAACACGGCCATGCCCTTTGTGCCAGTGACTGTCAGGCGGCGCTCGCGATAGGCATTCAGGCGCGACGCAAACAGATGGCCGCGAATGCCATTGGGAAATTCGAGATGAAGATGGGCTATGTCGGTGAGGTGATCAAGCGTCGCGACGCCCTCTCCGCGAACCGCGCTGGGCTCTTCTCCGGTGATGGCCAAGATCATCGAAAGATCGTGCGGCGCAAGATCCCACAGGGCATCGAACTCGTTGTGGAACTTGCCGAACCCGACGCGATGCGAATGCACATAGCGAATGTCGCCGAGTTCGCCGCTTTTCACCATGTCGAGAAGCTTTTCGAAGGCCGGATGGAAACGCAGCACGTGGCCAACCATGAACACGCGACCGTTTTCGCGGGCAGCTTCCACTTCGGCTTCCGCAGCCGGAATGTCGAGCGCGATCGGCTTTTCGACCAGAACGTCCTTGCCGTTCTTCACCGCCTGAATGGCATATTGTGAATGAAACTGCGCCGGCAACGCGAGGACGATGCCGTCAATGTCCGAACGCGTGAATAATTCTTCGACAGGAACACTGGGAACATCGAACTCGGTCGCGAAGCGTTGCGCCTGTTCTGCCCTTGAGTCCGAGACTGCCTGAAGGGCACCGAGGCTCTTCAGGGTACGAATGTGATTGCCGCCCCAATAGCCGCAACCCAAAACCGCAATACGAGGTGCCATAAAACCATGCCTTTGCTGATGCAAAGTTCCTTATCGGTGCAAATGATAGAAAACAAGACGAAAGCTATGCGAAGAGTGCTTGACAGCATTTCATTCCGCACATATACCGCCGCCATTCCTTGCAGGAACAACGATTTGTCCCACCGGAAACGGCGATCATGAAGTTGTCTCTGTAAAGCGACGCGTGGCGGAGTAGCTCAGTAGGTTAGAGCAGAGGAATCATAATCCTTGTGTCGGGGGTTCGAATCCCTCCTCCGCTACCATCGCTCTCCTTCTCCAGACATTTGTGCCATATTCACATAGCTTGACCGGCTATCCGTGCGCTTTATGTTGTGCGCGTCATTATTTAGCGTCGGCACAGTCATGCACATCCTCGCGCTCGATCATATTCAATTAGCAATGCCTGAAGGTCAGGAGCAGAAAGCGCGCGATTTCTATGGCTCGACACTCGGCTTTGCGGAAGTTCCCAAACCCGACAATCTGGCGGCGCGCGGTGGATGCTGGTTTGAGAATGGAGCAATCAGGCTTCATCTGGGTGTGGAGTGCCCTTTCTCGCCCGCACGAAAGGCACATCCTGCATTTCTGGTCGATAATTTGCACGAAATGATCGTGCATCTGACGCGAGAAAGTATCAAAACTATCATGGAAGAGCCACTTCAAGGTTATGAGCGTTGCTACATCCACGATCCGTTCGGCAATCGTATCGAATTGATGCAGAAGATAGCCTGACGGCAATAACCATCAGGCTATAAGTTTTAATTCGCTGCGGCAGCGATGATGCGGCAAAGTCCTTCGCGCACGACCGACTTGCTGGTCGCCTGCCCCGCCTGAATACTGAAGATCGCGTCGACACGAGTGCCCTTACCCTGCGCCCGCACGGTGACGCGCAAGGTCTGGATACGGCCCGAGCCGGTCGTTTCCTGAAAAGCGTCTATGGAAGCGAGCTGCTTGTTGATCTTGATGCCCGAAAACCCTTCTGCTGCGACGGCTTGCGCCAGACGCTGCAAGGCTGTCGATGATTTCACACCGGCAAAGCTTTGTGTCGAGCGATAGCTAATCGCAGTTACGAATGGAACACCCTCGGACTTGAAATTCTGTTCACACGAAGCGGCAAAGCCTGCCCCGGTTGTCGCCAGGGTCAACAGACCCGCAAGCAGAAACACCCGCATTCATCTCTCCCTCAACTATATTAGACAGTTAGATTATTAAATCGTGGCAACGGCTTCGCCAACGGGAAGTTGATGACCATGCGGCAATACTTCACTGGATTGCAGCCCTTCCAGCGACTATATCCGCCTCAGAGTCCGCCTTCCGGCGCGAAACATAAAAAAGCGATCATGACCGTTCTCATCAATCAGCCTCATCCGTCCATTGATCCGGCCTCCATTGAAAAGCTGGTGGCCACCTTCTACGGACGGGCGCGCGAAGATGCGGTCATTGGACCGATTTTCGCCGAAGCGGTTCAAGATTGGGATCATCACATCGCGCAGATCGCTGCATTCTGGTCGTCGGTTATCCTCAAGACCGGCAATTATGAAGGGCGTCCCATGGCGCCGCATCTCAAGCTGGGGCTGAAGAACGAACATTTCGACCGCTGGCTTGATCTTTTCGAGAAAACTGCGCGTGAAATATTCCCTCCGGAAGCCGCGATCATCTTTATTGATCGGGCTCGACGCATTGCCGACAGTTTTGAAATGGCAATCGCCACCAACACGGGCCAGATTTCCGCGCCACGGCATTCACGCCGTCCGATTTAACCAAAATTGCACGCAACCCATGCGCGCAATGCAACATATCTTGTCATCGAATATTTAACTATATAAGCACATCCACAGAATAGGTGGGCTGTAATTCAGTCACGTCAACAGAAAATAAAGGCTTGCGGGAGCACAAAAGGCCAAACGCACGTTGGTGTGTTTGCGATGTCACTAATATTCGCAACATATCACTTGCATAAAGGGGCAGAATTTCGAACAGTTGCCGCAGCTTTTTTGAAAGCTCGATCGATCGTTTATCGCGTCAACCCAGACGCGAAGCTTCGACTTGAGCGTATATGCAAGGAGTTAAACTATGAATGAATCCATTCGCGAACTTTTGGCCAAGGTCGGCGGCCTGCCAGGCCCGGTGACGGACATTGCCGACGACGCTGATCTTTACAGCGCAGGACTGTCGTCTTTTGCCTCGGTACAGCTCATGCTCGGTCTGGAAGACAAGTTCGACATCGAATTTCCGGACCAGTATCTCAATCGCAAGTCTTTCGCGAGCATCAAGGCCATCGAACAGACGGTCACCCAGATTCTCAAAGACAAAGAGGCTGCATAATGAATGCCGGGGCGGGGAACAGTCTTTCAGAGCGCGTGGGCCGCGTTGCGGCCATAGCGGGTAAATTTTCCGATAGCGTCGATAAGGAAGGCCGCTTCCCGCGTGAAGCAATCGATGCGATGAAGGCCGAAGGCCTGCTGGGCATTCAGGTGCCCTGTGAACTCGGTGGCGAGAGCGCGGAAATCGACCAGATTGCGGAACTGTGCTGCATTCTCGGCCAGTCCTGCGCATCGAGCGCGATGATCTTCGCCATGCATCACATCAAGCTTTCAAGCCTGGTGGAGCACGGCCAGACGGTTGAATGGCATCGGGAATTCATGCGCAGAATTGCGAAAGACCAGCTTCTGCTGGCTTCGGCGACGACCGAAGGCGGCATCGGCGGCGATCTGCGCAACTCGATCTGCGCCATCGAGGTCGAGGGCGATATCTGTCGGCTGGAAAAGAACGCAACCGTCATCTCCTATGGCACCTATGCCGATGCCATTCTGATCACATCGCGCTCGCACAAAGACGCCGCGTCGTCGGATCAGGTAATGACCGTGTTCCTGAAAGACCAGTACACGCTCGAAAAGACCCATGATTGGGATACACTCGGCATGCGCGGCACCTGCTCGGAAGGCTTTGTGTTTCGCGGCGAGGCCGACAAGGTGCAGATCCTGCCACATCCCTTCGCTGAAATCGCAGCGCAATCCATGCTGGCGCAGTCGCATACGCTGTGGAGCTCGCTCTGGTATGGCATCGCCGTCGATGCGGTCAACCGGGCGCAGGCATTCGTGCGCGCCGCCGCGAAGCGCAATCCGGGCGCGCCGCAGCCGGGCGCCTTACGTGTTGCCGAAGCGTCCAACATGCTGCAGATGCTGAAATCCGAAATCATTGCCTGTCTCAAGACCTATCGTGAAGCCAAGAACTATCCCGACAAGCTGGCCTCGATGGGCTTTGCGATTGCGATGAACAACCTCAAGGTTACCGCGTCGCAGACGATCCTTCAGATCATCAACCACGCCATGCTGGTCTGCGGCATCATGGGCTACAAGAACGGCACGCCTTTCAGCCTTGGCCGCCATCTGCGCGACGCGCATTCCGCGCAGCTGATGATTTCAAACGAGCGCATTCTCGGCAATACGGCCACCATGCTGCTCATTCACAAACAGAACACCAGCCTTTTGGGATAATCGCCATGGATGCTCAAAGATCATTTCTCGACCGGCTTTTCGATTCCGGTCTCCTGATCGACACCGGCGTGGAAGGACTTTACGGACGCTCCGGCCAGTTCGAAGATGTCATCCAGGCATTTGAACGCCTGATCGACCGCACCGGCGGCAATGACGGTGCCGAAGCGATCCGCTTCCCGCCCGGCATGAACCGCGCTTTCTTTGAAAAAAGCGGCTACATGAAAAGCTTCCCGCAACTGGCCGGCACCGTGCACAGCTTTTGCGGCTGTGAGCTTGACCACGTCAACCTCATCAAATGCATGGATGAAGGCTCGGACTGGACGCTGGAGCAGAAGGCGACGGACATCGTGCTGACGCCTGCTGCCTGCTATCCGCTCTATCCGACAGTCGCCAAGCGCGGGCCGCTGCCGCAGGGCGGCGGGCTTTACGACCTGCAATCCTATTGCTTCCGCCATGAACCGTCGACCGACCCTGCCCGCCAGCAGCTCTTCCGCATGCGTGAATATGTGCGCATGGGTACGGAAGCCGATGTGATGTCGTTCCGCCAGCTCTGGATCGACCGTGGCACAGAGATGATGAAGAAGGTAGGCCTGCCGGTCGAAATCGACGTCGCCAACGATCCGTTCTTCGGACGTGCGGGCAAGATGCTGGTCAATAACCAGCGCGACCAGAACCTGAAATTCGAACTGCTGATCCCGATCACCAGCGTCGAAAAGCCGACTGCCTGCATGAGTTTCAATTATCATCAGGACCAGTTCGGCGTGAAATGGGGCCTCTCGCTTGATGACGGCGCCGTTGCTCACACGGCCTGCGTAGGGTTTGGGCTGGAGCGCATCGCGCTGGCGCTCTTCCATCATCACGGCCTGGATGTTGAAATCTGGCCGGAAAATGTACGCAAGGAACTGTGGGGCTGATTGCGACCATGCAGGCAGTTTTTCCGAACATCGCGCCCGACCGTTATACGCCGCACGCTTTGCATGCCCAGACGCGTATCTGGCCGGAAACCAACTGCTATGTCGATCTCTGGATCGAAGTACTGGCAACATTGGGTGTCGCTCCGGAAGCCATGCTCGGTTTCACGCTGACACAGGATTTCGAGGGCGACCAGTTCACCTTCTTCAAGGTGCCGCTGGAAGACCTCGAAGCCCTTTATGGCGTTCGGGCGACGGAGCTTGCAATTTTTGATCGTGTGGAAAGCCATGTCGCGGAACAGATAGCGCGGGGGCGCCTCTGCATGGTTGAGATGGACAGCTACTTCATGCCGGATACGCATGGCGTCAGCTACCGCACGGAACATGGCAAGACGACCATCGCCATCAATCGCATGGATGTTCAAAACCGTTCGCTCGACTATTTCCATAATGGCGGTTTCTATCATCTGGAAGGCGAGGATTTCGACGGGGTCTTCCAGCGTCATCTGACCGACGCTGACCTCCCCTTCCTGCCCTATACGGAATTCGCCAAGTTTCCGAAGATTGTGCCGGATGAAGCGCATCAGCGACGCGTCGCCGAAATTCTTCTGCCGCGCCATTTTGCCCGCAGGCCGAAGGAAAACCCGATCCGCGCCTTTGCCAGCGTGTTCCCCGCTCAGGTCGAAGCAATCGCGGAACGCCCGTTCGGCTTCTTCCATAAATATGCGTTCAACACGCTGCGCCAGCTCGGCGCGAATTTCGAACTCGCGGCAAGTCATCTCGACTGGCTTGGGCAAGGCAGGCGCTTTGCAACAGCCTCGGCAGACGCCTTGCAAATTGCGGAAACGGCAAAGGCTGTTCAGTTCCAGCTGGCCCGTGCCGTCATGCGCAAAAAGTTCGATGCATTGGCCGGAACGCTTCAACCGGCGGCAGATGCGTGGGATCGGCTGATGGCGGCGCTTGCAACGGAAATGGGTCGCGATGCGGCTTGAACTGAATCCGACCCGCCGCCCACTTCAGGCCGGGTGGCGGCTCGTCATCACCGGCCCGGATGCGGCGCAAACACCGCATCACGCCAAGTCCGGCGGCAGCATCGATGATGCTCCTGTACCCGGAACGGTGGCGGAAGCGCTTGAAAAAGCCGGGCGTTTCGACCGAAAAAACCCCGTACCGCTCGACAATCAGGATGCCTGGTATTTCCTCGATCTTGAGGAGACGCCCGGCCCCGCCACGCTTCATTTCGGCGGGCTTGCCACGATATGCGACGTCTTTTTCAATGGCGAATTGCTGTTGCAGACCGACAGCATGTTCCTTGGCCATAATCTGCCCGTCACCCTGACCGGCAAGGACGAGCTTGTGCTCTGTTTTCGTGCGCTTGCGCCCCGTCTCGCCCAAAAAGGCCCGCGTGCCCGCTGGCGCACGCAACTGATGAATACACAGGGGCTGCGCCTCATTCGCACGACCGCGCTTGGTTATATGCCGGGCTGGTGTCCGCAAGTGCATGCTGCAGGTCCGTGGCGTCCGATTTCAATCAGCCATCCCGATGCTGAAGCCATATCCGACATCGCCATTCAGGCAATGCTGACCGAAACCGGCGATGGCAAACTTCAGGTCAGTTTTACTTATAGCGGTAAGGCCGCAACGCCCACCCTCCATTGTGCGGGGCAACAGGTCGCCTGCGAACGCCAGACCGATGATCAGTGGACGGCAAGGCTCACACTTTGCCATATCGAGCCATGGTGGCCGCATACGCATGGCAATCCTACGCTTCACGATATTGAACTTTCTCTCGACGGAGAAATCCGATCGCTGGGGCGCACCGGCTTTCGCCGCATTGAGGTTGACCACGGGTCGGACGGCAAGGGATTTGCGCTCAGGATCAATGGCGAGAAGATATTTTGCCGCGGCGCAGTATGGAGCTCCGCAGATATCGTCCGCCTTCCCGGCGCACGCGACGATTACGAACCATGGCTGAAGCTCGCGCAGGAAGCGGGCATGAACATGCTGCGCCTGAGCGGCATCACCACCTACGAGACACCGGATTTCTACGCGCTTTGCGACGAACTGGGCATCATGGTGTGGCAGGACTTCATGTTCGCCAATTTCGATTATCCGGTGAAGGACGAGGCATTTGTCGGGAATGTACAGGCCGAAGCGCGTCAGCTTCTCACCGCCATCGGACATGCGCCATCGCTGACGGTTCTTTGCGGCGGCAGCGAAATCTACCAGCAGGGCGCGATGATGGGCCTGCCGGAAGCGACCTGGAAAGGTCCGCTGACCGAGGAAATCCTGCCCGGCATCGCAAACGCGCTATGCCCGAACATTCCCTATGTGCCGAATTCGCCCTGCAACGGCGCCCTGCCCTTCATCAGTAATGAAGGTGTCAGCCATTATTACGGCGTTAGCGCCTATTGCCGTCCGCTGGAAGATGCGCGGCGGGCAGACGTGCACTTTGCGACCGAATGTCTCGCCTTCTCCAACGTGCCCGAAACGCGCACGCTGAAAACCCATCTAGATACGCCGCCGGTTCACGATCCGCGCTGGAAGTCGCGCGTGCCGCGTGATCGCGGCGTATCCTGGGATTTCGAGGATGTGCGGGATAGCTATCTGGAGATGTTATACGGTTACGATCCGGCGCGTCTGCGGCGCGAGGATGTGGAACAGTATCTCCACCTTTCGCGCGCTGTCACTGCTGAAGTGATGGAAGCGACCTTTGCCGAATGGAGACGGCCGGGAAGCACCTGTTTCGGCGCGCTTCTCTGGATGTTTCAGGACCTGTTGCCCGGCGCCGGCTGGGGCATGATCGATGCGACAGGCGAACCCAAGGCTTCGTGGCATGGCCTCAAACGCGCTTTCCGCCCGCAGCAGATCGCCTTCACCGATGAGGGCGTCAACGGCCTCGCGATTCATATTCTGAACGAGCAGGCGGAATCCGTTGATCTTTCGCTTGAACTGGCCTGCCTGCGCGCCAGTTCGCAGCCGGTGGTTTCCGGTCGCCGCGATCTTTCAATGGCTGGCCGTTCCGCCATCACCATTCCGGCGACAGATCTGTTCGGTGCCTTCTTCGATGTCACTTATGCCTATCGGTTTGGCCCTCCGGCGCATGACGTGACGGTCGCGCGATTGAAGCGTAATGATATTACGGTTGCCGAGGCATTTCACTTTCCGCTTGGACGGACGAAAGCCTTTCACGACGCCGCTATCGAAGCCCAGCCCGTTGAAGAAAACGGAAACTGGTTTCTCGATCTGAAAACGCCGGTTCTGGCCCAATCCGTCAGCATCGATGCGGGTGACTGGCGGGCGGCAGACAACTGGTTTCATCTTGCTCCCAACGCGACGAAACGCGTTGCCCTCATTTCTCGAAACGATACACCGGAGAAACCATCGGGTGAAATCCGCATCGCCGGTTCATCGCGGATCGTGTGGTTCTGACTATTTCAGAGCGACGGAACGGATCGCGTCGATATAGATTTCACGTGAATGTTCCGGCGTCAGATTATGATCGGCATCGGGAATGACGGTGACCGACACATTGTCGAAACCCTGCACGCGAGTACCCACCTGATCGAAATAAAAATTGAAATACTCGCGCCCGGTATCCTTTTCGGCATAGACCAGCGCTAGCGGCACTTGACGCTGTTTCAATTCGTCAAACGCCGAATAGACCGCACGTCCCTCAACAGTCCGGCTGCGTAGCAGTTTGCGCGCCAGGCCGCGAAAACGCCCGACGACCCCGCGCGCGAGGTTGCGCAGGATGACACGAATATCCAGTTCACCGCGGAAGAGACGCTGGAATGTTTCAATGCGGAGTGCGCGACTGCCATAATCTTCCAGCGTACGATTGCCTTCGCGAACGGCATCATCGACCAAGCGCCCCGGCGCCCAGTAAAACGTCACTGGATTGGCGAGAACCGCGCCCGAAATACGCTCGTCTTTCAGGGCACAGTTGAACCCCAGAAAGGCACCGCTGCATCGTCCTGCGACGACAGGGCGCCCCCAGCCGATTGCGTCCAGATAATCTAAGGCTTCGGCAACATCGGCCTCCGGGCCATGGGTGTAAAGCACCTGTTCAGGCATGCCCAGATTGGGCGGGCTATCGCCAGCATTGGCAATATCGAAACGCAGGGATGCTATCCCGTCCTGCGCGAGCCTGCGCGCCATATCAACACTCGTGCGCCCCCATCCGACACGCCGGTCATAGGATGACGACAGAAACATAACCGTCCTGCCGCGCCGTTCGCCCAGAGGTGCACAAAGAACGCCGGAAAGGCGATTGCCGGAACCGAAAGAAACGGGTGTTTCGACAAAGCCGTCGCCCGTCAAAGTGCCGCCGAGGGCACTTTCATCCGACTTGTTCTGTGCCGGCCTTGAACCCGCACGACCCGCCACCCAATCGGCAAGCCGGTCTGCGATCTCCAGCGGCAGGCGCGAGATGACCGGATTCGAAATCAGCTTGTCGTAATCGGCAAAAGCTTCAACCGTCACATCCACACCGAGCTTTTCCAGATGTGCCGCCAGTTCGGCATCGTTCGGACGATCCGTCCGCGCCAGCAAAAGGCAATGGGGCGCCGGCTTCGTCTCCAGCGACAAAAGATTAATCTTCTTCACATCGGCAGCCACCTCGGGCTGCATCGTCAGCGATGCGATGGAAATGCTGTTCTTGATCCTTTGCTCGTCTGTCAGTCCCAGATCAGCATCGACCATCCTCGACCAGACGGCCAGTTCACGGGTGTAGAACCGTCCTGAAATAACCGGTGCCAGAAGCGCCAATGCCGCAATGCCGTCGATCCGTGCCGCAGTTTCGGCAGCAACGACTGCACCAAGGCTCTGCCCGATGACGACAACGCGGCTTGCACCTGACAGGTCACGCGCTTTCCGAGCAGCGTCCACCAGCGTATTTCGCCAGAGTTCCAGTCCTTTGGAAAAATCGATGTCGTCTCGTCCGTCACCCGTGCCGGGCCAGTCAAATCGGAAAGAAGCTATGCCGCGCGCCGAAAGTTCGTCAGCGATGATGCGCCAGAATTTGCGGGTCGTGCATAATTCTTCCAGCCCCCAGGGACTCGCAAAGATAACAACTGTGTCGCGAGATTGGCCAACGGGAGCCTGATAAAGGCCCAGCGTGTCGCAGAAGACGACAGGGCTGGCGGCCGACCGCACAGTATCTACCGATTGCTCAAAGGATGTTTCGTCTTCCACCCTATCGCCCATGCCCAATGCACCCCATTGCAGAAACAACATCCTGCAATAATGGAAATTGCGCACGGCACCAAGGGTTTATCGCTGTGATTGCGAAAGCATTGCCCTGCCGCACATCAAGCGCGGCAAGGCTGCAACAGATGGCGCATAACCGCTGAGAGCGAGCGTCGCCGTGAAGATCAGGCCGCTGGCTTGGTCTTTTCGCCCTCAAGCAGCTTCTCATGGCGAAGTAGCATGCCATAGAGATCGCGTGGCTCATCCGGATCGGCAAGCAGGTCCAACTGCTCATAGAGGCCGGTATCCTTCAGCTTGTCGCGAACATAGCGCAGGGCCGAAAAGTCTTCCGTCGCAAAGCCGACCGAGTCGAACAGCGTAATCTGACGCGCATCCTTGCGGCCTTCAGTCTTGCCGGTAATCACTTCCCACAATTCATTGACAGGATAGTCTTCCGGAAGCTGCTGGATTTCGCCTTCAATACGTGTCTGGGGCGGATATTCGACGAAGATATCCGAACGGCGGAGAATATCGCCGTGCAGTTCGGTCTTGCCGGGACAGTCACCGCCGACCGCGTTGATATGTACGCCAGCGCCAACCATGTTGTCGGTCAGGATCGTCGCATTGAGCTTGTCGGCGGTTACGGTGGTGATGATGTCCGCACCCTCGACCACTTCCTCGACATCCTTGCAGATCACGATGTCAAAACCTGCACCTTCGAGATTACGTGCACATTTTTCCGAAGCCGTACGGTCGATATCGTAAAGACGCAGCTTGTCGATACCGAGAATGGCCTTGAATGCCAGGGCCTGAAACTCGCTCTGTGCGCCGTTACCGATGATCGCCATCGTGCGCGCATTCTTTGGCGCAAGATGCTTGGCCGCGACTGCCGAAGTTGCGGCCGTGCGCAGCGCTGTCAGAATGGTCATTTCAGTCAGAAGCATCGGATAGCCGCTGCCAACATCCGAAAGAACTCCAAAAGCCGTAACCGTCTGCAGACCATCGCGCGTGTTCTTCGGATGACCGTTCACATATTTGAAGCCGTACATCGTACCGTCGCTTGTCGGCATCAGCTCGATCACGCCTTCATCGGAATGCGACGCAACACGCGGCGTCTTGTCGAAACTTTCCCAGCGGCGGAAATCCTCTTCCACATAATCGGCAAGTTCCTTGAGGAAGGTCTCGACGCCGACGGAAAGCACCAGCTTCATCATGTGATCGACACTGACGAAAGGGACGATATTGAGGTTGGGTTGGGTCATTATCACTCCTAAAGCATTTGCGGCCAGACAGACGACATCTGGCGTCGCAACAATGCAGCCTCCTGAATTCAGTAATTGATAGTTGGGCGGTCCATGACGCTGCGGCCCAAAAGGCTCGCCATCAGGTCAACCATTACGGTTGCGGTACGTCCGCGTTCATCAAGAAACGGATTAAGTTCAACAAGATCGAGGCTTGTCACCAGATCGCTGTCGTGCAGCATTTCCATGATGAGATGCGCTTCACGGAAGGTCGCGCCGCCGGGAACCGTGGTGCCGACAGCGGGCGCAATCGAAGGTTCAAGGAAATCGACATCAAGGCTGACGTGCAGAAGGCCGTTTTCGTCCTTCACGCGCTGCAAAAAGCGGCGCAGCAGCGCGGCCACACCATGCTCGTCGATGAGGCGCATGTCATAGACGGCAACTTCGGTCTGCTTGATCGCAGTACGTTCTGCCGGATCAACACTGCGAATGCCCATCATGCAAACATTGGCGGGATCAATCGGTGCTGCCAGCGCAGGGAAATAACCCTCAAAGCCCTTCTGTCCCGTGTAATAGGCAACAGGCGTGCCATGCAGATTGCCGCTGCCCGTCGTTTCCAGAGTATGAAAATCTGTATGCGCATCGAGCCACAGCACAAATTGCTTGCGACCTTTTTCTGCGGCACGGCGCGCGATACCCGGAACGGTGCCGGCAGCAAGCAGATGATCGCCGCCCAGGAAGATCGGAAAACCTTCTTCACTCTCACGATAAGCAGCTTCGCTGATTGCTTCAATCCAGGCGACCGCCTGCGGCAAAGCCTTGATCACAGGATTGGGATGGGTCAGCGGGCGCAGTTCGGCGGGGGCCAGATTGCCCAGATCGGTAAACTCATGACCGAGTTCGCGAATTGCATCCGCAATGCCAGCGGCACGATAACCGTCAGGGCCCATATTGCAGCCCAGACGACCAGTGCCTTCCTGAACAGGCAATCCCAAAATCTTGCAATGCATAAAGTGCTTCTCCAGAGAAATTAAAGCATTTCCAGCAAAAGTGCGAAGCGGTTTTGCGTGAGGCAAATGCGTCAAAACAAAAAGATGGAGCGGTTCCACGATTCCGTCTTAACTGGAACCGCTCCGTCCCCCTAGATTGACCATTTACGCTTGGCGATGTGAAGCAACCGTATTGGCAATTTTAACGGTTTGGTTTATCAAAATGTCGGATTGGCTTTTCAAAATGGAGAAAGCATGGACGATCTGGATGAAAAGCTGATTACGCTTTTGCGCCACAATGGACGACGCAGCATTTCGGATATTGCAATCGATCTCGGCGTTTCGCGGGCCACCGTGCGGGCGCGCATGGAGCGTTTGGAAAATTCCGGCGACATCATCGGCTACACGGTGATCCTGCGCTCGGACGCGGTCGATCTGCCGGTACGTGGCATCATGATGATCGAAATCGAAGGCAATGTCGCCGACCGTGTGGTCAAGGCGCTGGGCGGCTTCTCGGAGGTTTCGGCTGTCCACACCACCAACGGCCGTTTCGACCTTGTGGTGGAACTGGGCGCTGCCACACTCACCGATTTTGATGCAGTTCTGCGGCGCATCCGGCTGGTACCAGGCATCAAAGCCAGCGAAACCAACCTTCTGCTGGCAACACCACGCTCGACACGGGCGCGTCTGTAACAAAAAACCGGGATCAAATCCCGGTTTTTTCAGTTTTTACGATCAGGCAAGGATAGGATAATCCGTGTATCCCTTGGCGCCACCGCCATACATATGCTGCTGATCCAGCTCATTGAGCGGTGAGTTATCCTTCAAACGGCGAACGAGATCGGGATTGGAGATGAACGGCTTGCCAAAGGCCACAACGTCAGCGCGACCGCTTTCAACTTCTTCTTCGGCGAGCGCACGGTCATAACCGTTGTTGACCATCCATGCAGCCTTACCGCCCGCATCGCGATAAACCTGCTTGAGACGCGCATAATCAAAAGGCTGCGGCCCCTGTTGGAAATCCCGCGGGCCACCCGTCGCACCTTCAATGATGTGAACA
This sequence comes from Brucella oryzae, assembly GCF_041929965.1. Lineage (NCBI taxonomy): Bacteria > Pseudomonadati > Pseudomonadota > Alphaproteobacteria > Hyphomicrobiales > Brucellaceae > Brucella > Brucella oryzae. Next base: position 111,559 of record NZ_JBHEEO010000012.1, on the reverse strand, counting down.
TATGCAAGTCCGTAAGAGGCAAGCTTTTCGAGCACATAGTCAAACAGCGGCTGCGGATCGGAATCTGACGCATCATTGGCTGGCGTCACCGGCGAAAGACGAATGCCAACTTTTCCGGCACCGACCGCCTTCGTCACTGCATCAACGACTTCGAACAGGAAGCGGGCGCGGTTTTCTATGGAACCGCCATATTCATCGGTGCGGTGATTGCTGCCCGAGCGCAGAAACTGGTCAATCAGATAGCCATTGGCCGCATGGATTTCCACACCGTCAAAACCAGCCACTTCAACAGCATCCTTTGCAGCCTTGGCATAGGTGGCTACGATTTCCGGAAGCTCGCTTTTATCAAGCGCACGCGGCTCGGAGGTTGGCACAAATTCGCCCGTGCCATCGGGATGAACCAAATAGGTCTTCGACTTGGCGGTGATCGCGGACGGAGCAACCGGCTTGCCACCATTCGGCTGCAAGGTGTTGTGCGAAATACGGCCTACATGCCACATCTGCACGACGATTTTGCCGCCTGCGCTGTGCACAGCATCGGTCACGCGCTTCCAACCGGCAAGCTGCTCATCGGAATAAAGGCCCGGCACATCGGCATAGCCCTGCCCCTGATGGCTGATCGGCGTTGCCTCGGTGATGATGAGACCGGCACTTGCGCGCTGTTCATAATAGGTGACGTTGAGGTCGTTTGGCACAGCGCGTGGCGAGCGATTGCGCGTCAGCGGCGCCATCACAACGCGATTGGCAAGCTTCAGATCACCGACGGTGACAGGATCGAACAAGGTGGCCATGGATGCATTTCCTTCAAGTGGGAAAGATCGTTTCGGAATGGATTAAAGATCGGACAGCGATTTGAGCAAGGCGGCAATCGCCTCCTCGTCGCGCTTGTAGAAAGTCCATTGACCAACGCGATGGGGTGTAATCAAACCCGCTTTCGTCAGCACGGACAAATGGGCAGAAACGGACGACTGGGAGAGGCCGCACCGTTCGAACTGGCCCGCGCACACGCCCATCTCCAAAGGCATGTGCTGACCGGAGAAATGATTCTCCGGTTTCTTGAGCCAGCTCAAAATGTCGAGACGCACCGGATTGGCGAGCGCCTTGAGTATCTCGTCCAGAGGTATAGGCTGAACATCCGACATCGCAGTCACCTCGCTGATCTTCTAAAGCGTATCGTCATTTCCCGATATAAGTATTGATTGAATCCGATTTAAAAAGAGGCACTCCGTTCACATCGCCGTGAATGCGAAAACCGACGCCTTTCCTGTGGAACATCGATACTGCCTTGATTGCGCCGAACCGGCATCCGACTATGTTCGGCGTGACAGCTAGAGCGCATCCCGAAAAGTGTGAAACGGTTTTCGGACAAGATGCGCGTTAAAACAAAAAATTAGAGCGCCGATCTGATTCAATCAGATCGAACCGCGCTCTAAGAATTGGAAACTACATGGCGGACATTACCAAGCGCATTGCCGGGATTATCGCGGCGGAAATCAACGCAAAGCCGGAACAGGCAATTGCCGCCATCAGCCTTCTGGACGAAGGCGCGACCGTGCCCTTTGTGGCGCGCTACCGCAAGGAAGTCACCGGTGGGCTCGACGATACGCAGCTGCGCCAGCTTTCCGAACGGCTCGCCTATCTGCGTGAACTGGAAGCGCGCCGCACCTCCATTCTGGAATCGATCCGCAGCCAGAAAAAGCTGACGCCCGAACTGGAATTAAAGATCGCCAATGTCCAGACCAAGGCCGAGCTGGAAGATCTTTATCTGCCCTATAAGCCGAAGCGCCGCACCCGTGCGGAAATCGCCCGTGAACGCGGTCTTGGACCTCTGGCCGAGGCGATCCTTGCCGACCGCAGCCTTGTGCCTGCTGAGATTGCCGCATCCTATGTCGCCGGCGAAATCGCCGATGTGAAAGCAGCGCTCGATGGCGCGCGCGACATCATCGCCGAAGGCTTTGCGGAAAATGCCGAACTGATCGGCAATTTGCGCAACTATCTGAAGGACCGTGCCGTGCTGCGCTCGCGTGTCGTCGACGGCAAGCAGGAAGCAGGCGCGAAATTCTCGGATTATTTCGATCATTCAGAACGCTGGGCCACCGTCGCCGGTCACCGTGCGCTGGCCATGCTGCGCGGGCGCAACGAGGATTTTCTGTCGCTCGACATCGAAATCGACGCCGACGACACCTCGCCCGTGAAACCCGTCGAGCGCAAGATCGCCGCCGCCTATGCGATTGGCGGCACGCTGCCGGGCGACCGCTGGCTGATGGAAGTGGCGGGCTGGGCATGGCGCGTGAAGCTTTCGCTGTCGCTCTCGCTCGACCTGATGCGCGACCTGCGCGAGCGCGCCGAAGAAGAAGCGATCAATGTTTTCGCCCGCAATCTGAAAGACCTGTTGCTGGCCGCACCTGCCGGTTCGCGCGCCACGATGGGCCTCGATCCAGGCATCCGCACGGGCGTCAAGGTGGCGGTGGTCGATGGCACAGGCAAGCTGCTCGACACCACCACAGTCTATCCCTTCCCGCCGAAAAACGACGTGCGCGGCACGCAAGCTGAACTGGCCAGCCTCGTCCGCAAGCACAGAATAGAGCTGATCGCCATTGGCAACGGCACCGGCAGCCGCGAGACGGAACGTCTCGTCGTGGACATGCTGTCGGACATGCCAGCCCCGAAACCGCTGAAGGTCATCGTTTCGGAAGCGGGCGCTTCGGTCTATTCGGCGTCTGAAACCGCCGCCGCAGAATTCCCGCAGCTCGACGTCTCGCTGCGCGGCGCCGTGTCGATTGCGCGCCGTTTGCAGGACCCGCTAGCCGAGCTCGTCAAGATCGAGCCGAAATCCATCGGCGTCGGCCAGTATCAGCATGACGTCGATCAGATACACCTCGCCCGCGCGCTCGACGCTGTGGTGGAAGACGCGGTGAATGCGGTTGGTGTCGATCTCAATACGGCTTCCGCCTCGCTGCTTGCCCGCGTGTCGGGCCTTGGTACATCGATTGCGGAGGCCATTGTGGCGCATCGCGATGCCGCAGGCGCATTCAAGAACCGCAAGGAACTGCTCAAAGTTGCGCGTCTCGGCAACCGCACTTTCGAGCAATGCGCGGGCTTTCTGCGCATTCCGAACGGCACCGAACCGCTCGACGCGTCGTCGGTTCACCCGGAAGCCTATGGCGTGGCGAAAAAGATCGTTGCCGCCTGCGGTCGCGATGTGCGTTCGCTGATGGGTGACAGCGCAGCGCTGAAAGCGCTTGACCCGCGGGTTTTCGTAGATGAACGTTTCGGCCTGCCGACCGTGCGCGATATCATTGCCGAGCTGGACAAGCCCGGCCGCGATCCGCGTCCGGAATTCAAGACCGCGACCTTTGCCGACGGTATCGACGACATCAAGGACCTGAAACCCGGCATGATGCTTGAAGGCACGGTCACAAACGTTGCGGCCTTTGGCGCTTTCGTGGATATCGGCGTGCATCAGGACGGCCTCGTCCATGTCTCGCAACTGGCCGACCGTTTCATCAAGGACCCGCATGAAGTGGTCAAAACGGGCGACGTGGTGAAGGTGCGCGTGGTAGAAGTGGATGTTCCGCGCAAGCGCATCGGCCTTTCCATGCGCAAAGATGGTGGCGACGCCCCTGCCCCGCGCAACAACACGCAACGCGATCCAAGGCCTGCCAAAAACTTCACGCCGCAGCGCAAGCAGGAACAGCCCTCAACCGGCGGTTTCGGCGCTGCCTTGCTCGAAGCGATGAAGAAAAAATAACTGCAAAGGGCGGCTTCTCCAGCCGCCCTTTTCGTATTCAGATCTTGTTGCCGATTGGAAAGCCGGTTGAAGCTTTTCGCACCGGCATGTCCTCGGTGGGGATGATCCAGCCGCCGCAAATGGCGATGCGCACTTCGTCACCCTCCTCAAGCCGGACGGGATCGCGCACTTCGAAATGCAAGGCAATTTCCGGCCTGGCGACGACTTCAGCCTCAAGGCGCGAACCGCCGCCGCGATAAACGGAACGCTTCACGCGAACGGGAATGCCGCAGGTTTCGGTGAGTTTCAGATCGGCGGCGCGCACGCAAAGCTGCGCATTGGCGCGCGGCATTTCGATGCCCGAACAACGCACCTGCGCACGGCTGCCCAGCACCAGCGCTTCGCAATGTCCCGCTTGCGCAAAGGACACGACTTCGGCCGGCAGAACCATGCCATGCGCGATGAAGGAGGCCACCATTTCGCTCGCCGGTTCTTCATAAAGTTTGCGCGGCGTATCGAACTGCTGCAGCTTGCCGTGATCCAGCACCGCGATGCGGTCGGCCAGCGCCATGGCTTCCGCCTGATCATGGGTGATGTAGATGATCGTCGTGCCGGTGCGCTTGTGGAAGGCGGCGAATTCGTCTTCCATCGAGGCGCGCAGATGCACGTCGAGATTGGCCAGCGGCTCATCGAACAGCACCAGCGACGGTGCCGCGACCAGACAGCGGGCGAGCGCCACGCGCTGGCGTTGCCCGCCGGAAAGATTGGCGGGGCGGCGATCACCGAATCCATCGAGATCGACCAGTGCAAGCGCTTCTTGCACCCGGCGTTCCCGCTCGGCCTTGGCGACCTTTGCCACGCGCAGACTATAGCCGACATTTTCCGCCACGGTCATATGCGGCCAGAGCGCATAATTCTGGAAGACGATGCCGACCTGCCGCTTTTCCGGGGGCACATTGCCGCCCGCATGGGAAACGCAGCTGTCACCAATATGGATTTCGCCGCCGTCCACTTCCTCGAAGCCCGCGATCATGCGCAACAATGTGGTCTTGCCGCAGCCGGAAGGTCCGAGAATGGCAACGAACTCGCCGTCATTCACATCCAGCGTCACGCCGGACAGGGCCTGAAACCCGTTGAACGTCTTGGATACCTGGTCGATCTTCAGTCGCGCCATGGCAGCACCCCGTTTGGAAGACGCCGCGCAAACAGATTTGTTGCAAGCATCAGCATGAATGTCACCGCAACGGCCAGAATGGATATGGCAGCCGCATAGGCGGAATCGCCCGCCTGTTCAAAAGAAAACATCACCACGCCCAGCGTTTCCGATCCCGACGCCCAGAGAAGCGCTGAAACCGTCAGCTCACAGAATGCAGTCATGAAAATGAGCACGCCGCCTGCAAGCGTCGCCGGTGCGACAAGAGGAAATATAATCGTGCGCAGCCGATAGAAAAGTCCTGCGCCCGCAATGCGTGCCGCTTCTTCCATCGCGCGGTCGATCTGATGCAGACCGGCCACGGTTGGCCGCAGCGCCAGCACGAAGAAGCGCGCCAGATAGGCAAAAAGAATGATCCAGAGCGTGTTGTAGAGGCTGACGCCGATCACAGGCAGCGGTTTCAGGAACATCAGCAGGCAGGCAATGGCCAGCACGACGCCCGGAAGCGCATAGGGCAGCTCGGCTGCGAAATTGAGCACCGGGGTCCAGCGCCGCTTGCGCCAGGCCAGCATATAGGCGAGCGGCACGGCGATGAGAACCGCAAAGAGTGCTGCGATCAGCGACAGCAGGATGCTGTTGCCGAAGGCGCGCGCGGCCCCGCCATGCTGCATGAGCACGAAGCGGAAATTTTCAAATGTCGCGGTGGCGAAAGTCAGCGGCACGCCATAGGCCGGGACCAGCGCCGAAAGCGTCAGCCCGATCAGCGGCAGCAGCAGCACGATGACGATCATCATCCATGCGGGGGCTTCTGCCAGAAGACGCCAACGGCCGAGCGCAAAGGGTGCGGCGGGCAGCGATGTGGAGACGATGCGGAAATCGCGCCTGCGTGACGCATAGTCCTGCGCTGCGATGCCCGCCATGGCGATCAGCCCGATCAACACCGATAATACGGCAACGCTCGACAGAACCGACGGACCGCCCCCGGCAAGGCGCTGATAAATCAGCGTCGGCAGGACGAGATAATTTGACGGGATGCCGAGAAAGGCCGGAATGCCGAAATTGCCGACACAGGAAACGAAAGCCAGAGCGGCAGCGCCGATGACCGACGGCGTCATCAGCGGCAATATGATGGTGCGCAACACGGTCCATTTGCTCGCACCGGCGCTCAAACCGGCTTCCACCAGTTCACGCGGCAGCTTGCGCAGGCCCGCCCGCACGATGAGGAAAACCAGTGGACCATATTGCACGCCGAGCAGGAAGATAATGCCCCAGACGGAATAGAGCGGATTGCGGCTGCCGAGCGGCGGAGCCATGCCGAGGAGTTTCAGAAACTGGCTCGACGGCCCGAACAGCTGGAGCCAGGCCAGCGCCGTTACCTGCGGTGCGATCAGCAGCGGCGTGACATAGAAAAGCACGAAGACATTGCGCCCGCGCATATTGGTGAGCCCCACCAGCAAGGCCGCAGCAATGCCAAAGGCAAGCGCCAGCAATGTGCCGCCAAGGCCGATTTGCAGGGAGTGCCATGTCGCAACCCATGTCGACTGGCTGCCCAGTGTCTCAACCAGAACCGATGTTGAAAACTGCCCCTGCGGCGCAACAAGCTCCACCAGCAGCCTGCCCATCGGCAGAAGCGACAGAACCGCCACGATCAGTGTTACCCCAACAATCAGGGCCGCATCGCGGCCCTGAAGGTCTTTCATGATACGCATCGAAATGCCTTATCCGCCAAACAGCTCGGAGAACTGCTTCTTGTCGGCATCAGTCTGATCGAGAACCTTCTGGGTGTCGATAGACATGATGTTGATCTTGGTGCCTTCCGGCAGCCAGGCCGGACGGCCGATGCCTTCCTTGGCAGGCAGATAGCCCTGCTCCAGCGCGAGCTTCTGGCCATCGTCGGAGAGGATGAAGTCAACGAACTTCTTGGCGCCATCGACATTCTTGGCCGTGGCCATGATGGCGACCGGCTCGGTCACGGCAGGCACGCCTTCCGACGGGAAGACGAACTCGATCGGCGAGCCCTTGGCCTTGGCATTGAGCGCCATGAAGTCGACGAGGATGCCGTAAGGCTTTTCACCGCTGGCAACCGACTTCAACACAGCGCCGTTGCCCTTCACGCTTGCCAGTTCATTGGCCTTGAGGCCCTTGAAATAATCCCAGCCCAGATCCTTGTTGAGCGCAAAGCCGCTTAAGAGATAGGCCGCAGCGCCCGAATAAAGCGGGCTCGGCATCACCACCTGACCCTTATAGTCGGCCTTGGCGAGATCCGTCCAATGTTCCGGCTTGTGCGCAGCGCCGGTGTTATAGGCAATACCGGTGGTGATCAGCTTGGAACCGAAATAGGTCTTGTCGGCATCATAGGCGTCAGCGGCAAAACCATCGACCTTGGCTTCCGGATAGGCGAGCAGGCGCTTGTCCTTCTTCAGACCTTCCATGGTCACCGCATCGGCGATCAGCAGCACGTCTGGCTGCGGCGCACCGGCGGAAAATTCAGCGGCAAGCTTGGTGAGGAGTTCGCTGGTGCCAGAGCGGAAAATCTGCACTTCCGTTTCCGGGTTGGTCTTGCGGAAAGCTTCGACCGTCTTGGTCGCATCCGTTTCCGGTTGCGACGTATAAAGCGTCAGCGTATCGGCCTGTGCCACAGCGATGGAAAGAGCAAGAAGCGCAGGTACGACGGCAGCCCGCTTCAGCATCTTGTTCATGGGGTTCGCTCCTCGAATTTCTGTGTAATGTTCGCCAGCATGACCAGCGATGCCGGTACAATCCTGACGCGTGCGAAGTGATAGCGCGCAGATACTGCCATGGCGATAGGCCCGATCATTTCCATTCATGGTGCACCTGTCAAACATCCTGCAACGTGGGGCCGGAAAAGCAAAAGCCTTCCGGCAGAGTCATATCCATCGGAAGGCTTGTAAGACATTGAATGTTTTGCCGAACAGCCATCCGCACCTCCCGGCATGGAGAAGATGCGGATGGCATTAAAGGAATTGCAATGCGGTTTTATGACAACTGCGAACCCATTCCCGGTAGAATGGCGAGCAAATCAGATAACGATCTCGGCAACATGCGCAACCTGCGCACCGGCCTCGTAATAGGCTTCACGCAGACCACGGAAATTCTGCTCCTTCGGATCGCTGACCGGCAGCGGCAGATCGTCTTCCTTGATCTCGCCTGAAACGAGCTGCGAAAGCAGTTTCCCGAAGACTGTCCCCGGCGCGATACCGCGACCGTTGTAACCGGAGAACCCAACTACATTGCGCGCAAGGCGATGGAATTTCGGCAGGCTGTCATTGGTCATGCCAATCTTGCCATACCATTCGGCTTCGAACTCGACTTCGCCAATCTGCGGGAACAGACGCTTCAACGATTTCTTCGCCCATGCCTTGTGCACGGCAGCACCCGTATTGCGTAGCGCCCCAACACTTCCGAAGACAAGGCGACCCTGTTGGTCGAAACGGAAGGATGAAAGGACTTCCTTCGTGTCCCACGCACCCTGACGTTCCGGCAGTATGGAGCGTTTGATATTATCTGACAGCGGCTTCGTGGCCATGTTGAAATAGGGCAAGTGAACCAGCTCGGCGCGCACTTCCGGCCATGGCGCATTGGTGTAGGCATTCGTTGCGACAACCACCCAGCTGGCCGTCACGGAACCCTTGGCGGTCTTGACCACCCATTTGCCGTTCTTTTCCTCGGCCCCGATCACCGGGCTTCCGGTAAACACGGTCGCGCCAGCGGCAATGGCGGCATGGGCGAGCCCGCGCACATAAGCAAGCGGCTGGATCGTACCGGCGCGCAGATCGAGCAGCGATCCGGCATAAGCCTTGGTTCCAACCTTGGCTTCGGTTTCCTTGGCATCGAGCAGCTTGACATTGGCACCGCGCCGCGCCCACTGCTCATAGCGGTCTTCGAGTTCCTTCAGGCCCTTCTTGCCGACGGCGCAGTGAAGCGTGCCTTGATTTTCGACTTCACAGGCGATCTTGTGCTTCTCAACGATTTCGAAAACGAGCTTCGGCGCATTGCCAAGAACGTCGAGCAGCCGGTCACCATATTTCTGACCGAGCACGCCCGGCAGATCATCCGGCATGACCCACATGCCTGCATTGACCAGACCGACATTGCGGCCCGAACCGCCATAGCCGATCTCGATACCTTCGAGAACGATAGCTCGCGTACCTTTCTCGGCCAAATGCAGAGCGGTCGAGAGACCGGTAAAACCGCCGCCCACGATCACCACATCCGCAGTCAAATCACCTTGCAGCGCAGTCGTCCTGGGAGCGGCAGGGGCGGTCTTTTCCCAAAGACCATGGGAGCGCGGATCGTTCAGCATCGAGATCAACCATTTCGTATCGTGGAAGGCACAGCACGTGCCGGACTGTTTCTATTTCACGCCGCGAAAGCCGGTTGGACAGCGTTATTTGCGCAACAATTCATTCCGGTTTGGAATGAACCAGCATCGAATAATCCGTATTTCCAACCTGCCCGGCAATCCACTGGCAGAAGACCTGCGTCAGCGGGTTTTCCAGTTTTCCTTCCGGGACAACGAGATAATATTCATTCTCGGTCCGCATCGGCTTCTCGAAAAGCATGACCAGTTCACCGCTCAGCAACTCCTGCTCGATCAGGTAAAGCGGCAGAAGAGCGAAACCCAGCCCAGCCAATGCTGCGCCTATAACCATCGAGAACTGGTCAAAACGGTGCCCGCGATAGGCCGACTGTCCTTCGACACCGCAACTTTCAAACCATTGGGCCCACATCTTGGGACGTGTCGCAAGATGCAGTAGAGGTTCGTTTTCAAGCTCTTCCGGCGCTGACGGATGACGCGCCTTTAGCAGGCTGGGACTGGCGACAGGAACGATGACTTCGCTGCACAGGAAGGTACAGGTGGCATGTGCCCAGACCGGCTGCCCATAATGGATGGCCAGATCGAATGGCTGCTCCTCGAAATCAAAGACACCGGAGCGCGATGCAACATTGATGGCGATACCGGGATGCTTTTCGATGAAATCGGGAATGCGCGGCATCAGCCAGCGCGTGCCGAATGTCGGCAGGGTCGCCACACTGAAAGAAGACGTTGATTGCGCCGAAGCCATGGCACGCAACATCGTATCTTCCGTCTGGTTCAGAAGACGCCGCACTTCCGGCAGAAATTTCCTGCCTGCATCGGAAAGCAGAATGCGCTGGCGAATGCGTTCGAACAATAGCACGCCCAGCTGGCTTTCGAGATCCTTGATCTGACGGCTGACCGCGCTCTGGGTGAGATTGAGCTCGTGCGCAGCCTGCGTGAAACTGCCATGACGGGCGGCGCACTCAAATGCCTGCAGCGTGGCGATATCAGGGATCAGTCGTCTGCTCAGCTTCATTCCATTCTCGCATTAACATAGTTGCTTTCGTCGCAAGCATAACCGCAAAACGGTCTATATGATACATTTTCATCATAATCCATGCATGTTCCTCCCAAACAAGACATGCGCCACCCGAAGATGCCCCACTCGACGGAAAATTTCGCATGAAAGACCAGAAATTCGTTTCGCCGGACGCCATTCGTTCTGCCTTCTCGGCTGCGATGTCTGCCATGTACAAGCAGGAAGTGCCTGCCTATGGCACATTGATGGAACTCGTTGCCGATGTGAATACCAAGGTGCTGGCTGATGACAGCCACCTGCATGAACGTCTGACGGAAACAGATTCGCTTGAGCGCATCTCAGAAGAACGGCACGGCGCAATCCGTCTCGGCACGGCTGCCGAGCTGTCGATGATGCGCCGCGTCTTTGCGGTCATGGGTATGTTCCCGGTCGGTTATTACGATCTTAGCGCCGCTGGCGTCCCTGTTCATTCGACCGCTTTTCGCCCGGTTGACGATGCGGCACTAAAGCACAACCCGTTCCGCATCTTTACCTCGCTTCTGCGTCTCGATCTTATCGCCGATGAAAAGCTGCGCGCTGAATCGGAAGAAGTCCTGTCGAAGCGCAACATCTTCACCGGTGGTGCCATTGCACTCGTCGAAAAGGCTGAAGCCGAAGGCGGCCTCAACGACGACGACGCAAAAGCTTTTGTCGCTGAAGTGCTGGAAACCTTCCGCTGGCACGATCACGCCAATGTCAGCGCCGAACTTTATCATCGTCTGCATGACGCGCATCGGCTGATCGCCGATGTCGTTTCGTTCAAGGGACCACACATCAATCACCTGACGCCGCGCACGCTCGACATCGACGCCGTGCAGGTTCAGATGCCGGATCGCAGCATCAATCCGAAGGCAGTCGTCGAAGGCCCGCCAACCCGCAAGTGCCCGATCCTTCTGCGCCAGACCTCGTTCAAGGCGCTTGAAGAAGAAGTGTCCTTCGTCAGTGCTGATGGCACCTGGACGCCAGGCTCGCACACTGCCCGCTTCGGCGAGATCGAACAGCGCGGCGTAGCGCTTACGCCGAAGGGCCGCGCGCTTTACGACAAGCTGCTCAACGATACCCGCGCCGTCTCGCGCCCTGCTCCTGACGGCTCGAATGCAGCTGAATATGTGAAGGTGCTGCGCGACACTTTTGCAGCCTTCCCGGACACATGGGCTGGCATTCGTGAAGCGGGCCTCGGCTACTTCGCCTATTCGGTCAGGGACGCTGCAAAGCTTGAAGCCTACAAGCCGGGCACCGATATTGAGGTTCTGGTTGAAGCTGACGCGGTTCAGTTCGACCCGATTATCTATGAGGACTTCCTGCCGGTGAGTGCTGCCGGTATATTCCAGTCAAATCTGGGCGACGACGACACACAGGAATTTGTTGAAAGCCCCAACCAGAAGCGTTTCGAGGATGATCTGGGTGCGAAAGTGCTTAATGAATTCGAGCACTATGCCCGCATCGAACGCGAATCCATCGAAGCCGTTAAGGCAGGTTTGAAGGGCCTCGAAGCGGCAGAATAAAAGCATAACCCCGAAAAGTTGCAGACTTTTCGGACAGGATTATGCGCAAACAACTCATACAGAGAGGAAAGCCATGAACACCGCTGTTAGAAAAATCGACGTGAAGAAGGAAGCCGCCGATCTGCTTTCCAAACTCGGCGTAGATGCATCCGCCTATACCGGCGGCGACCTTGCCGGTTTCAGCCCCGTTTCGGGCGAACAGATCGCTGCGGTCAAAACCCACAGCAAGGAAGACGCAGTCAAGATCATCGACAAGGCTGACGAAGCTTTCCGCGCCTGGCGCACCGTTCCGGCTCCAAAGCGTGGCGAACTGATCCGTCTGCTCGGTGAAGAGCTCCGTGCTGCCAAGGAGGATCTCGGCCGCCTCGTTTCGCTCGAAGCTGGCAAGATCCCTTCGGAAGGCCTCGGCGAAGTACAGGAAATGATCGATATCTGCGATTTCGCAGTCGGTCTGTCGCGTCAGCTTTACGGCCTCACCATTGCAACCGAACGCGCTGGCCATCGCATGATGGAAACCTGGCATCCCCTTGGTGTTGTCGGCGTTATCTCGGCCTTCAACTTCCCCGTAGCCGTCTGGTCATGGAATGCCGCTCTGGCAATCGTTTGCGGTAACTCGGTTGTCTGGAAACCGTCTGAAAAGACCCTTCTGACTGCTCTTGCCTGTGACGCGATCTTCAAGCGCGCACTGAAGCGTTTCGGCGATGCACCGGAAGGCATTTCGCAGGTACTACTCGGCGACCGTGAAATCGGAGAAGTCCTCGTCGACAGCCCGAAGGTTCCGGTTGTTTCAGCAACCGGTTCGACCCGTATGGGCCGCGAAGTCGGTCCGCGCCTTGCAAAGCGTTTTGCGCGCGCGATCCTCGAACTCGGCGGCAACAATGCCGGTATCGTCTGCCCGTCGGCCGATCTCGACATGGCGCTGCGCGCAATCGCTTTCGGCGCAATGGGCACCGCTGGTCAGCGCTGCACCACACTGCGTCGCCTTTTCGTGCACGAAAGCGTCTATGACGCGCTCGTCCCGCGTCTGCAGAAGGCCTATGCCAGCGTTACCGTTGGCTCGCCGCTTGAAACCAGCGCTCTGGTCGGCCCACTGATCGACAAGCAAGCTTTCGACAATATGCAGAAGGCACTGAAGGAAGCAGCCGCTCACGGCGGCAAGGTGCAGGGCGGCGAACGCGTCGATACCGGCCATGAAAACGCTTACTACGTGCGTCCGGCCATCGTTGAAATGCCACGCCAGGAAGGCCCGGTTCTCGAAGAAACCTTCGCACCGATCCTTTACGTCATGAAATATTCCGACTTCGACGACGTGCTGGTAAGCCATAATGAAGTTGGCGCAGGCCTGTCCTCGTCGATCTTCACGCTCAACCTGCAGGAAGCAGAGCGCTTCCTCTCGGTTGAAGGTTCGGATTGCGGCATTGCAAACGTCAATATCGGCACTTCGGGCGCTGAAATCGGCGGCGCATTCGGCGGCGAAAAGGAAACCGGCGGCGGCCGTGAATCGGGTTCGGACGCGTGGAAGGGCTATATGCGCCGCGCAACCAACACCATCAACTACTCGAAGGCGCTGCCGCTGGCACAGGGCGTTTCCTTCGATATCGACTGATCGGTCCTGATAAGATCAAAAGAAAACCCCGCTTCGGTGGGGTTTTTTATTGGCGCAATGCATCGACCGGGCCTCACGACGCTCGGCGATAAGCGGAGATTGTGGTTATGGCGTGCCGAAAATCGTGGATTTTGAGAACCGGCGCGCAGCGTACTTGAGTACGTGAGCACCGGACGCGCAAAAAGACGCGATTTGCAGGCAGCCAGAGCCGCAATATCACCCCATGCGTTCGGAGGCGAAGGAGCCAGGCGATGCCGGGAACACGACTGTGCGATTGCCGTTGAGGAATGAGCGGTGATGGATATGGGCGTGGACCGCACGCGCCAGAACCTGCGCTTCAACATCACGGCCAATTGACACGTAATCGGCTGCACTCTGTGCGTGCGTGATGCGCGCCACGTCCTGCTCGATGATCGGACCTTCATCAAGATCGGCGGTTACATAATGCGCCGTGGCACCGATCAGCTTCACGCCGCGTTCATAAGCCTGCTTGTAAGGGTTCGCACCTTTGAAAGACGGCAGAAAGGAGTGGTGGATATTGATGATCTTGCCGGACATCTTCTGGCAAAGCTGATCGGACAGAACCTGCATGTAACGCGCCAGAACCACCAGCTCGGTGCCTGTATCATCGACAATATCCAGAAGGCGCTGTTCCGCCTCAGGCTTGTTGGCCTTGGTGACGGCAATATGGTGGAAGGGAATATCGTGATTGACGACAACCTTCTGGTAATCGAAATGGTTTGACACCACACCCACAATATCAATCGGCAACGCACCAATCTTCCAGCGATAAAGAAGATCGTTAAGGCAATGGCCGAAGCGCGACACCATCAGCAGCGTTTTGGTGCGATGTGCGTTGTCGTGGAACTCAAAGTTCATTTCGAACGGCACTGCGATTGGCTCAAAACCGTCACGCAGAACATCGAGAGCAACGCCTTCCTCAGAGATGAAGCTGACGCGCATGAAAAAACGACCGGTATCCAGATCGTCAAATTGAGCGCTATCAATGATGTTGCAACCCTTGCCGGCAAGGTAACCCGAAATGGCGGCGACAATACCGCGGGTGGACTTGCAGGTGACGGTCAGGACAAAATTATGCATCGGACTTCCTCAGTTTTCGAAGACGCAAGCCAGGGCGCGCCCTTGAAACTAGTTCACGATGCGGCCCCCACCATGCCAGAATGCGTAATGCACTGACCGGATTGCGCTATCAAGCAACTTTGGAAGAAAGATTGCTCTATTTTGATCAAAGATGCGGATTGCGATCCCGATACCGCGCGACAAGTTCCCGGTTCACCTCACCAGAACCCGGCATATTGGCGCTAAGATAGATCGGCGCGCTCCCATCACCCACCAGCCTTGCTGCTACATCGGCAAAAATGGCATTGAGAATCGTTACGCCAAGTGCGGTTGAAACCGGACCGACCTTCAATGCGCTGCCTTCCACTTCCAGCACGGCATCGCCCGCAGGTGCATCATTATCCAGCACGACATCGGCCAAAGAAAGCAGCTGAGTGCGACCTTTGGCAATTGCATTGGAATAGGTAACAGAGGTAACCGCCACAACTGCAGCCCCCTTCTCCCTTGCATAGCGTGCCGCTTCGATAGGAGCGGCATTCACGCCGGAATTTGAAACGACGATCAACACGTCGCCGTCACGAATGCCATAGCGTTCGAGAATAGGAAGCATTGCCCCTTCGATCCTCTCGAAGTGCGAACTTGCCACCGCCCCATCCTGCAGCATGATCGCTCCGCAAAGGATCGGCACTGTGATCGCCAATCCACCAGCGCGATAGTGCAGCTCCTCGGCCATCATATGTGAATGGCCGGTGCCAAACACGTAGACCCGGCGATCCGCCTTGGCTGCAGCGGCAATAAGATCGGCAGCTTTGGCCATCGGTTCGGCAAGGCGATCCCGCAGACCAGTGAGCCGTGCGATCAGATCATTGAAATAATGATCGGTGATTTCCGTCATCGCTCTTATCCCGCAATTTGTCTTTCACCGGAAAGCCATGTGGCTTTCGCTAACAACCCGTCATCAAGGTGCACAGCATCCATCCGCATGCCGGGACGAAACGTACCGCGATCATTAAGGCGCAGATAGCGCGCTGGATAATGGCTCGCCATGCGCAGCGCTTCGGCCAGCGTCAGCTCCAGTTCGGCCACACCAAAACGCACTGCCGACGCCATATCGAGATCGGAACCGGCAATGGTGCCATCGGCCAGCACAAGCTTGGAGCAGATGCCGCCGGGAACACGACGAACGGCACGCCCGTTGATCTCGAAGCTTTCGGAAGCCGAACCGACCAAAGCCATCGCATCTGTCACGAAGAACAGATGAGCATCGCCACGCTTGGCCCGTAGGGCAAGTCGCAGCGCCATCGGGTCAACATGATGACCATCTGCAACGATGCCGCACCAGATGTCTGGATGATCAAGGGCCGCGCCTGCAAGCCCCGGTGCGCGATGGCCGATCTGGCTCATAGCGTTGAACAGATGGGTGACGCTGCGCGCACCGGCATCGAAGCACTTAAAGGCTTCTTCCGCCGTCGTGTCGCTATGGCCAATGCTGACGACGACGCCTCCATCACTCAGGCGTCGCACCTGCTCAGGCGTGGCCTGCTCGGCAGCAAGCGTGACCAGCAAAGTGCCGATCTGTTTCGCGGTATGGATATAAAGCCCAATATCGGCATCGTTGACGGGACGCATCAGTTCCGCCAGATGAGCGCCTTTGCGAGCCGGGGCCAGGTGAGGCCCTTCCAGATGAAGACCGGCAACGCCCTTATCGGCCTTAACCGCTTCAATCGCTGCTTCGATGGCCCGATCACGCACGAGCGTCGTATCGGTGATCAGCGTCGGCAGAAGGCTCGTCGTTCCATATTTGCGATGCCCCTTGGCAATCGTGAACATGGTTTCGGGCGTTGGCTGATCGTTCAGCATCCGCCCTCCGCCGCCATTGACTTGTGCATCGATGAAGCCAGGAGCCAGAACGCCACCGTTCAGGCGTTCGACATGATGGGCTTCACCGAGCGACGCTTCCGGTACAATGGCTTCAATCTTGCCTTCGCTGAACACCAGAGCGCTTTGGTCATGAAAGCGTTCACCATCGAAAATACGCGCGCCCGCAATTGCCGATCTTTTTATCATACCGTCACCGTAACCTTGTTGAGATTGCGCGGCTTGTCAGGGTCAAACCCCTTGCGGCGCGTGACCGCTTCAATGACGCGGTAATAATTGATGAGCGAAACCAGCGGATCGAGATGCGCGTTACCCGTACTCGCCGATGGCAACCGGAAGCCCGGCGTTTCCGCATCGGATAGCGATACGATGCTCGCCCCGAACGAGTGCAGCCGCTTCAACGCCTGCATGTTGGTGTCAAAGGCTTCGTCGCGTGGCAGGAAGGAAATGATCGGGAAGCCTTCTTCCACCAGGCGCATCGGACCATGCATCAGTTCGGCCAGAGAGAAAGCTTCCGCATGGATATTGGCGGTTTCCTTGGCCTTCAGCGCAGCTTCCAAAGCAATGGCAAAGGCCGTGCCGCGACCACCCGTATAAAGCGAGCGGGCATTGAAAAGGAGGTTTTCAACAGCTTCACGACCATCAGGCCGTGTTGCTGCAAGCGCCTCCGGTAGGCGTTGCAGTCCCGCTTGCAGGCTTGCGTCACCACTGGCCGAAGCAACGACGCCCGAGAGTGCGGCAACTGCGGCGATGAACGACTTGGTTGCGGCAACGCTTTTTTCTTCGCCTGCATTGAGCGCCAGCACGATATCAGCCGCCTTGCCCAGCGGACTATCGACAACGTTCACGACGGCAACCGTTGTCGCTCCGCCTTTCTTGGCTGCTTCCTGCGCCGCAACAATATCAGGGCTGGCACCCGATTGCGACACGGTGAAGTGCAGACCGTTCTTAAGCTTCAGCTTGGAGCCATAGACCGATGCCACCGAGGGTCCGATGGAAGCCACTGGAATGCCCATCGTGATTTCCATCAGATATTTGAAGAATGTCGCCGCATGGTCGGACGAACCACGCGCAGCCGTTGTGATGACGGCGGGCTCGCTTTTCTGGAAAATGCGTGCGATTTCCGAGAATGTGCCTGCCTCCTTCTCAAGCAGACCGGTGACGACGGCAGGCGACTGTTCTGTTTCCTGCAGCATCAGGGAGGAAGGGCTGTTCATGGTCACTCTCCAATTTTCAGTTCGGCGACGAAGTCATAGGCATCGGCGCGATAATGCGAACGGGTATATTCGACGATCCGGTCGTCCTCGAGATGTGAGACGCGCTCGATCAAAAGAGCCGGGGCTCCCCGGTGAACGCCAAGCAAGCGTGCCGTTCCCGGATCGAGCGTAACGGCCGTCAGGCGCTGCAAAGCGCGAACCGGCTTGTAGCCGCGCCGCGCCAATGCGCCATAAAGCGAGGCTTCTTCGACACGATCCTCATCCAGATAATGGCGCGGAACCACAGCGCGCTCAAAGGCCATCGGCACACCGTCGGCAAGACGCAAGCGGTCGAGCCGTACGATTGTCGTATCAACACCGATCCCCAGCCGGAACGCCTCGTCGGGCGACGGCCTGTCGACCTTGTTGGTGACAACGCGCGCGCCCGGCTCCTTACCGCGCGACAGCATATCCTCGGAAAACGAGGTCAAGCGCCACAGATGCTGGCTGATACGGACCGGACGTTCCGCCACGAAGGTGCCGCTGCCGCGTCGCGCCTCCACCGCGCCTTGTGTCAAGAGTTCCTTATAGGCATTGCGAACAGTGATCCGGCCGATGCCAAGTTGCTCCGCCAGATCGCGCTCCGGCGGCAGCCCCACTGCGGGCGCGAGCTGACCTTCCTCGATCAGTTCACCGAGAATACGCGCAAGGTTTCGGTAAAGCGGCCCCGTCAGCTGCGGGTCATGCAAACCGCGCCCCTCAATGGCCGTGATCAATGTGGTTCTATTCATATTCGATATAATAGAACCTATATAGAACCAATAGCAAGTCAGAATCTTATGAAAAAGCCCGGCTTCGACCGGGCTTTTTGCTAATGCGATTGCGAAGCTGGGTGCGCTTCAGCTGGCGGCGCGTCCCCGCTATGTTCCGGCTCCTTGATCCGGAACCACGCAACATAAAGTGCTGGCAGGAAGAGCAGCGTGATCGCCGTACCGGCGATGATGCCGCCCATCATGGCATAGGCCATCGGCCCCCAGAACACTTCGCGCGCAATGGGGATCAGCGCCAGGCTGGCCGCCGCAGCCGTCAGCGCAATAGGCCGCATTCGGTGTTGGCTAGCCTGCGTTACTGCATCCCAGGGATGCATACCCTCAGTGATATGCTCCTCAACCTGCACGATCAGGATGACCGAATTTCGGATGAGAATGCCGACCAGCGCCAGGACGCCGAGGATCGCCACGAAACCGAGCGGCTTGCCACTCGGCAGCAACGCAGCCACGACACCGATCAGCCCAAGCGGCGCCACGGCAACGACAAGAAACAGACGCTGAAAGCTTTGCAACTGGATCATCAGGATCGTAGCCATGACGAACAACATCAAAGGCACTACGGCAGCAATCGGCCCTTGGCTCTTACCGCTCTCCTCAACCGTACCCGCTGTCTGGATATAGTAACCGGATGGCAGCTTGTCTGCGAAAGTCTTGATCGCAGGCGCTAGATCCTTGACGATCGTATCCGGCATCGTCTTGTCGATAATACCGGCGGCAACCGTGATCGTAGGAATACGCGAACGGCGATATACAACCGGCTGTTCCAGCTCATACCGGAAATTGGCAATCGCCGCCAATGGCACCGACGTCCCGTTGCCGGTTGCGATCTGCAGACTCTGCAGCGTATCGATGGAGTCACGCTCCTGCTTCTGCGCCCGTGCAATGACGTCGATCAGATATATCGAATCCCGTACCTGGGTGATCGTGATGCCGCCGACAATACCGTTAAGGGTTGTTGCAATATCCTTGGAGGAAATACCGAGTTTTCTCGCCTTGTCCTGCATGACGTCGACACGGATGACGCGGCCTGGTTCATTCCAGTTGTAGCTCACCACCCCAAGTCGCATGTCGGAACTGAGGATACCGGCAAAATCCTGCGCGACGCCGCGCAGTTTCTGGATATTGGGCCCGGAGATACGATACTGAACCGGGCGGCCAACAGGCGGCCCAAGCTCCAGATACTTCACATAGACGTCCGTTCCGACATAATCCTTCCGCAGAACCTCGTTGAATTTCTGCTTAAGCCTGTCTCGCGCTTCCAGATCCTTCGCAACGATGACCATCTGCCCGAAATATGGGTTTGCAGGTTGCACGTCAAAAGAAAGAATGAAGCGGATAGCGCCCTGCCCGATATAGGTGCTCCAGTGATCCACATCGGGATTATCCTTAAGCATCGTTGCTTCGAATTTCTCCATCTGGGCTTTGGTATCCGAGATCGAGCTGTTCTGAGGCAGCGTCCAGTCAAGCACCAGTTCCGGACGGTCTGATTCCGGGAAGAACTGCTGCTCAATAAAACCCATGCCAAAAACCGACACGAGGAAAAGTGCGATCGTCGTAATGATCGTGATCCACTTGTGCCGCATGGAAGCGAGCAGGACCCGAGAGAACATGTTGAAGAAGCGACTACGCTTCTCCGCATGCGCCTTCATTTTCTTCGGCAGGAACGTGACACCGAGCAAAGGTGCGAACAGAACGGCCACGATCCATGAAACAAGCAATGAAACTGCAATCACCACGAACAGCGTATAGGTATATTCGCCAGCCTGACTGTTGTTCAGCCCGATCGGGATAAAGCCGGCAATGGTGACGAGCGTACCCGTCAACATGGGAAAGGCCGTATGCGAGTATACATAAGTCGCGGCCTTATTGATGGGGTCACCCCTCTCCAGTCGTGCCACCATCATTTCTACGGCAATCATCGCGTCGTCGACCAGAAGCCCCAGCGCGATGATAAGCGCGCCAAGAGATACACGTTGCAACGAAATATCCATCAGCGACATCGCCAGGAAAGTAATCGCCAACACCAGCGGAATTGACAGAGAGACGACAAAACCTGCTCTTACCCCCAGGCTCACGAAGCTCACCGCCAAAACGATGACAACAGCCTCGAACAGCGCTTGGGTAAAACCTGAAACCGCATCCTTGACGACTTCGGGCTGGTCGGCAACCTTGAACACCTGCACTCCAACTGGCAATTCGGCAGTCACTTGGCTCATCATCTTGTCAAGCGCAGCGCCGAATTCGAGCAGATTGCCGTTCGGCTTCATGCCTATGCCGAGACCGATAGCATCATGTCCGTTCACGCGAAAAATCGACGTGGGCGGATCGACATAGCCACGAGTAATCGTCGCCACGTCGGAAAGGCGGAAGAAGCGATCATTGACGCGCAGATTTACTGCGCGCAGATCGGCTTCCGAGTTAAATTGCCCGCTGACACGTACGCTGATACGCTCCGGCCCGGCTTCCACCACACCGGACGGCGTGATCGCATTCTGGTCCTGCAAGGCTTTCAGGATTGCCTGTTGATCCAGCCCAAGCGCCGCAATCTGACGCGTCGAAAATTCCAGATAGATCGCCTCGTCCTGCGCGCCGATCAATTCGACCTTGCCAGCATTGGGCAAAGTCAGAATTCTCGTCCGTGTGTTCTCGGCATAATCCCGCAACTGCCGCATGGAAAGTCCATCCGACGTGAAGGCAAAGACATTGCCGTAAACATCACCGAACTGATCGTTAAAATACGGCCCAAGAACACCCTGCGGCAGCGTATTCTGAATATCATTCAGAAGGTGGCGTACTTCAGTCCATGAGTTTTTGACCTGCTCGGCTTTGGTCGTATCTTTGAGAAATACAAACACGACCGACTGGCCCGCCGTGGTTATGCTACGGGTATAGTCAAGCGTATCCAGTTCTTCGAGCTTCTTTTCCAGCCGGTCTGTAACCTGATTGAGCGTTTCTTCAACGGAAGCACCGGGCCAGTTGGCCTGCACGACCATTGTTTTGACGGTGAATTCAGGATCTTCCTCACGGCCGAGATCGATGTAGGAAATCAGTCCCGCCACCAGAAAGACGAGCATGAAGTACCAGACCAGAGACCGGTGATTCAGGGCCCAGTCAGACAGATTGAATCCTTTCTTCACAGGCCTGCTCCTTTCTCGTTCAAGCGGACCCTCTGTCCTTCCTTCAACTCATGCACACCGGCAATCGCCACATAGCTTCCAACATCCACGCCACCGGCAACGAAACTGTTACCGCGCCGTTCGATGACCTGTACATCATGAAGAGAAACCGTCTGTTTATGCGGATCAATGATCCAGATGCCTGTCTTGCCGTTTTCATCGAGCAAAGCCTGGATCGGCATAGTCACAAGTTTCTGTTCAGGAGCGGCCATAACGGCCCGGATCGTTGCCCCGAGGCGAAAGCCATCGGGCGGATTGTCGAGCGCAATACGTACACGCCGCGTCCGCGTCTGTGCGTCCGCCTGTGGGGCTACTTCACGCACGGTCCCCTGCCCGGTAACATCAGGATCGGCCTGCAGCTGCACATTGAAGGGCGTGCCCTGTTCAAAATATTGCGTCATGCTGTCGGGAATATCGAGCACCGCCTCTCGAATATCGGGACGTGCGACTGTCATCACGGTCTGTCCGGCAGCAACCACCTGACCGACTTCCGCATTCGTTGCGGAGATGACACCGTCGAAATCCGGACGCAGAACAGCATAGCTGCGCTGATTCTGCGCCATTTTCAGACTTGCCTGCGCCTTTTCAAGACCGGCTTCGGCACTGTCGCGCCCCTGCTTGGCAGCATCGTAGTCGGCTTGCGAGACATTATTGCCTTTCAGCAGAATATACTGGCGTTCTTCGCTTGCCGAAGCGTTCGCATATTGCGCCTGAGCACTGGCGAGATCGGCGCGCGCAGACTGAACCGCCAGATCGAGCGTGGACGGATCCACCATCGCAACCATTTCGTTCTTCTGAACGAGATCACCGACCTGAACGGGGCGGTTGATGATGCGTCCGAGCACACGGAAAGCAAGATCGGTCGAGTAACGTGGTTCGATCGTACCGGCGAAACCGGTCTGTGCAACCGGCTTCGGCTCAACGACCATATAGAGCACAGGCCGCACGACGTCAGCATTTGCTTGTTTCTCTTCTTCCTTGCCACAGGCGCTGAGCATAACTGCCGCACCAAGCACGACGACGCATCCCACCGACCGGATCGCGGAAAACTGGATTATCTGCTTCATTGCGAGACGGTCCCTTCCGGCCCCTGCACGATTTCGGTCGGCTCGCCGGAGCGCAGCATCTGCGCACCCGCGGTCACGATCAGCTCGCCTTCCTGCAAGCCACCTTCCACGATCAGTCGTTCCTTCTCGTAGGCAAGTACCTTGATCGGAACGAGTGTTGCGACTTTGGAATCTTTTGCAATTCGCCAGACGGCTGTACGCCCCGCATCCGACGTCATCGCGCTCCATGGCAGGGCGATGACCCGCAAAGTATCCATATGAACCGTGCCTGTGACGGTAGCACCCAGCGCCATCTTGGGCGGGGTCCGTGCTATCCCTACCTTCACCCGGACAGTTCCGGTTTGTGAATCGACCACCGGCGAGATTTCACGGATCTTTCCTTCAGCGGTTACAGAAGCATCGGAGAGAAGGGAAATCGTGACCCCCATACCGATCTTGGCATGATTGACCAATGTTTCCTGCACGTCGAAGACGGCATCGCGCGGACCGTCCTCGGCAATGGAGAAGGCTGTCTGCGCCGCTTGAACGACCTGACCGGTCTCGATATTGCGCGCAGTTATCATACCCGTAACGGGCGCCTGCAGTACCGTATAGGACAGCTGATCACGCGCATCATCAAACTCGCTTTCGGCACTGGCAAGAGCGCTCTGCGCTGTCTGCAGGTTTTGGTTTGCCTGATCGTAGGTGCTGCGCGTCGTAAACCCCTGTGTTAGCAGGGCTTTCTGACGCGTGAAATTGGCCTGCGCCTGCACGAGCTGCGCCTGCGCGGCATCTTTTGTTGCCTGTGCAACACGCAGATTGGCCTGCTGCTCGACATTGTCGATGCGCGCCAGGGATTGCCCCTTCTCCACATGCTGGCCGATTTCTGCCATACGCTCGACCACCTGACCGTTCAGGCGGAAAGAAACGTTGACGAGCGAGCGAGCCGCTATCGCACCTGACAAAGTCAGTTTCGGTTGATAATCACTGGTTTCGGCGCGGATGACGGCCACAGGTACGATATGCAGCGAATCCGCATAAATTGGATTCACATCCACAGTCACGAATAATGTTATTGCACATGCGAGTAATATAGCCGGTCTTTTAGCATTCATCCCAAGCCAACCCGCCATTTGCGTCATCCCGTTCCTCCAGCCGTAGATGAATGCCTTTACCGCCATTTCCACGATGCTCGCTGGTTAGATTATATTGAGAATGTATAAAGTTAAGCTCCGAAAAACGGCTGCAGCGGATAGCTTTATCGCCGCACTTGTTCGGCAAGCTGTCTTCCTGTAGCGCTCAATTCATATCGTGTGCGATGTGTGCGCGGATCGCGTTGCCTGACCATGATGTAACCGCCATTCTGTCCTAGTACTGAGATTTCCCGGAGGACCAGCGCGTGGGCGACGCCCAGCAGCCGTGCGAAAGTTCGGCTGTCAGCCGCAATGTCGAGTTCCAGCGCAGCAACGATCCCCGCGCCAAGACCCGTGAGGCTGCGGGACTCCTCCATGAGAGCCTCGACGAAGGCTATATATTCTGCCTCACCTTCATCCATCATGCAGCAGCCGCTTTAAGGGGGCGAACCGAAACAATTACCGATTTTGATGTCGGTGTGTAGCTTTCATCGCCAGCACTGGCGAGCGGTACCAGCACATTCATTTCGGGGTAGTAGCCCGCGATACAGCCGCGCGGAATGTCGTAAGGGACGAAACGGAAATTCCTTGCAATACGCTCCACACCATCGTCGAACTCACCTACAATATCAGCCCGGTCACCCGCTTCAACGCCGAGGTCCGCCATGTCAGCCGCATTCATAAAGACGACATGACGCTCGCCGTAAACGCCGCGATAGCGATCATCCATGCCATAAATGGTGGTGTTGTACTGATCGTGGCTGCGGAATGTCTGCAACACATAGCGCCCCGGCTTGCCGCGTGCCTGCTGATGCTCAACGGCTTCCGGCAGGGCGCCGGTCCAGAATGTGGCCTTGCCCTTTGTTGTGTTCCATTCGCGCTCGCGAGCGGCGTTGCGCAGGTGGAAGCCACGCGGGATCCGAACGCGAACATTGAAATCGTAGAAATCCGGCAGCACCCGGGCGATGCGGTCGCGGATGAGATCATAATCGTCGGCCAATTCCAGCCAATCGACCGGGTTTGCGCCAAGCGTCGCCTGCGCCATGCCGGCAATGATCGCCACTTCCGAGCGCAAATGTGCAGAAGCCGGCGCATTGATGCCGCCCGAACCATGCACCATGCTCATGGAATCTTCGACCGTTACGATCTGCGCCACACCTCTGGAATTGAGGTCGATTTCTGTGCGCCCAAGGCAAGGCAGAATGAAAGAATCCTGCCCTGGCACCAGATGTGAGTGGTTGAGCTTGGTTGCGATATGAACCGTCAACCGCTGGCTTGAAAGCGCTTTGGAGATAAGCGGGCTGTCCGGAGTCGCGCGCGCGAAGTTGCCGCCAAGGCCGATGAATGCCTGAGCCGATCCGTCGAGCATCGCACCAATGGCACCCAGAACATTATGTCCCGGCTCGCGCGGAACGTTAAAGCCAAACTCCTTTTCCAGCGCATCGAGGAATGCGACCGGAGGCCGTTCATTGATGCCGACGGTACGGTCGCCCTGCACGTTAGAATGGCCGCGTACCGGACAGAGTCCGGCCCCCGGCCTGCCTATATTGCCACGCAGAAGCATAAAATTGGTGATTTCGCGAATCATGATAACAGAATGGCGGTGCTGGGTTATGCCCATCGCCCAAGTGCAGATGACCCGCTCCGATTCCATATAGACCTGCGCCGCACGCTCCAGCGACTGTCGGAGAAGTCCCGACTGGTCCTCGATTTCCTCCCAGGACGTCGCATCGACAGCCGCCCGATAGGCTTCGAGCTCTGCCGTATGTTGGTTAAGAAATTCCCGGTCGAGGATCGACGGCTTGCCTGCGGCGAGCGCTGCATCGTCTGCTGCAAAAACCGCCTTGGCCATACCGCGGAAAGCGGCAAGATCGCCGCCAAGGCGCGGCTGGAAGTAGTCGCTCGCGATGGCTTCGCTGCCGCCATGCAGCATTTCAAGCTTGTTCTGCGGATCGGCGAACCGCTCTAGCCCGCGTTCACGGATCGGATTGAAAACGACAATGCGCGCGCCGCGCTCGGCGGCACGGCGCAGATCGCCCAGCATGCGCGGATGGTTGGTGCCCGGATTCTGGCCGACGACGAAAATGGCATCGGCCATTTCGAAGTCTTCCAGCAGCACAGTCCCCTTGCCCACGCCGACAGATTGCTTCAATGCAACACCGCTTGCCTCGTGGCACATATTGGAGCAGTCGGGGAAATTATTGGTCCCGTAGGCGCGCACGAATAACTGGTAAAGAAACGCAGCCTCGTTCGAGGCGCGACCCGACGTATAAAACTCAACCCGG
This sequence comes from Brucella oryzae, assembly GCF_041929965.1. Taxonomy (NCBI): domain Bacteria; kingdom Pseudomonadati; phylum Pseudomonadota; class Alphaproteobacteria; order Hyphomicrobiales; family Brucellaceae; genus Brucella; species Brucella oryzae. Next base: position 85,542 of record NZ_JBHEEO010000012.1, on the reverse strand, counting down.
TTCGGACTGTCGAAGCTCTTGAGAATATCGCCGATGGTCTTGAAAGCCTCATCCCAGTCGGTGGCTTCATACTGGTCGGTCGAAGCATTGTACCGCATCGGATGGGTCAGGCGCCCTGTATTTTCCAGGTCGTAATCCGTCCAGCTGCGGAGCTCAGAAACCGTATGTTCGCGGAAAAAGGCAGGCGTCGTGCGCCGGTCGGTCGCCTCCCAGGCGACGGCCTTCACACCGTTTTCGCAAAACTCAAAAGATGAGCCATGTTCCGGATCACCCCAGGCACAACCGGGGCAATCGAAACCGTCCGGCTGGTTCGCCTTGAGAAGCGTGCGCGCGCCGGAAAGAGGAGCGCCGCTTGCAAGCAATTGCTTGCCGCAGCTTTTCAATGCACCCCATCCACCCGCTGCAGCGGATCGCTTGCCGATGAAACCGGTTTTGGTGGCCTTGCTCATCCGTTACCCTCTAATCATTTGCGGGACCGCCTTCTCACCAGCAAAAAGATGCCTTGGGCAGGCGCCAATATCATAAGAGGAATTACCCGGTCCTTCAATTAACCGCTAGGCAATTGTTATTCGATACTTGTTCGTACTTGATTTCAGCCGCGCGATCCGTCATGCGATTGGTCAAGAAAAATTACCACAAGGGGTGGGATAGATGCCCAACATCGTTGAAATCGCCGATCTGAAGCGGCTTGCCCAGCGCCGCGTCCCCAAGATGTTCTTTGATTACGCGGATTCTGGCGCCTGGACCGAGTCGACCTATCGCGCCAACGAAGACGACTTCAAGAAGATCAAATTGCGTCAGCGCGTCCTCGTCGACATGACGAACCGTTCGCTGGCAACGACGATGATCGGTGAGAAAGTATCCATGCCGGTGGCGCTCGCTCCAACCGGCCTGACGGGCATGCAGCACGCCGATGGCGAAATGCTGGCAGCACAGGCAGCCGAAGCGTTTGGTGTTCCGTTCACCCTCTCGACCATGAGCATCTGCTCCATCGAAGATGTTGCTTCAGTCACAAAGAAGCCGTTCTGGTTCCAGCTCTACGTGATGAAGGACCGCGACTTCGTGAAGAATCTGATCGACCGTGCAAAAGCTGCCGGCTGCTCAGCGTTGGTGCTGACGCTCGATCTCCAGATCCTCGGCCAGCGTCACAAGGATATCCGCAACGGCCTTTCTGCCCCACCGAAATTCACGCCGAAACATATCTGGCAAATGGCGACCCGTCCCGGTTGGTGCCTCGGCATGATGGGCACGCAGCGCCGCACCTTCCGCAACATTGCCGGCCATGCAAAGAACGTCACCGATCTTTCCTCACTCTCCTCCTGGACGGCGGAACAGTTCGACCCGCAACTCAATTGGAACGACGTTGCCTGGATCAAGGAACAATGGGGCGGCAAGCTCATCCTCAAAGGCATTCTCGATGTCGAGGACGCGAAGATGGCGGCCAAGTCGGGTGCCGACGCGATCATTGTGTCGAACCATGGCGGGCGTCAGCTGGATGGCGCACCGTCCTCCATTTCCATGCTGGAGCCGATCGTTGACGCTGTCGGCGACAAGATCGAAGTTCATGTCGATGGCGGAATCCGTTCCGGCCAGGATGTGCTCAAAGCGCGCGCACTGGGCGCGCAGGGCGTCTATATCGGTCGCCCCTTCCTCTATGGCCTCGGCGCAATGGGTAAGGACGGTGTAACACTGGCACTCGAAATCATCCGCAAGGAGCTGGATGTCACGATGGCGCTTTGTGGCAAGCGCGATATCAACGATATTGACACGTCTATTATCCATTCCAGAAACTTTTGACGACATTCGGAGCCGACTGCGTGTCGGCTCCTTTACTTTAGCAATTACTTGAATAGTATCGCGTTATACGCGAGCGGCGATAGACATTGCACTGCAAGGTTACTTAAAAATAACCAAGTGTTAAACATATCTCTTTACCATATCCGGCAAGACGGCTCATGGACCGTTTTTCTTTTCGGATTTGGAGTGGGAACCGATGAAGTGCACTTCCGCCATTGCCATCGTAGCTATCAGTCTGATGGCGGGAACAGGAGCGGCATTTGCCGCCGACATAATTGCAGACCCTGTCATCGAACCCATGCCGGAACCGGTCAATTCCTCCGGCTGGTATATTCGTGGCGACCTCGGCTATAATTTCAAGTCCAGCACGGATGGCGACTGGAGCTTCTGGAACCAATACGATCCACCCTATCGCGGCATAGACGACACGCTGCGCTATGATGATTTCAACCTCAAGGCAGGCGCAACTTATGGCGTGGGTGTCGGTTACCGTTTCACCGATATGTTCCGCGCCGACGCGACACTGGATTTCTTCCGCGCAGGCATTAACGGCCGTACCGCCTGTCCGAGCTATATCAAGTCGTCGAAGGGGTTCAATCCGGTCGAAGACAATTGCAACTATGAAGACTCCTCGACGGCCAATATCTGGACGGCCATGGCCAATGCCTATGTCGATCTGCCGCGTGTGGGACCTGTCACGCCCTATCTCGGTGCCGGTCTTGGTGCTGCCTATGTCAAATATGACGACTGGAAATCCCATGAGGTCTGCGCTGGCTGCACCTATTCCAGCGAAAAGGGCGGGCTGGACAGCTGGCGTTTTGCAATGGCTCTTATGGCCGGCGTCAGCTACGATCTGACCGAGCAACTCAAGCTGGATGTGGGTTATCGTTATATGCGTATCAATGGCGGCAAGGCCTATGGTTTCGACGCGGCTGACCGCAGCACCAACCCTTACGGCAATGCCGAAGGACCGGGTGCCACCGGAACGCAGGCCAAGGACAACGGCTTCAACATGCACACGATCCGTGCCGGTCTTCGCTACGAATTCCGTTAAACACAGCGATCATTCGAATAGAAAGCCCGACATCAGCCGGGCTTTCTTCATTTTAGCTGCGTGATGTCGGTGCTTTCGACAACAGCACCGTGCGGATGGCGAAACTGGAATGAATGCGCGCAACACCAGGCAATCGCGACAGGATTTCCTTGTGAATGATCTCATAAGCTGCAGCATTTTCAGCCTCGACGCGCAGAATATAATCCGCATCACCTGTCATGAGATAGCATTCCTGCACCTCAGGGTGCCGCCGTACGGCCTCCTCGAAACGGTTCAGAAACTCCTCGGTCTGTCGGTCAAGTGTAATGCGAACGATGGCAACCAGCCTCTCATCGCCATCGGAAGAGCCGACGATGGCCGTGTAGCCCCGGATAACACCGCTTTCTTCCAGTATCTGCACCCTCCGCAGACAGGCGGACTGCGAAAGCCCTACTTCGCTGGCAAGATGGCTGTTGGTCATGCGCCCATCACGGCGCAGACAGCGGATGATATTGCGGTCGATATTGTCAAGCGTTGGCATGAATAATCTTCAACCTAAAAGCTAAAATATGCGCAAGATGTGCGAAAATTCGCATAATATGCGATAAATAGCAAAAACATTCGAATAGTCTTCGACTACTATACAGACAAGCTTTGGGAGTGAGGAGTCGCAAGGTTTCTCAACCAAGGCTTATATGCTTTGGGTGGCAGACGAACCTTATCGACAATGACCTTCCAGGCGTACTCTTAGTGTTGTGAGCAGTTTGGAAAGAACCGTGTAAATGGTTGATATGTCGATGCAATTTTCACAGGATGAGCGCGATCTTGCTGCCGGTGGCGTGTTGACCATCGACCTATCGGCCCTGCGTCACAATTATTCGGCCATTGCCCGTCATATAGCGCCCACCCGCGCCGCCGCCGTCGTGAAGGCGGATGCCTACGGGCTTGGCGCCGGTCGCGTCGCGCCAGCATTTTACGATGCCGGGTGCCGTGATTTCTTCGTCGCGCATCTTGGCGAAGCTATTGCACTCAAACCGTTTCTCCAGCCCGACGCAACGCTTTACGTCCTGAATGGTCTTCAGCCGGGAACGGAAGAAGCCTGCGCCCGCGAAGGCATTCTGCCGGTGCTCAACTCGCTGGAACAGATTGAAAACTGGGCCGCACTTGCTGCCAGACAGGGCAAGAAGTTGCCCGCCTTGCTCCAGCTCGATACCGGCATGTCGCGCCTCGGCCTGCCGCCGAAGGAGTTCGAGCGCCTGCTTGAGAACCCCAAGCTTCTGGACAACATCGACATCAAGTTTGTCATCAGCCATCTGGCCAGCGGCGACGAGCCGGAAAATGCGGCAAATGCCCGTCAGCTTGCCAATATGACCGCTTTGCTGGCGCGGCTGCCAAAACTACCCGTTGCCTTTGCCAATTCCGGCGGCGTGTTCCTCGACAAGACCTACCATTTCGACCTCGCCCGCCCCGGTATCGCGCTTTATGGAGTTGGCCCTGAAAGCGAGATCGTTCCTGTCCTCACCCTTTCGGCACGCGTCATTCAGGTGCGCGACGTCGACAAGGGGGCGGCGATTGGCTATGGCGGCACCTATGTCGCCGAAGGCCCGATGCGGGTTGCAACGATAGCCGTCGGCTATGCGGATGGCTGGTTCCGCTCCCTCAGCAATAAGGGCGCGGCCTTCTTCGGCGACACACGTCTGCCGATCATCGGGCGCGTCTCGATGGACTCCATTACACTCGATGTCAGCGCATTGCCGGAAGGCGCGCTGAAACTGGGCAGCCTTGTGGAACTGATCGGCCCGCACCAGCGTCTCGAAGACGTGGCACGCGACTGCGACACCATTCCCTATGAAATCCTGACTGCGCTCGGCAACCGTTATGCACGTGTCTACGTAGAGAGCGGCGCGAGCGACATAAAAGCATAAGACAAGAGGCGAACATGCAGATCATCATCCTCGGCAGCGGCGTCATCGGCGTTACGACCGCCTACTACCTTGCCAAACTCGGTCACGAGGTAACGGTTGTCGACCGTGAAGAAGGCCCGGCACTGGAAACAAGCTTCGCCAATGCAGGTCAGGTTTCGCCGGGCTATGCATCGCCGTGGGCTGCGCCTGGCATTCCGTTCAAGGCAGCAAAATGGCTGTTCCAGAAGCACGCGCCGCTCATCCTGCGTCCGACCTGCGACCCGGCTCAGTATAGCTGGCTTCTGCAGATGCTCGCCAACTGCACCGACAGCCGCTACAAGGTCAACAAGACCCGCATGGTGCGCGTTGCCGAATATGCGCGCGATTGCCTGATCGACCTGCGCAAGGAAACCGGTATCGAATACGACCAGCGCATGCAGGGCACGCTGCAGCTTTTCCGCGAACAGTACCAGCTCGACAGCATCGGCAAGGACATTGAAGTGCTGCGCCAGGATGGCGTGCCGTTCGAGGTGCTCGACCGCGACGGCTGCGTGAACGTGGAACCGGCGCTTGCCCATGCCAAGGACAAGTTCGTCGGCGGCCTGCGCCTGCCGAACGACGAAACCGGCGACTGCTTCAAGTTCACCAATGCGCTGGCAAAGATCGCCGAAGGGCTCGGCGTGAAATTCCGCTTCGGCGTCAATATCAAGGCGCTTCTGATGTCCGGCGGGAAGGTTTCGGGCGTCGAGACTTCGGAAGGCGTTCTGACCGCCGACCGCTATGTGGTTGCGCTTGGCAGCTACACGCCCGCACTCGTCAAATCGCTCGGCCTCAACGCGCCGATCTATCCGGTGAAAGGTTATTCCATTACCGCGCCGATCGTCGATGAAAGCCGCGCACCGGTATCAACCGTTCTCGATGAAAGCTACAAGATCGCCATCACCCGTCTTGGCGACCGCATCCGCGTCGGCGGCATGGCGGAAGTGTCGGGCTTCACCAAGGACCTGCCTGCCGCGCGGCGTGCGACGCTTGATCTGTCGGTGACCGACCTATTCCCCGGCGGCGACCTCAAGGCGGCGACCTTCTGGTCGGGTCTGCGCCCGATGACGCCGGATTCCACACCGATCATCGGCGCAACACGCTATGACAACGTGTTCATTAATGCCGGTCATGGAACGCTCGGCTGGACCATGTCGTGCGGTTCCGGCAAATTGCTCGCCGACCTTATTTCCGGCAACAAGCCGGATATCCGGGCCGACGATCTCGGTATTTCCCGCTACAACTAAAAAATGCCTGTGCGCCGTCAAAAACTTGGCGGCGTACAGGCGCTCACGATTTCGCATGGCACCGGCCCGACGCAACGGAAACGGTGCGGCAGCTTGCTGGAAAAATAATAGGCGTCGCCCGGCCCCAGAATGCGCCGCTCGGCTCCGACCGTCACTTCGATGCGGCCCGAAATGACGATGCCGCCCTCCTCGCCCTCATGCATCAGCAGCACTTTTCCCGTGTCGGATCCCGGTTCATATCGCTCCTTCAGCATCTGTAGCGAGCGCGAAAACAGGTGATCCCCCACCTGCCGATAAGAAATCGATCCTTTGCCGATTTCCACCAGCTCCTCGGCCTGATAGAATACCTTGTGCGGCGCATCCGGTTCGAGCGCGAAAAACTCTGCCATGCCGATGGGAATCCCGTCGAGAATGCGCTTCAATGCGCCGACGGATGGATTGGACTGATTGGCTTCGATGAGCGATACGGTGGAGTTGGTCACACCTGCCCTCTTGGCAAGCTCGCGCTGCGACAGATTCTGCCGCATACGCACATAACGAAGCCTCCCGCCAATATCGATGCTCATCGAACCTTCCCCTCATGTTTATGATGTTCGATATAGCACAAACTTGATAATCGCCCTACATAAAAACAATAGCTTAATACCTTGAAGAAAAGGACTTGTTGCCTGTCGTAAAGCGTGGCCTGCTGACTGCAAATAGGAGGTAACCATGCTCACCAAAACCAATACGCCAAGCCTTGAGAACTTCTGGATGCCGTTCACCGCGAACCGGCAGTTCAAGGCAGCACCCCGCCTGCTCTCAAGTGCCTCGGGCATGTACTATACCGACACCGACGGCAATCAGGTTCTGGATGGCACGGCTGGTCTTTGGTGCTGCAATGCCGGCCATGGCCGCAAGCGCATCACCGAAGCGGTCGAGCGCCAGATCTCGACTATGGATTTCGCGCCGACCTTCCAGATGGGCCACAATGTTGCCTTCGACTTTGCCGAAAAGCTCGCCGCCATCGCGCCGGGCGGACCGGATGCAAAGCTCGACCGCGTGTTCTTCACCAATTCCGGTTCGGAATCGGTCGATACGGCGCTGAAAATCGCCATCGCCTATCAGCGTGCGATCGGCCAGGGCACCCGCACCATGGTTCTGGGCCGCGAAAAGGGCTATCACGGCGTCGGTTTCGGCGGCATTTCCGTCGGCGGCCTCGTCAATAATCGCCGCGTCTTCCCGCAAATTCCAGCCGACCATCTGCGCCATACGCTCGATATCGAGAAGAACGCCTTCTCCAAGGGCCTGCCTGCAAACGGCATCGAGCTTGCCGACGATCTGGAACGTCTCGTCCAGCTGCATGGCGCTGAAAAGATCGCTGCCGTCATCGTCGAACCCATGTCCGGTTCGGCTGGCGTCATCCTGCCTCCGAAGGGCTATCTGGAGCGCCTTCGCGCCACGGCAAACAAGCACGGTATCCTCCTGATCTTCGACGAAGTCATCACCGGTTTTGGCCGTCTCGGCACGCCGTTTGCCGTTGATTATTTCGGCGTTGTGCCTGACCTTGTGACGACCGCCAAGGGCCTGACCAACGGCGCCATCCCAATGGGCGCAGTCTTTGCCGCCCGCAAGGTCTATGATGGGCTGATGACCGGTCCGGAAAACGCTATCGAGCTGTTCCATGGCTACACCTATTCCGGCCATCCGGTTGCTGCTGCCGCCGGTCTTGCAACACTGGAAGTCTATGCCGAAGAAGGCCTGCTGACACGCGGTGCAGAGCTTGCCAATCACTGGCAGGAAGCGCTTCATTCGCTGAAAGGCGCGCCGAATGTCATCGACATTCGTAACCTCGGCTTGGTTGGTGCTATCGAACTCTCGTCGCGCAAGGATGCACCGGGCGCCCGCGCCTATGACGTCTTCGTGGATTGCTTCAAGAAGGGTCTGCTCATTCGCGTAACCGGCGATGTGATCGCGCTTTCGCCGCCGTTGATCGTGGAAAAGGAGCAGATCGACACGATCGTGTCCGTCCTCGGCGACGCCATCAAACGCGCAGCCTGACCAGCACCCACGTCACGCTGCCTTTTAGCCGCCGCCGTTCCCCTGCGGCGGCTTTTTTCTTTCTGGCCTGCTTACCCCTGCGACGGCGTAAAATTCGCCACCAGCGCATGGCTGTCGCCAGGATAGGTGAAACGCACATGCGTCACCGGCTGGTCGGCATTCCAGGTCTGGCGTTCGATCACCAGACAGGGCGAGCCCAGCGGAATACCGAGCATCCGCGCATTCTCCTGCGTGGCGGCAATCGCCCGTATCGAATGTTTTGCGCTGCTCCACGGCACGCAGGAAACCAGCCACGGCCCCGGCGAATTTTCGGCAAAGTCCGTCTGCGCCGCTGCCGGAACCGCAGCCAGACTGATGATGCGCTCTTCCAGCGCAAAGACGCGCTTGCCCGCATAGTGACGGCAGACGAGTTCAACGAGCGGCGTATGGCGCGGCATGTCGATATGTCTCGCATCGGCAGGCCCGCTCAATCGCTCGCGCCTGCTCATCAGCTCGAAGCGATAGGCAACGCCAAGCGCTGCCACTTCATCGCGAATATCGTGGATTTCGAGGATCGCCGCCTGCGATTGCGGAAAGGAAACAAAACTGCCTGATCGCCGCTTACGCTCGATCAGGCCCGCTTTGGCAAGCTGTGTCAGCGCTTTGTTCACGGTCATGCGCGAACAGCCATATTGCTCCGTCAGCTCGTGTTCGAACGGAATACGGTGCCCAGGCAGCCATTCCCCCGACAGGATGCGCGTTTCAATATCGTCCAGAATACGCTGATGCAGTGAGAGCACCGGGCCGTCTTTTGTCACTGAGCCGTCACCCGCCATGCTATGTCCCCTTTGCTTCCCGCTCTCGCTGGAAATGCTTCAGGCGAGCAACTCGCCAATCGTTTTCTGAAAAGCACGCTCGGCCTGATCGCGCAAGCGATGACGTCCACCCTCCACCTGTTTCACGCCTCGTACCCACACATCCTTGACCCGTGCGCGACCGGCAAAAATCCAGCCGTCCAGCAAGGCATTACCTTTGGCATGCGGCAAACGCTCGGTATCCAGCGCGACAAAATCCGCCGAAGCGCCGAGCTTCAACCCGTCATTGGCACACCCCATGGCGATGTTGCCGCCCGCAACCGCGCCCTCGAACAGGGCGCACCCCGTCGATCCCGCATTCTCGGCCAGCACATTGCGGGCGCGATGGTGAAGGCGCTGCGAATATTCAAGCTGGCGCAATTCATCGCCAATGCCGATCAGCACATTCGAATCCGACCCGATGCCGAACTTGCCGCCTGCTTCCGCAAACACGGTTGCGTTGAAAGTGCCGTCGCCGAGATTGGCTTCCGTCACCGGGCAAAGACCGGCAATCGCGCCAGCCTCGGCCATGCGCCGTGTTTCATCATCGGTCATGTGAGTCGCGTGAATAAGGCACCAGCGCGACGACAAATCCTGATGATCGAGCAGCCATTCCACCGGGCGCTTGCCAGACCAGGCGAGGCAGTCTTCGACCTCCTTTACCTGCTCGGCCACATGGATATGCACCGGCGTCTCAGGCAGAAGCTTCGTCACCAGATTGAGTTCATCCGGCGTTACGGCGCGCAGGCTGTGCGGCGCGACGCCTAAAACCGCGCCGTCGAAGCCGGCCAGCGCTCGGCTGCAGCCTTCGATCAGCCGCGCAAACCGGTCCAGATCGTTGATGAAACGGCGCTGGCCTTCATTGGGCGCGCTGCCGCCGAAACCCGAATGCGCATAGAAAACCGGAAGCAGCGTCAGCCCGATACCCGCCGCCTTTGCAGCAGCGATAATGCGGTCGGCCATTTCTGAGAGATTGGCATAAGGCGTGCCGTCGCGATCATGGTGCAGATAATGAAACTCGCCGACGCGGGTAAATCCGGCCTCCAGCATGTCGACATACAGCCGCAAGGCTACGGCTTCCGCCTGTTCGGGCGACATGGTGAGCGCGAATTTGTACATGATCTCGCGCCAGCTCCAGAACGAATCGGCAGACGGCCCGCGCTTTTCAGCAAGCCCCGCCATCCCGTACTGGAACGCATGGCTGTGCAGGTTTGGTATGCCAGCAACAATCGCCGCGTGGCGCTCATCCCCTGCTTCTGCTGCTTTATCCATCTCCAGCGAAGAGATCTCTCCACGAGCGATGCCAATGCGGACATTTTCGGCCCAGCCGTCATCGAGGAGCACTTGGTCGGCATGAATAAAACGCAGTTCGGGCGTGGCGACTGACATGAAAATTAACTCCTCGAATGTTCCCGCGCATTTTTCTCTTGGCTGCGCCGCTGATATGTATATACATTATCAAAAAACAGGGGAAGCGAGAAAACGCTCATGCTCAAGAATTCAAGCATCGTTTTTATCAATGCGCGCGTTGCAACGCTGAACGAAGACGCGGACGGTCTCGGTCTCATCGAGAACGCAGCACTTGCGGTCAAGGACGGCTTGATCGCCTATGTCGGTCCACTATCGGCTCTGCCCGACGACTATGCGACCTTTGACAAAATCGATTGCGAAAACCGGCTGATCACGCCGGGGCTCGTCGATTGCCACACCCATCTAGTCCATGCGGGCAATCGCGCGCATGAGTTCGAGCTGCGGCTCAACGGCGCGTCCTATGAGGAAGTCGCCCGCGCCGGCGGCGGCATTGTTTCCTCGGTGAAAAACCTGCGCGCGGCGAGCGAAGACGATCTGGTGCGTGAAACACTGCCGCGTCTCGATGCACTGATTGCCGAAGGCGTCACCACCGTCGAGGTCAAGTCCGGCTACGGCCTCGACCGCGACAGCGAAATCAAATCACTGAAGGCCGCCCGTCGGCTTGGCGAAGAACGCGATGTGGCGATCCGCACCACCTTCCTCGGCGCGCACGCTTTGCCCCCCGAAATGAATGGCGACAAGGCTGCCTATATCGACCGCGTCATCAACGACATGCTTCCGGCCATCGCCGAACAGGGGCTGGCCGATGCAGTGGACGGTTTTTGCGAAAGCATCGCCTTTCTGCCGGATGAAATCGCCCGCGTCTTCGATGCCGCCAAAGCGCATGATATTCCGGTCAAGCTTCATGCCGACCAGTTGTCCAACCTGCATGGCGCAGCGCTCGCCGCCTCCTATGACGCCCTTTCTGCCGATCATCTCGAATATACCGATGCGGACGGTGCTGCCGCCATGGCCAAGGCCGGAACGGTCGCCGTGCTGCTTCCCGGCGCTTACTACTTCATCCGCGAAACGCAGAAGCCGCCGGTCGAGGCCTTCCGCACCGCTGGCACGAAGATGGCGCTTGCGACCGACAACAATCCGGGCACATCGCCGCTGACCTCGCTGCTGCTCACCATGAATATGGGCGCAACACTGTTCCGCATGACGGTGGATGAATGCATTGCAGGCGTCACGCGCGAGGCCGCACGCGCCTTGGGCATTCTCGACCAGACCGGCACGCTCGAAGTCGGCAAGGATGCCGATCTCGCCATCTGGGACGTCGAGCGCCCCGCCGAACTCGTCTACCGTATCGGCTTCAACCCGCTGTGGAAGCGGGTTTTCAAAGGCCGCGTCTAACCATCCGCAACGGAGCCTTTCATGACCATCATTCTCAAGCCCGGTTCTGTCCCGCTTGAAACGCTGGAAACCATCTATCGCGATGCGGTTCCGGTCCGCATCGACCCCGCATTTCATGCCGCTGTCGAAAAGGCGGCGGCGCGCATTGCCGAAATCGCAGCCGGTGACGAACCGGTTTACGGCATCAATACCGGCTTCGGCAAACTCGCCTCGATCCGCATTGCTGCGGGCGATGTCGCCACGCTTCAGCGCAACCTGATCCTGTCGCATTGCTGCGGCGTCGGCGATGCGCTTTCGGAAAACATCGTGCGCCTCATCATGGCGCTGAAGCTGATTTCGCTCGGTCGCGGCGCCTCCGGTGTGCGGCTTGAAGTCATTACGCTTCTCGAAGACATGCTGGCAAAAGGCGTGATCCCGATGATCCCGGAAAAGGGCTCCGTCGGCGCGTCGGGCGACCTCGCGCCGCTGGCCCATATGACGGCGGCCATGATCGGCGAAGGCGAAGCCTTCTATCAGGGCGAGTGCCTCTCCGGCGCGAAGGCGCTGGAAAAGGCCGGGCTGAAGCCGGTCGTGCTTGCCGCCAAGGAAGGGCTGGCGCTGATCAACGGCACGCAGACATCGACGGCGCTTGCGCTGGCGGGTCTGTTCCGCGCTCATCGCGCAGCACAGACGGCACTGATCACCGGCGCATTGTCCACCGATGCGGCTATGGGATCGGATGCGCCGTTCCATGAGGAAATCCATACGCTGCGCGGCCATAAGGGGCAGATCGATGCCGGTCGGGCATTGCGCGCCCTGCTCGAAGGCTCGGTCATTCGCCAGAGCCATCTCGAAGGCGACCAGCGCGTGCAGGATCCCTATTGCATCCGCTGCCAGCCGCAGGTCGATGGCGCTTGCCTCGACGTTCTGCGACAGGCCGCCCGCACATTGGAAATCGAAGCCAATGCGGTTACCGACAATCCGCTCGTCCTCTCGGACGGACGCGCCGTTTCGGGCGGCAATTTCCACGCCGAACCGGTCGCCTTCGCCGCCGACCAGATTGCGCTTGCCATCTGCGAGATCGGCGCCATCGCCCAACGCCGCATCGCGCTGCTGGTCGATCCGGCTCTGTCGTTTGGCCTTCCGGCCTTCCTCGCCCGCAAGCCGGGCCTCAATTCCGGCCTGATGATCGCGGAAGTCACTTCCGCCGCGCTGATGAGCGAAAACAAGCAGATGGCGCATCCGGCTTCCGTCGATTCCACGCCGACCTCGGCCAATCAGGAAGACCATGTGTCCATGGCCTGCCACGGCGCGCGCCGCCTGTTGCAGATGACCGCCAATCTCAATGCCATCATCGGCATCGAGGCGCTGACCGGCGCGCTCGGCGTGGAACTGCGCGAACCGCTGACCACCAGCCCGGAACTTGCCAAGGTGATTGCCGCCTTGCGCGCCAATATCCCGACGCTGGAAGAAGACCGCTACATGGCCGACGACCTTAAGAATGCCGCCGAACTGGTGGCTGATGGCGCACTTTCAGGCGTCATATCGGCGGGCATCCTGCCCCCTCTGGAGTCATGAAATGAGCGCATTTGAAATCCGTCAGGGGAATTCGCCGGTCATTCTTGGCCTGCCACATACGGGTACGGATGTGCCGGACGATATCTGGTCGCGGCTCAACGACAATGGCCGCATCCTTGCCGACACCGACTGGCATATTCACCAGCTTTATGACGGCCTGATCGAAGGCGCGACCATGGTGCGCGCCACCTTCCATCGCTATTGCATCGATGCCAATCGTGATCCGGCAGGCGTCAGCCTCTATCCGGGACAGAACACCACGACGCTGATCCCGGAAACAGACTTCGACGGCCTGTCGATCTGGAAGGATGGAGAAGCGCCGACCGAAGCCGATATTGCCGACCGCATCGCGCGCTTCCACAAGCCCTATCACGATGCGCTCGCCGCCGAGATCAGCCGCGTGAAGGCGATCCACGGCATCGCCATTCTCTACGACTGCCATTCGATCCGTTCGCATATTCCCTTCCTGTTCGAAGGCAAATTGCCCGATTTCAACATCGGCACGGATATAGGCAAGACCTGCGATCCGAGGATCGAAGCCGCCGCCGTGGACGTCACGGCAAAAGCGGAAGGCTACACATCGATCCTCAATGGCCGCTTCAAGGGCGGCTGGACGACGCGCCATTACGGCAAGCCGGAAACCGGCGTGCACGCCATTCAGATGGAGCTCGCCCAATCGACCCATCTTGCGACCGAAGCCCTTCCCTTCGCCTATGACGAGGCCAAGGCAGACAGGCTGCGCGTCCATCTCAAGCCCCTTTTGCGGCGGCTGGAAACAATTGCCGCCGACTTGAAATCCTGAGGAGAACACCATGTCGAACCCACGCCACAACGAGCGCGAAGTGCGCAGCCCTCGCGGCAACGAACTCAATGCAAAAAGCTGGCTCACCGAAGCCCCGCTGCGCATGTTAATGAACAATCTCGACCCCGATGTGGCCGAGCGCCCGCATGAGCTGGTGGTCTATGGCGGCATTGGCCGCGCTGCCCGCACATGGGACGATTTCGACCGCATCGTCGCCACCCTCAAGACGCTCAATGACGACGAAACCCTGCTGGTGCAGTCGGGCAAGCCGGTCGGCGTGTTCCGCACCCACAAGGATGCCCCGCGTGTTTTGATTGCCAATTCCAACCTCGTGCCGCATTGGGCAACCTGGGATCATTTCAACGAACTGGATAAGAAGGGTCTCGCCATGTATGGCCAGATGACCGCCGGTTCGTGGATCTATATCGGCGCACAGGGCATTGTGCAGGGCACTTATGAAACCTTCGTGGAAGCCGGTCGCCAGCACTATGACGGCAACCTCAAGGGCAAATGGATATTGACCGGCGGACTTGGCGGCATGGGCGGCGCACAGCCTCTGGCTGCTGTCATGGCCGGTGCCTGCTGTCTCGCCGTGGAATGCGACGAAACCCGCGCCGATTTCCGCCTGCGCACCCGTTATGTCGATGAGAAGACCCACAGCCTCGATGAAGCGCTGGCCAAGATCGACGCCTGGACCAAGGCAGGCGAGGCAAAGTCCATCGCACTCATCGGCAATGCCGCTGAAATCTATCCTGAGCTTGTCAAGCGTGGCGTGCGGCCCGACATCGTCACCGACCAGACTTCCGCGCACGATCCGGTGCATGGCTACCTGCCGATTGGATGGAGCGTCGCCGAATGGCGCGCCAAGCAGGAAAGCGACCCGAAAGCTGTAGCAAAAGCCGCCCGCGCTTCGATGAAGGTGCAGGTTCAGGCCATGCTCGACTTCTGGCATGCCGGTATCCCGACGGTCGATTACGGCAATAATATCCGCCAGATGGCGCTGGAAGAAGGCCTCGAAGATGCGTTCGACTTCCCAGGCTTCGTGCCGGCCTATATCCGCCCGCTTTTCTGCCGCGGTATTGGACCCTTCCGCTGGGCAGCCCTTTCCGGTGATCCGGAGGATATCGCAAAGACCGACGCCAAGGTGAAGGAATTGCTGCCAGACAACAAGCACCTGCACAATTGGCTCGACATGGCAAAGGAACGCATTGAGTTTCAGGGGCTGCCCGCACGCATCTGCTGGGTCGGCCTCGGCGACCGTCACCGTCTCGGTCTCGCCTTCAACGAAATGGTCAGGAACGGCGAGCTGAAAGCGCCAATTGTCATCGGTCGCGACCATCTCGACAGTGGTTCGGTTGCATCGCCAAACCGCGAAACAGAATCCATGAAAGACGGCTCGGACGCCGTGTCCGACTGGCCGCTTCTCAACGCCCTCCTCAACACCGCTTCGGGTGCGACATGGGTGTCGCTGCATCATGGCGGCGGTGTCGGCATGGGCTTCTCCCAGCATTCCGGTATGGTCATCTGCTGTGACGGTACGGAAGATGCCGATCAGCGCATCGGTCGCGTTTTGTGGAACGACCCGGCCACCGGCGTGATGCGCCATGCCGATGCGGGCTATGAAGAAGCGCTCGACTGGGCCAAGCAGCAGGGCCTGCGCCTGCCCGGCATACTGGGCAACTAATAAATCCAGCCAAAGGCGATCCTCTCGCAGGATCGCCTTTTTCATTGAAAAAACAACGCATACCGGGGAATAACAATGACAGACACCACTCTTGGCCGCAATGAGAGCTCGCGCGGCCCTGCTGCCGTGAAACTGATACTATACAGTTTCATAGGCATCTTCTTCTTTTTCGTGCCCGTCACTATCGGCGGAAAATCCACGATCCTGCTCGATCACGCAGCAACCGCAATCGCAACGCAGCTTCGCCCCTTTGCACTGGCCTTCGTCTGCCTTTTGATCGCCTATGGCGCATTTGCGCCCTTCGTCACCGGCAAGTGGAAGGCCAACCTCACCGAAACGATCTTCTCGATCCTGCGCGTCTTTGGCTTCGTGCTGGCCTGCATGTATCTGGCCGGCATCGGCCCCGCCGCGCTCTTCACGCCCGACATGCTGCCGTTCCTGTTCGACAAGCTTGTCCTGTCGGTCGGACTGATCGTTCCGATCGGTGCCCTGGCCCTCGCTTTCCTCATCGGCTACGGCCTGCTTGAGTTCACCGGCGTCATCGTACAACCGATCATGCGCCCAATCTGGCGTACACCCGGCTGGTCTGCAATCGATGCTGTGGCATCGTTTGTTGGCAGCTACTCCTTGGCGCTCCTCATTACCGATCGCGTCTACAAGGAAGGCAAGTATACGGCTCGCGAAGCAGCGATCATTGCCACCGGCTTTTCCACCGTTTCGGCTACTTTCATGATTATCGTTGCGAAAACATTGGGCCTGATGGATGCGTGGAACCTTTATTTCTGGTCCACCTTCTTCGTGACCTTTATTGTCTCGGCGATCACCGCGCGTATTTGGCCGCTCAGCCGCATGGACCATCCCGGCGACCGAGATACTCCCCTGCCCGAAGGCAAGGGCCGTGTCCAAACCGCAATCGACACAGGCATCAAGCAGGCCCAGAGCGCACCGAAGCTTCTACCGCTGCTTTGGACGACCTTCCTTGACGGCCTGCGCATGGCTGCCATGATCCTGCCGAGCATTATGGCCGTCGGGCTTCTCGGCCTGCTCGCTTCCAAATACACGCCGATCTTCGATCTTCTTGGCTTGACGCTCTATCCGTTTACCTGGCTTGCGCAACTGGCCGATCCGATGCTTGCCGCAAAATCCATGGCATCCGGACTTGCGGAAATGTTCCTGCCAGCCATCCTTTTGAAAGATGCCGATGTCGTTTTGAAGTTTGTGGCCGCCGTCGTCTCGGTCAGCCAGGTTCTCTTCCTGTCAGCATCTATTCCCTGCGTGCTTGCTACCTCGATCCCTCTCAAGTTCCGGGACCTGATCGTGATCTGGTATATCCGAACGGCACTCAGCATCCTGCTTACGGCTCCAATTGCCTTCTGGGCGGCATCCAACGGATGGCTCGGTTGATGGTCGACATCCTCAGAGCCGAAAATCACCGCCGCATGCCGTGGAAGAACGGCGGCGGCGTGACGGTTGAAATCGCCGTCCACCCGCAAGGCGCATCAGTCGATGATTTCGACTGGCGCGTCTCCATGGCGACAGTTGCCAGCGACGGCCCGTTTTCCGTCTTTCCCGGCATCGACCGCACATTGTCGGTGCTGGAAGGTGACGGCATTGTGCTCAATATCGAAGGACAGCAGAGCACTCTCACGGTCGAAAGCGCACCACTGTTCTTCGCTGCGGATGCTCACTCCAGCGCTCGACTGATCGGATCGGCCATTACCGACCTCAACGTCATGACCCGGCGTGGGCGTTATACCCATAAGGTCCAGCATCTGTCCGTCAACGGCACCACGCCGACACAGGCTGACGGCAATCCGGTGCTCCTTTTCTGCGCCGCCGGGCATATCGATCTGACGTCAGCTGGAAAAACGACAAAACTCGGGAAACATGACTGCGCGATTCTGACGAACTGCGTCGCCTTGCCTCTCGAACTAAACGGGAAGGGAAGCGCCTACCTGATTTCGATTGGAGCATAATGCGCCCGGAGTTATCCGCCATGTCCCGATGCCCGCAAGCGCACCGGACATCGCCTGACAATAGCTGTTCCCTATCGCAACCGACTGGCCTATGAAAGACTGCGATCTTGTTCGCAGTCTTTCATTTCAGGATTTATCCCATCATGGCCGTTTCAGCAGAAGAACTCGAAAATCGTATTGTATACGTCAACGGTGACTATGTTGCCGCGCGTGATGCCCGCATTTCCATCTTCGACCGAGGCTTCCTGTTCGGTGATGGTATTTATGAAGTAACGGCTGTGCTCGAAGGCAAGCTCATCGACAGCGAGCCTCATATGAGGCGCCTGCGCCGTTCGACCGGCGAGATCGGCATTCCGATGCCGATGAGCGAAGACGAAATTGTCGCTATCGAACGCGAACTGATCCTCCGCAACAGCCTGACCGAAGGTCTGGTCTATCTGCAGGTTACACGCGGCGATGGACGCGACCGCGATTTCGTACCTGCAGTGGGCATGAAGCCATCGGTGGTTTTGTTCACACAGGAAGCTAATCTGCTCGACAAGCCTGTGCTGAAAACCGGCGCGCACGTACTTTCGCTGGATGATCTGCGCTGGAAGCGTCGCGACATCAAGACGGTATGCCTGCTACCACAAGCGCTCGCCAAGGAAATCGCCAAGAATGCCGGTTGCGACGAAGCCTGGATGATCGAAGACGGCTATGTCACCGAAGGCGCATCGTCTACCGCCTATATCGTGACCGAGGATGACGTCGTCGTCACGCGCCCAAACAGCAATTCGATTCTGCCCGGCTGCACGCGCCTGTCACTCCTGCAGCTGATCGCCGAGACCGGCATGAAGCTGGAAGAACGCCTGTTCACCATTGATGAAGCCTATGCCGCGAAGGAAGCTTTCCTTACGAGCGCTGGCACATTCGTCACTCCGATCACCGTCATTGACGACCAGGCCATCGGCACTGGCAAGCCCGGCCCGGTCGCCCAGCGTTTGCGCGAGATCTATCTTGACCACGCCCGCCGCACGGCGATCTGAACATCAACTATGCCGGAACCCGGTGCCGTCATTCCGCCGCACCGGGTTCCCTGTTTTCGCGCCTTGGTCCGATTCCGGAATTAGCGGAGCCTCAAATTAATACGTTAGCACGGCACGTTTAGTGGTTGTCTCGCGGCAGGCCGCGCGTATGCGCAATATCCTGATACTTGACCGCGTTTTCGAGAACCGCCCCGGTTTCCATCTGACCAACAACGGCACGCTGGATTTCCTGCCATGGCGTCTGGCTTTCGGGATATTTATAGCCGCCAGCGGCTTCCAGAGCCTTGCGGCGTTCAGCCAGTTCCTCATCCGAAATCAGAATGTCCGCCGTCCCGCGACCAAGATCGATGCGCACGCGGTCGCCAGTCTTGAGGATGGCCAGACCACCGCCTGCGGCAGCTTCCGGCGAGGCGTTGAGGATCGATGGTGAACCCGACGTGCCCGACTGGCGGCCGTCGCCAATGCATGGCAGCGAAGTGATGCCCTTCTTCAAAAGGTAATCGGGCGCGCGCATGTTGACGACTTCCGCCGCACCCGGATAGCCAATGGGGCCAGCGCCGCGCATGAACAGAACCGTATGTTCGTCGATTTCCAGCGACGGATCGTCGATGCGATGATGATAATCCTCCGGTCCGTCGAACACGACCGCCTTGCCTTCAAAGGCATTCGGGTCCTTGCTGTCGGAGAGGTAGCGATTGCGGAACTCGTCCGAAATAACGCTGAGCTTCATGATCGCCGACGAGAACAGATTGCCGCGCAGCACGCGGAAACCGGCATGCTTCTTCAGCGGCTGATCGAAGGTCTTGATGACATTGCTGTCTTCAATGGTGGCGTTCTTGCAGTTCTCGCCGATGGTCTTGCCGTTGACCGTGATCGCGTCTTCATGGATGAGGCCCTGCCCCATCAGCTGGTTGACGACGGCTGGCACACCACCGGCATGGTAATAATCTTCACCGAGATATTCACCGGCTGGCTGGAGATTGACCAGAAGCGGAATTTCCTCACCGTATTTCTGCCAGTCGTCCACCGTCAGCTCCACGCCGACATGGCGGGCGAGCGCGTTCAGATGGATCGGCGCATTGGTGGAACCGCCAATGGCGGAATTGACGCGGATTGCATTGATGAAAGCATCCTTGGTCAGAATGTCCGACGGTTTCAAATCTTCATGCACCATGTCAACGATGCGGCGACCGGTCAGATAGGCCACCTCCTGACGGTCACGATAAGGTGCGGGAATAGCGGCGGAACCCGGAAGCTGCATGCCCAGTGCTTCAGCAAGCGAATTCATGGTCGTGGCCGTGCCCATCGTGTTGCAATAGCCGGTCGACGGAGCCGAGGATGCTACCAGCTTCACAAAGCCCTGATAGTCGATCTCACCCTTGGCCAGAAGTTCACGCGCCTTCCAGACGATGGTGCCCGAACCCGTGCGTTCGCCACGGAACCAGCCATTGAGCATCGGCCCAACCGAAAGCGCAATCGCCGGAATGTTGACGGTCGCAGCCGCCATCAGGCAGGCGGGCGTGGTCTTGTCGCAGCCGATCGTCAGCACCACGCCGTCGAGCGGATAGCCGTAAAGCACTTCCACGAGGCCGAGATAGGCCAGATTGCGATCCAGACCTGCGGTCGGGCGCTTGCCGGTTTCCTGAATGGGATGCACCGGAAATTCGATGACGATGCCGCCTGCCTCGCGAACACCTTCACGCACGCGCTTGGCCAGTTCCAGATGATGCCGGTTGCAGGGTGAAAGGTCGGACCCCGTCTGCGCAATGCCGATGATCGGACGGCCCGATTGCAGCTCTTCCTGGCTCAGGCCGTAATTCATGTAGCGCTCCAGATAGAGCGCCGTCATATCGACATTATCAGGATTATCGAACCAGGCGCGCGAGCGGAGCTTTGGCGTTTTCGGAGAGACGGGCTTGTTCATTTCACTGTCCTGCGTGGGTAAGAGACCGGAAAACGGTCTCGATTCCTAATCTTCAAAAGCTTCCACCACATGGCGCTTTCCGAGCAGGAAAGCATCGGCCACATGGGTCAGCGGAGCGAGATCGACATCCGAACGCCCCTCACCGATCAATTGCACGAAACGCTTGTAAAGTCGTTGATATTCACGGTCCGGCTCGGCCATTTTCTCGGTTCCGGCAATGGTCAGGCGGCTGCCGCCATGGCTGAGCAGAATCGTACCTTTGTCGGTTTCGACACGAATGTCCCAGGTCTGCGGACCCGTCTGGCGCCAATCCAGTTCGAAGGAAACCGGAACGCCGCTTTCCGTCTGAAATTGAAGGTCCGCTGCAATCGGCGCTGCGCGATTTTCCGGGAAATAGAGGTCCGACTGCGTGAGAGAGAAGCGCTCCGGCAGAATATGCGTCACGATGGAAAGCGCATTGATGCCCGGATCGAACACGCCGAGCCCACCGGGCTCCCATATCCATTGCTGGCCGGGGTGCCAGTGGCGCACATCTTCCTTCCACGTGACCGAAACCGAGCGGATTTCCGCATCGCTCAGGAATTCCCGTGCCGGTTCCACCGCCGCCGCCTCACGCGAATGCCATGTGGCGTAGAGCGTCAACCCTTCCGCCTTGGCCAGACGGTCCAGCGCCTGCACCTCGGAAATGGTCGCACCGGGCGGCTTTTCCAGCATCACATGCTTGCGCGCCTTCAGGGCTGCGTAAGCATGTTGAAAGCGTCCTTGCGGCGGCGTGCAGAGCGACACGGCGTCAATGGCAACGTCACTCTCCAACAGCGCATCGATATCGTGAAAAGACGGTAGACCCTCCAGCCCGGCATTACGGCTGGCAATGGCTTTCAGTTCGATACCATCGACCGCTTCGATGGACGGCAAATGCTGGTCGCGCGCGATCTTGCCGAGACCGACGATTGCAAGTGCGATGTTGGATTGTGTGACCATGTTCACAGCGCCCTCACGGCGACTTTTTCCGCCGCAGCCTGAGCCAGCCTGTTGACCAGCGGATAGCGGAACGGCTTTGCCGAAATCTCGAACTGATCGCCAGCCTGCGTCTTCACGCCATGCGAAAACGACAGCGTCGCCGTGCCGAAGAAGTGCACGTGAATATCGCCCGGACGGCGGAACAGCGCATACTTGAAGTGATGATGTTCCAGATTGGCGATCGTGTGCGACATGTTCGCTTCGCCCGACAAGAATGGCTTTTCGAAGATCACCGCATTGCCGCGGCGAATGCGCGAAACGCCTTCCACATGATCCGGCAGCGCGCCGACAAAGAGTTCCGGTCCAAGCGATGCCTGACGCAGCTTGGAATGGGCAAGCCAGAGATAGTTCTGCTTTTCAGTCACATGGTCGGAGAATTCATTAGCAAGGCAGAAGCCGAGACGGTGCGGCTGACCATCCGGGCCAATCAGATAAATGCCTGCAAGCTCCGGCTCCTCGCCGCCATCTTCCGCAAAGGAAGGCGAAACCAGTTCGCCGCCGGTCGCGACCAACGCGGAACCGTCGCCCTTATAGAACCATTCCGGCTGCACGCCCGTCTGGCCGGGCTTCGGCTTGCCGCCCTCGACGCCCATCAGGAACATGCGCATGGAATCGGTCGGCTTTTCGGCGGATTGCGCCGCCTTGTGCATCTTGTCGCGACCATCGGCAGACCCGAGATGCGTGAGGCCAGTGCCTGTAACGATCAGATGCGCCGGATCGGCATGAGTGATCGGCAGGCCGACGCGACCCGTGGCCAGAGCGGCATCGATATCGACCGCTTCGCCTGTGCCGCTGCGCTCCACCTGTTCTGCAAGGCTGATGCCTGCGCTGATTGCTGCCCAAGCCAGTTCATAGGTCGTCGAAGCGCCTTTGACGATATGTGCCGCACCCTCATCACCGCATGCAGCCACACGCGTTTCACCGCCCGCACCGCGGAACTGTACCAGACGTAGCATTAAACCTCCCATTTCCGCGGGCCAAGCCGCAGACCTCACTCCGGCTGCGTGTGAGTGTCGATCTGGCACTGATCGCAGCTCCGTTATTAATATGACTATTTCGCCGAAGAGTGCTTTGTCAAGCAAGCATGAAGGCGCCACTTTCACGCCAACGTTATCTATATGACAAAAGCTAATACAACTCTCTGTTTTCCCCTGATAATAAGAATATCCGTCACATCTTCATATTCAAATTTTCATAATTACACGCGAAAGACGCTTGCCATAAAGTAATATTATATGCTTCATAAATGATAAGGCTGGGAGAGCCTTATTGGGAGGAACCATCATGAAACGCTATTTGACGGCCCTGACGGCCACATTGTCGCTCGCGCTGATTTCCAGCGCATCCGCCGCATCGCTGACGGTCGGCTTTTCACAGATTGGCTCGGAATCAGGCTGGCGCGCCGCAGAAACCGCCCTGACCAAGCAGGAAGCTGAAAAGCGCGGCTATACGCTCAAATTCGCCGACGCCCAGCAGAAGCAGGAAAACCAGATCAAAGCCGTGCGCGGCTTCATCGCGCAGGGCGTTGATGCGATCCTGATCGCACCCGTTGTTTCCACTGGCTGGGATGCGGTCCTCAAGGAAGCCAAGGAAGCGGAAATTCCGGTCGTCCTGCTCGACCGTCAGATCGATTCACCGGAAGACCTTTATCTGACCGCCGTGACCTCCGATCAGGTGCATGAGGGCAAGGTTGCTGGTGACTGGCTGGTGAAGGATGTGGGCGACAAGCCATGCAATGTGGTCGAGCTTCAGGGCACCACCGGCTCCTCGCCTGCCATCAACCGCAAGAAGGGTTTTGAGGACGCGATCAAAGGACACGACAACATCAAGATCACCCGTTCGCAGACCGGTGACTTCACCCGCACCAAGGGCAAGGAAGTGATGGAAAGCTTCATCAAGGCCGAAGGTGGCGGCAAGAATATCTGCGCCGTCTATGCCCACAATGACGACATGGCTGTCGGGGCCATTCAGGCCATCAAGGAAGCCGGATTGAAGCCGGGTACGGAAATCAAGATCGTATCGATCGATTCCGTACCGGATATCTTCCAGGCCATGGCTAATGGCGAAGCCAATGCGACCGTCGAGCTGACGCCGAACATGGCAGGCCCGGCCTTCGACGCGATTGAAGCCTTCAAGGACAAAGGCACTGTTCCGCCGAAGTGGATCCAGACGGAATCGAAGCTCTACACGCAGGCTGACGATCCAAAAGCCGTCTATGAAGCCAAGAAGGGTCTCGGCTACTGATCCTCTCGTCCTCGGGCCGCGTTTGTCGCGGCCCGGAATGACCTTTGCAAAATGCAATGGAAGACTGCCATGGCTGCAAAAGACGCTCCATCGGCGGCCGCAATGCCGCTTCTTGAAGCCCGTTCGATTACCAAATCCTTTTTGGGCGTGACGGCGCTCGACCATGTGGATTTCACGCTCAACCGTGGGGAAATTCACGCACTGCTCGGCGAAAACGGCGCGGGCAAATCCACGCTCATCAAGATATTGACCGGTGCATATCACGGCTTCGATGGTTCGATCCTGCTCGAAGGCCAGCCGATTGCGCCCGCCTCCGTGGCGGAAGCGCAGACGCTTGGTATCGGCACAGTCTATCAGGAAGTCAATCTGCTCGAAAACCTGACGGTCGCAGAAAACCTGTTTCTTGGACGTCAGCCGAAACGTTTCGGCCTGGTTGATCGCGGACGGATGGAAAAGGATGCAGCAAAACTCCTTTCCCGCTATGGCCTCGCCATCGATGTCGGTGCGCCCTTGTCTGCCTATTCGGTCGCCATCCGCCAGATTATCGCCATTGCCCGCGCGGTTGATCTTTCCGGCAAGGTGCTGGTGCTCGACGAACCGACCGCCAGCCTCGATGCGCGTGAAGTCGAAATGCTGTTCGGCGTGCTGCGCCAGTTGAAGGCCGAAGGCCTTGGCATCGTCGTCATCACCCATTTTCTCGATCAGGTCTACGCGATTGCCGATTGCGCCACCGTGCTGCGCAACGGACGGTTGGTCGGCAGCCGCAACCTGTCGGAACTGCCGCGCACTGACCTCATTTCCATGATGCTCGGCCACCAATTGCAGGAAGCGGTGCGTCACCAGCTCACCGAGGAAGTAAGCCGCGACACGATTGCCCCGATCCGCTTTGCAGGCTTCGGCAAGAAGGGCAGCGTTGCGCCGTTCGATCTCTTGATCAAGCCCGGCGAAGCCGTTGGCATTGCCGGGCTGCTCGGCTCTGGCCGCACCGAAACCGCGCTCCTGATGTTCGGCGTCGATGAGGCCGATAGCGGCGGGCTAACCGTCGATGGAAGGGAAATCAGGCTTTCCTCGCCCGTTGCGGCGATTGCCGAACGCTTCGCCTTCTGCCCGGAAGAGCGCAAGACCGACGGCATCATTGGCGATTTCTCGATGGCGGAAAACATTGCGCTCGCCGTACAGGCAAAGCGCGGCTGGTCGAGACCGCTTTCATCGCGGGAGAAGACGGCGCTTGCCCAGCGCTACATCAAGGCGCTCGATATTCGCCCACCCGACCCCGACAAGCCGATCAAATTCCTGTCTGGCGGCAACCAGCAGAAAGCCATTCTGGCGCGCTGGCTCGCCACCGATCCGCGCCTTCTGATCCTCGATGAGCCGACGCGCGGTATCGATATCGGCGCCCACACGGAGATCCTCAAGCTCATCGGCGAACTTTGCGCGGAAGGCATGTCGCTCGTCATCATCTCGTCGGAATTCGAGGAGCTTGCCGCCGTCGCCAACCGCGTGATCGTCCTGTCTGATCGTCGCCATGTTGCAGAACTGAAGGGCGAGGAAATTACTGCCGACAATATCGTGCGCGCCATCGCGGAAACCGGAAGCGAAAAGGAAGCGGCAGCATGATTGCCCGCATGACCAGAAAACTCAAAAGACTAGCGCCCCAGCTGGCCGCCCTCGTGCTCATTCTGGCGGCGAACACCATCATCGCGCCAGGCTTTCTCGACATTTCGTTCCAGAACGGGCGGCTCTATGGCAGCCTGATCGATATTCTGGTGCGCGCCGCCCCCGTTGCCATTCTGGCCGTCGGTATGACGCTGGTGATCGCAACGCGCGGCATCGATCTGTCGGTCGGCGCGGTCATGGCGATCAGCGGCGCTTTTGCCGCGTCGCTCATCGTTGCAGGCTATCCGCTTGCAATCGTTATTCCAGCTGCGCTTGGCGTCGGTTTGCTCTGCGGCCTGTGGAACGGCTTTCTGGTTGCCGTCTTCGATATCCAGCCGATCATCGCGACACTCATCCTGATGGTGACAGGACGCGGCATCGCGCAGCTTATCACTGAAGGCGCGATCCTGACCTTCAACAACGATTCCTTTGCAGCGCTTGGCTCGGGCTCCTTCTTCGGCATACCAATCCCGGTCCTGATATGGATTTTGGCCGGTCTGGTGGTGGGCATCGCGGTGCGCTCCAGCGCGCTCGGCTTCCTGATCGAAGCAACCGGTATCAACCGTCGCGCGGCGATGCTGGCAGGCGTCAAAGCACGCTTTCTCCTGTTCAGCGTCTATGCGGTTTCCGGCGTCGGCGCTGCCCTTGCGGGGCTGATCGCGACGGCGGATATTCGCGGCGCAGATGCCAACAATGCGGGCCTGTGGCTGGAACTCGACGCCATTCTGGCTGTCGTCATCGGCGGTACGTCGCTCAATGGCGGGCGCTTCTCGATCATGGCCTCGCTGCTCGGCGCGCTCATCATCCAGTCGATCAATACCGGCATACTGATGGCGGGCTTCCCGCCGGAATTCAACCTCATCATCAAGGCGGTCATCATCGTGATCGTGCTCACCTTCCAGTCACCGGCCATTGTCCAGCTGATCGCCTTCCTGCGGTCGGAGCGCAAGGGCAACGGAGCCGACCCGGTCCGCCAAAGCCAGCAGGGAGCACGGCAATGAAAGCTCTTCGCAATCTGCCTTTCCTGACCACAGTCGCAATCTTCCTGCTCGCCTATGCGATCTGCGTCTTCCAATTTCCAAACATGCTGTCGACGCGCGTGATCGGCAATCTCCTGACCGACAACGCCTTTCTCGGCATTGCCGCCGTGGGCATGACATTCGTGATCCTTTCGGGCGGCATCGACCTGTCGGTCGGCTCGGTCATCGCCTTCACCAGCGTTTTCGTGGCCGTGATGGTCGGACAGCTTGGCGTGCATCCGCTTGTGGCCTTCGTACTCGTTCTGATGATCGCCACCCTGTTCGGGGCGTGGATGGGCATGATGATCCATTTCTTGCGGATTCCGCCCTTCGTGGCAACGCTGGCCGGCATGTTTCTGGCACGCGGCGCGGCCTTCCTCATCTCGACGCAATCGGTGCCGATCGCGCATCCTTTCCTCGATACGTTGCAGGGGCTTTATTTCCGACTTCCGGGTGGTGGCAGGCTGACCTTCATCGCCATGGTGATGCTGGCAGTCTTCATCATCGGCGGCATCATCGCCCATCGCACGCGCTTCGGGGCCAATATCTATGCGCTGGGCGGCAACCAGCAATCGGCCGAACTGATGGGCGTTCCGATTGCCCGCACCACAATCGGCATCTATACGATGTCGGGTATCCTTTCCGGCCTCGCCGGGATCGTCTATACGCTCTACACCTCGTCCGGCTATTCGCTGGCGACGGTGGGCGTGGAACTCGACGCCATCGCTTCGGTGGTGATCGGCGGGACATTGCTGACAGGTGGCGCGGGCCTTGTGGCCGGAACATTTGTCGGCATTCTCATACAGGGGCTAATCCAGACATACATTGTATTCGACGGCACGCTGTCTTCCTGGTGGACGAAAATAGCAATCGGTATATTGCTATTTCTGTTCATTGCTCTGCAACGAGGACTTGCGTGGTTCTCGGATCTAGGGCGCATCTCGAAAAGTGGGAACCGGTTTTCGGATAAGATGCGCGTTGAAACATAGCTGGCGCGGCAACGCATGAAGGAGGCCTGAATTGGGATTGCTGGAAACGGCCATAACCGGACGCAAGCGCCACAACAGCCACGCGGTTGTCGTGGGGGAACTCGGTCGCGGCATCGTCGCGGGAACCATTCCCGAAGGGTCCATCCTTCCCGGCGATCATGAATTGTCGCTGCGCTTTGGCGTATCCCGCACCGTTCTGCGCGAGGCGATGAAGACGCTTGCCGCCAAGCGCCTGATCGAACCCAAGGCCAAGGTCGGCACCCGCGTTCTGGGTCATGCCAGCTGGAATTTCTTCGATCCCGATGTTCTGACATGGCGCTTCGAGGCGGGCTTCGACGAAGTCTTCGTGGATCATCTGGCCGAAATGCGCATGGCGCTGGAACCGGCAGCCGCCGCAGCCGCAGCCGAGCGCGCTTCCAGCGACGAAATTGTCGAGCTTTACACGCTCGCCGCCAAGTTCGACGATCCAAACCACACGCCGGAATCCATCGCCAAGGTCGACCTGGAATTCCATCTTGCCGTTGCGCGCATGTCCGGCAATCCGTTCATGCGCTCGGTCAGCGGCCTGATCGAGGCAGCGCTCGCAGTCTCGTTTCAGCTGTCTTCACCGGCGACATCGCGGGAAGGTATTGCCGAATGCGCGGCCAATCATCTGCGTATTGCACACGCCATTGCATCGCGTGATCCGAGAAAGGCGCGTCTGGCTATGGAGAACGTCATTAAAGTCGGCGTAGAACGCATCCGGGACGTGATCTGATCAGATCAGTTTCAGATAGGGACTAAGAGACTTTCAGTTCGAACTGCGGCTCGCCGCGCAGCGTATTGCTGACCGTGCAGATTTCCTCAGCCATTTCGGCAAGGCGGTGTTTTTCGTCGTCGGACAGCTCGCCGTCGAAATGAAAGGTGATGTTGAACCGTTCGATACGCGACGGCCCTTCATGCGCCTTGTCGCCCTTCACTTCCACCCGAACATCGGTCAGCTTTTCCTTCAGTTCGAGCTTGCCTGCGGCGATACGAGCGCTCAACGCCATACAGGCCGCGACCGAGGAATAGATGAGATCGAGCGGATTGAACCCGGCCTGACTGACACTGGTGACAATCTCGACCACGCCGCCGGTCGGCGTGGTGATGACAGGCAGTTTTCCCTGCGGCATTTCGGCGACGGCGCCCGTCTCGCGGGTTCTGACTTTCAGTTCGCTCATTCCTGAATTCTCCTGTAGTCCACATGCCGTGCCAGCCAGCAGCCGACGGTCATCCCTGTTATTCCGCCTTTGGCGTCACGCCGGAAGACAAGTTTCCATTCGCCGGGCGCTGGCGCATCCATCGAGCGCTGCACCGGCAAAAGCCACACATCCGGCCCCGCCGCATAGAGCGGATACATATCGCTCTTGCCAAGAAAGCCTTCAAAAGCGCCATAGAACGCACCGCCCTCATTGACGATCAAAAGATCGGCCTCCATTTCGTCGCTGCGATAACACCCTGCAATATCCTGCTTTACCGCACCTTTCAGGCGTTGCATTGTCAGGCTCAGATTTTCATCCTCACGCGCCAGATGGATCGTATCGCCGTCACGGCGGATCGTGGTTATCGAGGAACGCGCTTCGTTCTCGCCAACCACATCCATGATTTCCGGTCCAGTGCCGAAACGTGCCTTCATGCGTCCACGTCCTGCATCTTCAAGGCTCAACACGAGGCCGGTTTCACGGTCGAGCCATGAGCCGAACCATGCAGCATTGGCTTCCACCCGAGCCGGTTCCGCCGTGGAAACCCCGAGCGCGATATTCATCAGCCTGAAGGCGACCTCGGATGCCCCGCCTTCAAAATTGAACATGGCGATTGTCGAAAGCCGCTCATCGGCGCAATGCCAGCGCTGGCAGCGCCAGCCGCGCAGAGCGCCGCCATGGCCGGTCAGCCGCTTGCCGCCCGCCTCCTCGAATTTGAGGCCGAGACCGTAAGGCGCTGGCGCGCCATCGCTGAATGTCTGCGGGCCGCTCAGGCGGCGATAGATTCCATTTTCGTCGTCGCGGATCGCATCGATGAACTGTTCCCAGGCAATCATGTCGTCCAGCGACGCGCAAATGCCCGCATCGCCCATCCAGTGGATGCGATTGACGGCGGGCAGGAAGCCGCGCACCGTGTCACCCTCATAGCCGGTGCATTCGTCAAACAGCGCCGTATCGGGGATAAGCTCTGCCGTCTTCATGCCGGCAGGCCGGAAAATGCGCTCCGACAGGAGGTCGATCAATGTCCGGCCTGTATGGCCTTCGATCAGGTCAGCCAGAATGCGGAAATTGCCGTTGCAATAGGAATAATGCGTGCCCGGCGCGAAATGCGCGGTCTTCAGGCGGCGCAGCAGGCTTTGCGCCTGTTCGGGCAGAAAGACGCCTTCCGGTTCGGCCCCGCACAGAACCGTCAGCGCCCAGTAATCACGCAGGCCCGACTGGTTGTTGCACAGATCGCGCACGCTGGGGCGTTCTTCCGCAAACTTGTCGAGATAGGCGGCCAGCGCATCGTCCAGAACTTCCGGCTCGCCGACACTGTCGAGCAGCACGGCGCAGGTGAACTGCTTGCTGACCGAGCAGATCGGCATACGCGTTTCCGGCGTCATCGCCTTGCGCGCGGCAAGGTCGGCAAAGCCCCATGCATGGCGCAGCACAACCTTGCCATCCTTCACCACCGCGACCGCACCGCCCGGCCCTTTGTAATTCTGCGGAATGGTGCGAACGAAGGCTTCAAGCGCGGAAAGATCGAATTTTGACATGATGGCTCAGACGACTCAGATGAAAATCAACAGCCGCCACGAGGCATCATTTTGTCCGTTCGATCAAGGCCATGGCCGCATGCGGATTATGCGCCTTATAGCCGCTGATGACGTAGAGATAGACATCGCGGGCGACATGATCGGCAACGGGCGGCGTAACGGTCTTCAATCCTTCGGCAAGCGCTCCGGTCGCAATCGCCCTGGCCCGTGCCGCCCATTGATCCAGCAGGTCATCACTATAGCCAAGCGGCTCGCTTTCTTCTGTGCCCATAATACGGAAATAGGCGAAAGGCGCGGTCATATCGGCAAATTGCGGAAAGGCGCTGTCGCCGGCAATCACCACGGCCACCCCATAGTCGCGCAACAAAGCGATAAAGTCCGGTGAATTGAAACTGTCGTGGCGCACCTCGACCGCATGGCGCACATCGCGCCCGTCGACACGCTTCGGCAGAAGCTTCAAGAACGCCTCGAAATCCACGGGATCGAATTTTTTCGTACCCATGAACTGCCAGTTGACCACGCCGAGCTTGTCCTTCAGCTCCATCATGCCGCCGGTTATGAACCGCTCAATGCTCTCGCCTGCCTCCGCCAGCACGCGGCGATTGGTGGAAAAACGCGGTGCTTTCAGTGAAAACACAAAGCCTTCCGGCGTTTCATCGTGCCATTTTGCAAAGGTCGCAGGCTTCTGGGGGCCGTAATAAGTGCTGTTGATTTCGATCGATGTGAGCTTGCTCGAGGCATATTCAAGCTGGCGCTTCTTCGATAGTTTTTCAGGATAGAAGCTCTTGTCCCACGGTTCATAGGCCCATCCGCCAATACCGATGCGGATCTTGCCCGTGTTTTCCTTGGCCATCGCTGTTCCTCCATACCGGTGCATCATGAGTTCATACAGTTTAGTCATGATGTTTAATCTGTATTCGCACCGCTGGCTATGTTCATATCAGCCACGGTTGGCTGGGAGGAAAAGGGCGGCGAAAGAACCGTCCTGACCAAGCCAGTTTTGGTGAGAGCCTGAATCAAAAAGCGGCAGGCCGAGGCGAAAATGGTGATTTTCGAGTACCGGAGCGGAGTGTACTTTTGGGTACATGAGCACCGGAATGCAGACAAATCGCCATTTGCAGACCGGCATGGCGACTTTTGGAACAGGCTCGAAAATTGAGGAAATGCGTATAATGACGAGCAAACCCGATGCCCGTACCGGAGGCCAGATTTTGGTGGATGCGCTGCGCATCCATGGCGCTGACCGGGTCTTCTGCGTCCCCGGCGAGAGCTACCTCGCCGCGCTTGACGCCTTTCATGATTCAAGCGATGCGATTGACCTGATCGTCTGCCGGCAGGAAGGCGGCGCGGCCTATATGGCGGAAGCCTATGGCAAGCTGACCGGCAAGCCGGGTATCTGCTTCGTCACGCGCGGTCCCGGCGCAACAAACGCTTCCATCGGTGTACACACAGCCTTTCAGGACTCGACGCCGATGCTGCTTTTTATCGGGCAGGTTGCCAGCGATCAGGTCGAGCGCGAGGCGTTTCAGGAAATCGATTATCGCCGCATGTTCGGCCAGATGGCCAAATGGGTCGTGCAGATCGACGATGCCGCACGCATTCCGGAACTCGTCAGCCAGGCCTTCCACCGCGCAGTCAACGGACGTCCCGGCCCGGTCGTGATCGCCCTGCCGGAAGACATGCTGACCTCCCATGCCGCCGTCAGCGACGCACCGGCTTACAAGCAGGTGCAGATGCATCCGGGTGCCGACCAGTTGCAGGACATGCAGGCGCTGCTTGCAAAGGCCGAGCGGCCCCTCGTGATCGTCGGCGGTGGCGGCTGGAATGGCGATGCCGTCAGCGACCTGCGGAAATTTGCCGAGAACATGCACCTGCCGGTCGCTGCTTCCTTCCGCTGCCAGGACATGTTCGACAACACTCACCCGCTTTATGCTGGCGAAATGGGAACCTCGGTTAGCCCCAAGCTGGCGCAGCGCGTTCGCGATGCAGACCTGCTGATCGTGATTGGCGCCCGCCTTGGCGAAATGACGACGCAGGGCTATGAACTCGTATCCATTCCGGTGCCAAAGCAGAAGCTCATCCATATCCATCCGGGCGCAGAGGAACTGGGCCGCGTCTATCATGCGGATGTTCCGGTCAATGCCTCCATGCCTGCCTTCTGTGCGGCGGCGGCCAAGCTTGCGCCGGTTGCCAGCCCGCGCTGGAAGGCATGGACCGACAGCGCCAATGCCGATTATCGCGACAATATCCAGTCGCCGGTGATCCCCGGAGATGTGCAGATGGGCGAAGTGATGGAATGGCTGCGCGCGCATCTGCCTGCCGACGCCATCATCACCAATGGCGCGGGCAACTATTCCGCCTGGCCGCATCGCTTCTACCAATACCGCGCCTATCGCAGCCAGTTGGCACCCACCAACGGCTCCATGGGCTATGGCGTACCGGCGGCGGTTGCGGCCAAGCTCACCGCGCCGGAACGCACAGTGGTTGCCTTTGCGGGCGACGGCTGTTTCCTCATGAACGGGCAGGAACTGGCGACAGCCGCGCAATATGGCGCCAATGCCATCTTCATCGTCGTGAACAATGGCATGTATGGCACGATCCGCATGCATCAGGAGCGCACCTATCCCGGTCGCGTTTCGGGCACCGGCCTTGCGAACCCCGATTTTGCGTCCTTGGCCCGCGCCTATGGCCTACATGGCGAAGTGGTGGAAAAGACCGCTGATTTCGCGCCTGCCTTCGAGGCTTGCGAAAAATCCGGCAAGCCTGGACTCATCGAAATCCGCATCGATCCCGAAGCGCTTTCACCGAAGATGAGCCTCAGCCAGATGCGCGAACAGGGTCTCGCCAAGCAAAAGTAAAAGCAAAAGAGCCCCGGTTTCCCGGGGCTCTTTCATAGAGCATTTCCAGCAAAAGTGCGGAGCGGTTTTGCGTTGGAAAATGCGACAAAACAAAGAGTTAGAGCGGTTCCAGTGATTCCGTTTTAACCAGAACCGCTCTAGAAGGCTCTGAACTTTACTTTACAGGCGGCGCGTACATCAGCCCGCCCTTGTTCCACAGCGCATTGATGCCGCGGTCGATCTTGAGCAGGCTGCCCTTGCCGACGGTGCGCTCGAACATTTCGCCATAATTGCCGATGCTGGAGACGATATTATAGGCCCATTTCGGCTCGAGGCCGAGCTGCTGGCCGTTGTCGCCTTCGCTTCCCAGAAACCGGCGCACATCCGGCTTTTTGGAGTTGAGGTCCGCTTCGGCGGAAGCCTGCGTAACACCCAGTTCCTCTGCCTCGAGCATCGCAAACAGGGTCCAGCGAACGATATTGAACCATTTGTCGTCGCCCTGACGGACGGCGGGCCCGAGCGGCTCCTTGGAAATAACTTCCGGCAGAACGGTGAAGGCGTCAGGCTCGGCAAGCTTGAGGCGCTGCGCATAAAGCGCGGACGCATCGGTCGTGTAGACATCGCAGCGGCCCGTTTCAAACGCCTTCAGAATACCATCGGCGGAATCGATCACCACCGGCTCGTATTTGATATTGTTGGCGCTGAAATAATCGGCGACGTTCTGTTCCGTGGTCGTGCCCTGTTCGGTGCAAACCGACGCGCCGTCGAGCTTCGTCGCGCTATCGACGCCCAGATCCTTGCGGATCATGAAACCCTGTCCGTCATAATAGGCCGTGCCGACGAAAAGAATGCCCATGCCCGCATCGCGCGAGAGCGTCCAGGTCGTCTGGCGCGATAGCAGATCGACCGTGCCGGATTGCAATGCGGTAAAGCGCTCCTTGGTCGAAAGCGGAATGAAGCTCACCTTGTCGGGATCGCCAAAGACCGCCGCCGACACCGCACGGCAAAAATCAATGTCGAAGCCGGTCCATTTGCCCTGATCGTCCGGCGACGAAAACCCTGCAACGCCCTGGCTGACGCCGCAATTGATCTTGCCGCGTTCCTTGACCGTCGAAAGCGTATCCGCTTGCGCCCCACTTTGAGCGGACAGGGCCAAGCCCGCCGCCAGCAACGATCCCAAAACTATCTTTTTCATTGTTCCTCCTCCCAGAGTTTCGGGCCAGAATTTCGGCCCAGAATTTCGACAAAGCCGACCCGTTGCCCGGCGACATGCCGCCGGGCTTGTTGTTTGTTTAGTTATCCGACTACCGGCTACTTCAGCGCAGCCGCGAAGCTATACTCCAGAACGCTTAAGAGATGATCGGCATTGGCGCGTGTGAAGATCATCGGCGGGCGCATTTTCAGCACATTGTCGAACGGACCTTCGGTCCCCATCAGGATGCCGCGTTCGCGCGCGCCATCGTTGATCTTCTTGGCCAGCGCCGTTGCCGGTTCCTTGGTCTTGCGATCCGTGACCAGTTCGATACCGAGGAACAGCCCCTGCCCGCGCACATCACCGATGATGTCAAAGCGCTTCTGCATCGAACGGAACCCGTCGATAAGATAGTTGCCGATATCGAGCGCGTTGCGGCGCAGATCATTGCGCTCGATCACATCTAGCACCGCCAGCCCTGCCGCACAGGACACCGGATTGCCGCCGAATGTGTTGAAATATTCCATCCCATTGTTGAAGCTGTTGGCTATTTCACGGGTTGTCACCACTGCCGACATCGGATGACCATTGCCGATGGGCTTGCCCATGGTGACGATATCCGGCACCACGTCCTGCATTTCAAACGCCCACCAGTGGCTGCCGACACGACCGAAACCAACCTGAACTTCGTCAGCGATGCAAACACCGCCAGCCGCCCGCACCATCGCGTAGACTTCCTGCAGATAGCCTTCCGGCAGGAAGACCTGACCGGCGACGCTCGGGATCGACTCGGCAATGAAATAAGCCGGGCCGCGTCCAAGGCTTTTGATCGCTTCGATCTGTTCGGCAATACTTTCGGCAAAGCGCTTGCCATGTTCCTGCAACGGCCAGTTTTCTGGTGCGCGGTAGCTGTCGGGGATGACGGCCTCAAACACGTGATCCGGACGTCCCTTGCCGCCCTTGCGCTTGTATTTATACGGGCTGAGATCGATCAGCTCCTGTGTCGTGCCGTGATAGGCCCAGTCGAGCACCAGCGCATCACGCTGGCCCGAATGCGCGCGCGCCATACGCAGCGCCAGACTGTTCGCCTCGCTGCCCGAACAGGCAAAGGAGGCCACCGTCAATCCTTCAGGCAAAGTCGCCGTCAGGCGTTCCGCATAGGAAACGATATTGTCGTGCAAATAGCGCGTATTGGTGTTGAGGATCGCCGCCTGTCTGGCAATTGCCTCCACCACTTCCGGATGCGCATGACCGAGATGGCAGACATTATTGAAGCAATCGAGATAGGCGCGGCCCCGATTGTCGATCAGCCATGCCCCCTCGCCGCGCACGAACTTGATCGGCTCGGAATAGGAGATAGAGAGGTTCGGCAGCAGAATATCCTTGCGGGCGCTGACGATTTCGGCCCGCGTGCGCCCGGTCTGGTGGAAGGCTTCCGCCGGAATATCGGCAAGAGGCGCGGCATCGGGGAAGATATCGGCCCAGACTTCGAGATAGGCATATTCACCGACGCCCAGAATTTCCGCTGCCGTGAGGCCAATATCGGTTGAAATCTGGAAATGAAGATGTGGCGTCCAGCCGCCGTTCTCGTGCATATCGCCCATGGGACCGACGAGATCACCGGCGGCAAGCTTTTGTCCCGGCTTCAGGCGCGACACGGCCTCATGCGCCATATGGCCCCAGAGCGTGATGAAAGGCGGGCAGCCTTCCGACTGATGCTCCAGCGCGATCAGCCCGCCATAGCCAAGCGGCGCGGTCTCGATCTCGACGCTTTTCACGGTGGCTGCAAGCGGCGTGTAGACGGGCGTGCCTGCAGGCATGAACAGGTCGAGGCCCAGATGGTGGACACGCCGCTCGCCTTCGACAAAGCGGGAACGGAACGCCTCATCGGTATAAACGGTGCGCTTTTCGCCCCATGGCCCAATGCCAAGCTCAATATGGTTGCGGGCACAGAAATCATCCCACCAGGCGGTTGCCTCCTTCGGGCGCTGACCGGCGGAATCGACCGTCATCACATGCGCCGGATCGCCATAGGGCACCAGCGCCTTGGTCATCGTCGCCGGATGCGGGCGGAGAATGGGAGCAAAATTCTTCCGGTTGGCGCTGATCCAGTCGCGCACCGCACCGGCCCCGTCGACAGCATCGAACCCGCACGCCTTGCGCAGGATCGCCGTGGCAAAGCGCGGGTTCATCGCATCAAGCTTATGCAGAAGCCGCCACGCAGGCGCTTCGCTGATCGCAAGATAAGGATTGTCATCGGTCTTTTCGCGGCGCGAGGCCGATAGCGTGACACTTGTAACGAGGCGCATCGCAATCAGATCGAATATGAGATCGATTTCCTGCGGCAGAAGCGGATATTTCGCATGGAACCCGGCAGCAAGGGCAGCAGCCGCACCAATCGGGTCGTCCATATCCAGAATGGAATAGGCAGCAGCAATCGCTACTTCGGCAACCAGCACGGTGTGAACCGCATCGCCAAAATCGATCAGCCCGGCAATACGTTCATTATCCTGTGGGTCGACCAGCACGTTCCAGTCATTGGCGTCATTGTGGATCACCTGCGCACGCAAAAGCGGCAGCTTCGGCGCCACATCGCGCTCGAAACGGACAAGGAAACGCTCGATGACGGCGCGGTCCTCCGGCTTGTCGATGAAGTGCAGCCGGTCACGCGCCCGGCCTGCATGGCGCAGATCCCAGTCGAAATCGCGCAAGGCGCCCGGATGAATGAAGCCCTGCAACGCACGATCCAGTTCGCCAAGCGCGCTGCCCAGATTATGCATCAGCGTTTTGGTGCGCTTGACCTCCGCCAGCGGCGTGCCAGGAAGCCAGCTTGCCACCCGCAGCGCATGGGGCTTGCCATGCTCTTTTTCTGCAGAGACCAGCACTTCGCCCGACAAGCTTGCCTTCAGGCGCGGTACGGCAAGCGCGGGGTCGGCATTGGCCAGATGCTGTAGAAGCGCAGTCTGGAACTCGCTTTCGACACGCGGTTCACTGGCATTCACGACCTTCAGAATCCAGTCCCCCGATCCGTTGCCCGTCCTCAGCCGGAAATTGCGGTCGCGCTCGCTGTCGAGCGGCGAGGCACTCGCCGTCACGCCGAAGTGAAGCTGGGCCAGCACCTCAGCCTCTTGCGCAGAAAAATCAGGAGCGGGATGCGAGATATCGGTCATGGAAAGCGCTTCACGGGTTGAATGCAAATAGGACATCAGAAGATGGAAGCTTGGCATGTCCGCAATTTTCAGGCATCAGACAAGGCGTCGGTCGGACCGGCACTTTGCCGGAATGGACCGGCACATTTACGGCGAGACAAAGGAACGGCATATGCGGGAACTCGATACGAAGGATCGCGAGATACTGGCCATTCTCTCCAAGGAAGCGCGCATTCCGTTGAAGACGCTGGCGGGCCGCATCGGGCTTTCGCGCAGCGCGACCGGAGAGCGCGTCGCCAATCTTGAGAAGAATGGTGTCATTCGCGGTTATAGGGCAGATATCGGCCAGATCGACAAGAATGTCATTCGCGCCATGATCCTGGTCAGCCTCAAGCGCACCCCGGCACTCGGTCTTCTCGATGAACTGGCGCGTCATGCCGAAGTGCGTCGGGTATCGTCAGTCAGCGGCCAGCTCGATTTGATCGTCGAGGTTGAAGTTCCCTCCATAGACCGGCTCAACAGCTTGCGCGATCTCATCGCCACCCATGAAACCGTAGAGGATCTCACTACAGCAATCGTGCTTCGCCGTGATATCGAGCGTGAAACCGTCTGAAATTCAGCTATACAACTTTAGTTTGGATCACTGCAATTTAAGGTAGACATTCTACCGCAAGTCGAACATAACGCCCCTGGGTTGAAAGGAGGGGGCATGAAGACGCTTAATCTATTCATTATCGGGTTCGGCTTTACAGCGCTCGTCATTACATGCATTTTCGCTATTGGCGGCGGCACGATCTGACCGGACGCAAACGATAACCTTACGATAATATCATGCCCGCAGCAGGGGTTCCCCAAGGAATATTGCTGAAGATTCGCGGACAGCCTGGATCATAAAATCACTCAGCACCCGAATACGCGGCGCGGCCATTACATCGATATGGCAGCTCATCCAGTATTCACGCACCAGATGCATCTCACGCGGCAGGACCGGGACCAGTTCCGGATGCCGGCTCGCGATGAAGTAAGGCAGCACACACAGCCCATAGCCGATCTGCGTGGCGATCAGCTGCGCATGAATGCTGGAGCTTTGATAGGTACAGCGCTGCCCCGGCAGGATTTCGCGCATATAATCGAGGCCCGGCGTGAAAACCATGTCGTCGATATAACCGATGAAGGGATGCCGGGCCATATCTTCGCGCGTCCTGATCGGCGGGTGCCGCTCCAGATAATCGCGATGACCATAAATAAAGAGACGATAAGGCGTCAGCTTCTCGCTGTGATAGGGGCCGGTACGCGGCATATGCAGCGTGATCGACAATTCCGCCTCGCGGCGTGACAGCGACATGATCTGCTGGATCGTCACCACTTCCACGAACAGGCTCGGATAAGATTGCGCCAACACCGGCAGGCGATCAGCAAGAAAGAAATTGCCGAAGCCCTCCAGCGTCGAAAGACGCACAACACCCGACAGCGCCGCCATATTGCCGGTTGCCTCTGTCTGGAACTTCATCGCCTCGCGCTCCATGACCTCGGCAGACACCACCAGTCGTTCACCGATCGGCGTCAGCAGGTAACCGCGCGGATTGCGCTCGAAAAGCTTGGTCGAAAGGGCCTGTTCCAGCCGGTCGATCCGACGCAGAACCGTAACATGGCTGGTGCGCAATTGCCGCGCCGCAGTCGAGAGCTGGCCGGTGCGCGCAACCGCAAGAAAATATTGCAGATCGTCCCATGTGAACTGCCGCATGCACCCCTCCCAAACAATTGCAGCAGCTTATGCTGCTCTATCTGTACGTTTTTGAACAGACACTGTTCAAAAATTGTTGTTCGTGTACGCATTTGTCAATGCTACCGTTCTAATCAAGGCCCGAGCGGAGGAACAAATCGGGCGGAAGCAGAGGGAAGCCCGTCATGAGGAAAACGGCCCGCCCCATCTGAAAAGACTGCTTCAATGGAGAATACCGTCCGGTTCCCGTGGCGGTTTGTGGAGTTACTGGGAGGAAACACTTCATGAAATGTCTCGCACTTGCAACGGCAGCGCTTTTCGCCGCCACGGCCATCTCGTCGGCGGCGGAAATTTCCGACGGCAAGGTCAAAATCGGCATTCTGAACGACCAGTCGGGCGTCTATGCCGACTTTGGCGGCAAATGGTCGTTCGAGGCTGCCAAGATGGCAGCTGAAGATTTCGGCGGCAAAGTGCTCGATGCACCGATTGAGATCATCACGGCAGACCACCAGAACAAGCCGGACGTGGCCTCGAACATTGCCCGCCAGTGGTACGACACTGAGCAGGTCGATTCCATCATGGAACTGACGACCTCATCGGTCGGCCTCGCTGTGCAGGCCCTGTCGAAGGACAAGAAAAAGATCACCATCAACACCGGCGCTGCCACATCGGAACTGACCGGCAAGCAGTGCACGCCTTATGGCTTCCACTGGGCCTATGACACCCATGCGCTTGCCGTCGGCACTGGCGGCTCGCTTGTGCAGCAGGGCGGCGACACCTGGTTCTTCCTCACTGCCGATTATGCATTCGGCTATTCGCTGGAGGAGCAGACGAGCAAATTCGTCGAATCCAAGGGCGGCAAAGTGCTGGGTTCCGTACGCCACCCGCTGGCAACCACCGATTATTCCTCCTTCCTGCTGCAGGCACAGGCCTCCGGCGCGAAAGTGGTCGGCCTCGCCAATGCCGGTCTCGACACGTCCAATGCTATCAAGCAGGCGGCTGAATTCGGCATCGTTGCCGGTGGGCAGCGCCTCGCGGCCCTGCTCTTCACCCTGTCGGAAGTACACGGTCTTGGTCTTGAAGCAGCTCAAGGACTGACGCTGACCGAAGGTTTCTACTGGGATCGCGACGATGAATCGCGTGAATTCGGCAAGCGCTTCTTCGAGCGCACGGGCCGCATGCCGAACATGATCCAGGCAGGCACCTACTCTGCCGTTCTTCAATATCTGAAGGCGATCAAGGAAGCAGGCACCGACGAAACCGAAGCCGTTGCCAAGAAGCTTCATGAAATGCCGGTCGAGGACGTCTTCGCCCGTCATGGCAAGGTCGGCCCCAACGGACGCATGATCTACGACATGTATCTGATGGAAGTGAAGAAGCCTGATGAAAGCAAGGCGCCTTGGGATTATTATAAGGTTCTTGCAACCATTCCCGGCGATCAGGCCTACATGAAGCCGGAAGAAAGCGGCTGCCCGCTGGTAACGCAGTAAGAGGCTGGTTGAATGAACGCAGCAACTGGCAATATGACGGCCCTGCCTGAAGCAGGGCCGAACGATGGCGGCGCATCTGGCGCGCGCACGGTTCTGTCGGCGCGCGGGCTGGGCAAGTCGTTTGGCGGCTTTTACGCGGTGAAGAATGTCGATCTTGATGTGGAACATGCCCGTGTTCATGCGCTGATCGGCCCCAACGGTGCAGGCAAGACCACGGTCTTCAATCTTCTGACCAAGTTTCTGCAGCCGACGAGCGGCGAGATCACGCTTCTGGGCGAAACCATCACCAAGACCGATCCGGCCAGGGTGGCGCGGATGGGGCTGGTGCGCTCGTTCCAGATTTCGGCCACCTTTCCGCATCTGACTGTTCTGGAGAATGTGAAGGTTGCGCTGCAGCGCCCCTACGGGCTTGCTACGCAGTTCTGGCGTTCGCTGTCGGCACTTGATCGGCTCGATGCGCAGGCCGTCGAACTTCTGGAACGCGTCGGTCTGGCCGATGCCCGCTATGCGCTGGCCGCTGATCTGTCCTATGGTCGCAAGCGCGCACTGGAAATCGCCACCACGCTGGCGCTCGATCCGAAAGTGCTGCTGCTCGATGAGCCGATGGCGGGCATGGGTCATGAAGACGTCCACACCATTGCCGCCCTCATTGCCGATGTGGCGAAGGATCGCGCGGTCTTGATGGTGGAACACAATCTCAAGGTGGTGGCCGACATTGCCCACCATGTCACGGTGCTGCAACGCGGCGAAATCCTCGCCTCCGGCAATTATGCCGCCGTCTCGAAGGACGAGCGCGTGCGCACCGCCTATATGGGAACCGAACATGAATAAAGGCCAACCGCTCCTGTCCGTGCGCGGACTGAATGCCTGGTATGGCGAAAGCCATGCCCTGCACGGCGTAGACCTCGACATCTGGCCCGGCGAAACCATCACGCTTCTGGGCCGCAACGGCGTCGGCAAGACCACGACGCTGCG
This sequence comes from Brucella oryzae, assembly GCF_041929965.1. NCBI lineage: Bacteria > Pseudomonadati > Pseudomonadota > Alphaproteobacteria > Hyphomicrobiales > Brucellaceae > Brucella > Brucella oryzae. The sequence goes on along the minus strand of NZ_JBHEEO010000012.1, from coordinate 43,920 downwards.
CGCCATCATGGGGATCATCCGCAAACGCACCGGCACCATCACGCTGGACGGTAAGGATATCATGCGCGTGCCGCTGCACCGCATCGCCTATGCTGGCCTCGGCTTCGTGCCGGAAGAACGCGGCATCTTCGCCACCTTGAACGTACATGAAAACCTGCTTTTGCCGCCTGTCGTCGCCAAAGGCAGTCAAGGCGCAATGTCTCTGGATGAGATATACGAACTTTTCCCCAACCTGCACGAGCGCCGCAACAGCCCCGGCACCAAGCTTTCGGGCGGCGAGCAGCAGATGCTGGCCATTGCCCGCATCCTGCGCACCGGGGTCAAGGTTCTGCTGCTGGACGAGCCGACCGAAGGTCTTGCGCCCGTCATCGTGCAGCGCATCGGCGATGTGCTGGTGGAGTTGAAAAAACGTGGCATGACCGTACTTCTGGTCGAGCAGAATTTCCGCTTTGCCGCCAAGGTCGCCGACCGCTTTTATCTCATGGATCATGGCGTGGTGACGGAAAACTTCCCCACCGCCGAACTGCCCGCCCGCATGGCGGCGCTCACGCACGCGCTGGGAGTCTGAAACAATGACCATGATCTTCGGAATACCTTTGCAGGCACTTCTCGGGCAGTTACTGGTCGGCCTCATCAACGGCTCATTCTATGCCATGCTGAGCCTTGGCCTTGCCATCATCTTCGGGCTTTTGCGCATCATCAACTTTGCCCATGGCGCACAATATATGTTGGGTGCTTTTGTCGGTTATCTGCTGTTGAGCTGGCTCGGCATCGGTTACTGGCCGGCGCTTATCCTGGCCCCGCTCATCGTCGGGCTGGGCGGTGCGATCATCGAGCGCGTGGCCCTGTCGCGGCTTTACAATCTCGATCCGCTCTATGGCCTGCTCTTCACCTTCGGCCTTGCGCTGGTGATCGAAGGCACGTTCCGCTATTATTATGGCGCTGCCGGCCAGCCCTATGCGGTGCCACCTTCTCTTGCGGGTGGGCACAATCTCGGCTTCATGTTCCTGCCGAACTATCGTGCCTGGGTCGTCGTCGCCTCGCTTTTCGTCTGCCTTGGCACCTGGCTCCTGATCGAAAAGACCAAGCTCGGCGCCTATCTGCGTGCCGCAACTGAAAACCCCACGCTGGTAAAAGCCTTCGGCATCAATGTGCCGCTGCTCCTCACCTTCACCTATGCGCTGGGTGCCGCGCTTGCCGGTGTGGCTGGTATCATGGCCGCGCCGATCTATCAGGTCAGTCCGCTGATGGGCTCCAACATCATCATCGTGGTCTTTGCCGTGGTGGTGGTCGGCGGCATGGGATCAATCCTCGGCGCCATCATCACCGGCTATGTGCTGGGGCTGGCGGAAGGTCTTACTAAGGTCTTCTATCCGGAAGCCTCCAGCATCGTCATCTTCGTCATCATGGCTATCGTCCTTCTGGTTCGACCCGCCGGACTGTTCGGGAAGGAGGCCTGACATGGCTGATACCGCTCTCAAGGCCACTTCCAAGGCAACCGCAACCCCGCGCGACAGTAAGGCACCTGCCATCAACAGCCTCTCGGTGATCGTTCTCGGCATCGCCCTCGTCGGGCTGCTGGCGGCACCCTTCATGGTGTACCCCATCTTCCTGATGAAGATGCTGTGCTTTGCGCTGTTCGCCTCTGCCTTCAATCTTCTGTTGGGCTATACCGGCATTCTCTCCTTCGGCCATGCAGCCTTCTTCGGCGGCGCGGCCTATATCACGGCCCATACGGTGAAAGTCTGGGGCGTCACGCCGGAACTCGGCCTCGTGCTCGGGGTCCTTGCCGCTGCCGCCCTTGGCCTCGTCATCGGCTATCTCGCCATCCGCCGTCAGGGCATCTATTCGACCATGATCACGCTGGCATTGGCGCAGATGTTCTTCTTCTTCTGCCTGCAGGCTTCCTTCACCCATGGCGAAGATGGACTACAAGGCGTGCCGCGCGGAGATCTCTTTGGCTTCATCGACCTCAACCAGCCGATAAACATGTATTATTTCGTGCTGGCCGTGTTCGTACTGGGCGTCTTCATCATCTGGCGTATCATCAATTCGCCCTTCGGCATGATCCTGAAATCGGTGCGCGAGAATGAAAACCGCGCCATATCGCTCGGTTACTCCGTCAACCGCTACAAGCTTGCAGCCTTCGTCATGTCGGCAGGGCTTGCCGGTCTTGCAGGCGGGCTGAAGGCGCTTGTCTTCCAGTTCGCGACGCTCACCGATGTCGGCTGGCAGATGTCGGGCGAAGTGATCCTCATGACGCTTCTGGGCGGTATCGGAACACTCATAGGCCCCATCGTTGGTGCAGCCTTCGTCGTCGCGCTCCAGAACTATCTCGCAACATCCGACTTCCCCGTCACAATCGTCACGGGCCTCATCTTCATGGCCTGCGTCCTCCTCTTCCGGAAAGGGATCATCGGCGAGATCTACGCATCGCGGATTGGAAAGAAACTCTTCGGCTGAAACTTAAGCCTGCGGGGTGGCTGAAAACCCCGCCAATTGACTGGATATGACATCATGACCGACACCTACGATTACATCGTGGTTGGCGCGGGCACGGCAGGCTGCGCCCTCGCGAACCGGCTTTCCGCAGACCAGAACCGCTCCGTACTGCTGCTGGAAGCAGGCGGAAAGGACAATTACGCCTGGATCCACATCCCGGTCGGCTATCTCTATTGCATCGGCAATCCGCGCACCGACTGGTGTTTCACCACCGAGGCCGAACCGGGGCTGAACGGCCGCTCATTGGGCTATCCGCGCGGCAAAGTGCTGGGCGGCTGCTCGTCTATCAATGGCATGATCTATATGCGCGGCCAGGCGCGCGACTATGATCTCTGGCGGCAAGCCGGTTGCGAAGGCTGGGGCTGGGACGATGTGCTGCCGCTGTTCAAGAAATCGGAGGATTATTTTGCAGGCGCAAGCGCCCTGCATGGCGCGGGCGGCGAATGGCGCGTCGAAAACGCCCGCCTGCATTGGGATATTCTCGATGCTTTCCGCGATGCCGCCGTTGCCGCCGGCATCCCCGCGACCGACGATTTCAATCGCGGCGACAATGAAGGCGTCTCCTATTTCAAGGTCAACCAGAAGCGCGGCATCCGCTGGAACACGGCTAAGGCCTTTCTGCGCCCGGCACAGGACCGCCAGAACCTGACGGTCGAAACCGGCGCGCATGTGCGCCGCATCGAGATCGAGGACCTGCGCGCCACCGGCGTCACCTTCGACCAGAACGGCGCGACCCGCACGGTGAAGGCAAGGCGCGAGGTCATTCTCGCCGCCGGTGCGGTCGGCTCACCGCAAATCCTCGAACTGTCGGGCATCGGGCGCGGCGACGTGCTGCAGCAGGCGGGCATCCCGGTCAAGCTGGAGCGCAGGCAGCTTGGCGAGAACCTTCAGGACCATCTGCAATTGCGCTGCGCCTATAAAGTCAGCGGCATTCCGACGCTGAACGAGAAGGCAAGCAGGCTTGTCGGCAAAGCGATGATCGGGCTGGAATATCTGCTGCGCCGGTCCGGGCCGATGTCGATGGCGCCAAGCCAGCTCGGCGTCTTCACCCGCTCCGACCCGTCCTATGAAACCGCCAATCTGCAATATCACGTGCAGCCGCTCAGTCTCGAAAAATTCGGCGAAAACGTTCACCCCTTCCCCGCCTTTACGGCCAGCGTGTGCAATCTGCGTCCCGACAGCCGCGGCTCGATCCACATCAAGTCGCCGGATCATCGGACCCAACCGGCGATCAGGCCGAATTATCTGGCGACCGAAAGCGACCGCCGCGTCGCTGCCGACGCAATCCGCCTCACACGCCATATCGTGGCACAGGCACCGTTGCAGAAGTTTCGCCCAGAAGAGTTCAAGCCCGGCCCTACTTACGAAACGCAGGAGCAACTGGAAAAGGCCGCTGGCGATATTGGCACAACGATTTTCCATCCCGTCGGTACCTGCCGCATGGGGCAGGACGCAGAAGCAATCGTCGATCCGCGCCTGCGCTTCAACGGCATTGCGGGCCTGCGCGTGGCCGACGCCTCGATCATGCCAACCATCACGTCCGGCAACACCAACTCTCCGACCCTCATGATCGCCGAAAAGGCCGCGCAGATGATTATCGCCGATAACCGATAAGCGAGCCAGATGGGCGGAAATGGCAATCCGCTCACCGTCTCGTGAACGCAATTTCGCCATTGCTGCTTCGACAAATTCTGAAATAATTTTCCTTGTTTATTGCCCGACAAAAGGGAATTATCGGCAACAAGGTGGGCAGGGGGAGAAAGATCATCTCAAAAGATCGCTTTCCGGGACCGGCTCTCCACAATGTTCAGCTAAGGAAAACAAAAATGTCGTCAGCCCTTTCCCGTTATGCTTTGACCCGTCGCGCCGGTCTGAAAGCCCTTCTCTTCACCGCAGCAGCCCTGACCGTCGGCTTTGCTTCCGCGCCAAGCCATGCGGAAGACAAGACCATCAAGGTCGGCATCATGGGCGGCGAAGACGAGGACGTCTGGAAAGTCGTTGCCGAAGAAGGCAAGAAGCACGGCCTCAACATCGAGCGCGTGACCTTCAACGACTATAACCAGCCGAACGAAGCTCTGGAACGCAAGGAAATCGACGCCAACGCCTTCCAGCACAAGCCTTATCTCGACGAGCAGATCAAGCAGCACGGCTACAAGATTTCCGTCGCAGGCTACACTGCCGTCTGGCCGATCGGCATCTATTCGCGCAAGGTGAAGAGCCTTGAGGAACTGAAGGATGGCGCCACCGTCGGCGTGCCGAACGACCCGACCAATGAAGGCCGCGCGCTGCGCGTTCTGGAAGCCCACGGCCTCATCAAGCTGAAGCCGGATGCGGGCGTTCTGGCAACGCCGCTCGACATTGTGGAAAACCCCAAGAAGATCGAAATCAAGGAACTCGACGCCGGTGTTGTGGGCCGTTCCATCGATGATCTTGATGCGGCAATCGTCAACAATGACTGGGCCGCGAAAGCCGGGCTGAAGAAGGAAGAAGCCATCGGCTGGGAATCGAAGGAAAACAACCCATACAACAACTTCATCGCGGTGCGTACCGACGATCTCGACCAGCCCTGGGTCAAGGATCTGGTTGCTTCGTTCCAGAACGATGCCGTGAAGGCCGAACTCGACCGCGCCTACAAGGGCACCGGCATCCCGGCCTGGAATTAATCGACAGAATGGCAGAAAGACCGCGCCGGAACTGTTTCCGGCGCGGCTTTTATTGACGTACCGACAAAAATTGCCCTAAAGCATCGCCACAGCAAGAGCTGATGGCTTGAGCCAGGCATCATCCTTCCTTGAAGCCTTATCCGATTGCAGTTTGCCGCTGTTTACAGCCGCCTATCCAGACATAGAAGAAACGACCGTGACCATTGAAAAGCCACCCGCCGCGTCCGCGCCCATCGTCGAGATGAAAGACGTGCGCCGAATGTTCGGTGAGACGGCAGCCATCAACGGCGTTTCCCTTTCCGTCGCGCGCGGCGAAATCCTCGGCATCATCGGCCGCAGCGGCGCGGGCAAGTCCACGCTGATCCGCTGCGTCAACGGCCTTGAAAAGCCGGATGCCGGTTCGATCCTGATCGAAGGTCGCGAAATCACCGGCCTTGGCGAAGACGCGCTGCGCCCGGTGCGCCGCCGCATCGGCATGGTGTTCCAGCATTTCAACCTGCTGTCGGCCAAGACCGTGGCCGAAAACATCGCCCTGCCCCTGAAGATCGCTGGCAAGCCGAAGGCCGAACGCGCCAGGCGTGTGGCGGAACTTCTAGAACTGGTCGGCCTTTCCGACAAGGCAAAACATTACCCTGCCCAGCTTTCGGGCGGCCAGAAGCAGCGCGTCGGCATTGCCCGCGCGCTCGCCGCAGAACCGGCAGTGCTGCTTTCGGATGAGGCCACCTCGGCGCTCGATCCGGAAACCACCCAGTCGATCCTTGCCCTGCTGAAAGACATCAACACCAAGCTCGGCCTGACCATCCTGCTCATCACGCATGAGATGGAAGTGATCCGCCGCATTGCCGACCGCGTGATCGTGCTCGACCATGGCGCAATCGCCGAGGAAGGCCCGGTGTGGAAGGTCTTCGCCAATCCGCAATCGCCCGTCACGCAGAGCATGTTGCAGGTGCTGACGCCGGAACTGCCCGCCATCTGGCGCGACCGGCTGGAGAAATCCGGCAATCTGGCCGTGCTGAAAGTCAAACTGTCGGGCGCTGCCGCCAAGGGCGCATTCTTCAACGGCGTGGTTGCGGCCACCGGCCTTGCGCCGCAATTGATCCATGGCGGCATGGATACGATCCAGGGCGAGCCGGTGGGAACGCTATTCATCGGCCTGCCTGCCGACGACAAGGCGAAACTCGACGCCGCAATCACCTATCTCGACACCCATGCAGACGCCACGGAGGTTCTCGGCTATGTCTCAGGCAATGCTTGATCTTCTCTGGCGCTCCTTCTGGGAGACCATCATCATGACCGGCTTTTCGAGCCTGATCTCGCTCGTCGTCGGTCTGCCGCTCGCCCTCATCATGATCTTGACGGAACGTGGCGGCCTCGCACAGAACCTGACGCTGAACACGATCCTTGGCGCCATCATCAACGGCTTTCGCTCGGTTCCGTTTATCATCCTGCTGGTGGCGCTCATTCCCGTCACGCGCTTCATCGTCGGCACGTCCATCGGCACATGGGCCTCCATCGTGCCGCTGTCGATTGCCGCCATCCCCTATTATGCGCGCATCGCGGAAGTGTCGCTGCGCGAAGTGGATCACGGCCTCATCGAAGCCGCGCGCTCCATGGGCGCGAACCGCTGGACCATCGTGCGCGAAGTGCTGGTTCCCGAAGCCCTGCCCGGCATCATCGCCGGTTTCACCGTGACCATCATCACGCTTGTCGGCGCTTCGGCCATGGCGGGCGCCATCGGCGCGGGCGGTCTTGGCGATCTTGCCATCCGCTACGGCTATCAGCGCTTTGAAACGCAGATCATGGTCGCCGTGGTGATTATTCTCATCATCATGGTCTGCGGCGTCCAGTGGATCGGCGACCGGCTGGTAAACCGTCTCGACAAGCGCAATCTGCGCGCCTAAAGCACATCCCGAAAAGTGTGAAACGGTTTTCGGGATGTGCGTGAAAAAACCATTAGAGCGACGATCTGATTCAATCAGATCGTCGCTCTAATCTGGAATCATCGCTTCCTCTCGCGGAAACCCGCTTCCAGCGTGTTTCCGTCGGGATCGAAGACCAGCGCTGCGTAATAGCCCATCTCTTCCGGTCCCTGATAGGCGGGGCTGCCGCTATCCTTGCCGCCTGCCTTCAGCGCGGCCTCATGAAACGCCTCCACCGCCTCGCGACTTCCGGCTGTAAACATCAGATGCAGACGGTCGCCCGGCCTGTCCGCGCTGTCATCTGCCTCACCGTGGCTGCCGTGAATCCACAGAAACGGAACGGGCGCCCGTTCTCCTCCGCTGACGAAGAATCCGCTGCCTGATCGGGCAATGACCTCCAGACCAAGTTCGGGCATGCAGCTTTCGTAAAAAGAAAGGCTGCGATTGACGTTACGGGCTTTGAATCCGATGTGATCGAAGAGCGACATGAGATTCAATATATCGCGGCCAATTATAAAGAAAAGCGGCGCTCTCCAATTTGGAAAGCGCCGCTATCAATCTTCAATACTTGGCAATACAAGAGCGTGAATCAAAAAGGTGGTATGTGTGTGCGAAAATGGTGATTTCCGAGTACCGGAGCGGAGCGTACGTCTAAGCACAGTCCCGAAAAGTTGCAGACTTCTCGGACAAGACTATGCGTCTATGAGGTGTACGCGAGCACCGGAACGCAGATAAATTGCCATTTGCAGCCACACAGGGCGACTTTTGGAACAGGCTCTAAAAGGTTATCCGCGCGTCCGTGCCAAACCATCCTTTGCAGGCTGGTATTTCGGGTCAAGCTGCACGGCACGGGCATAGGAATTCGCAGCCTTGGCCTTGTCACCATTGTGCTCGTAGACAAGCGCCTGATTGGCCCAGCTTTCGGCAATATTCTTGTCGAGCGTGATAGCCGTGTTGAAATCGTCGAAGGCATTGTCGTAGTCGCCGAGCGCCACATAGGAAATGCCGCGACCGTTATAAGGCTCCGGCGCAGTCGAATTCAGCGAAACGGCCTTGGAGAAATCCTCGATAGCCTGCTTGTGCTGGCCCTTCGCCTGATAGATCAGACCGCGATTATGGTAAGCGCGACCGTCCGTCGTCTGCAGGGCAATGGCCTGATTGAAGTCGCTGAGCGCCTGATCGAGACGCCCGGCCTGACGATAGACATTGCCGCGTCCGATATAGGCGGCGTCATATTGCGGATTGAGCTGGATGGCTTTGCTGTAATCCTGTGCGGCCTTGCCGCTGTCGCCCATATAGCGATAGACCAGCGCGCGGTTGGCGTAGGCCTGATAGAAATTCGGGTTGAGCGCTATTGCCTGATCGAAATCGCGCAGCGCTTCCTTGTAGCGTCCGGACTTGCCATAGGCAGAGCCGCGCACATTATAGCCTTCCGGATCGCGCGGGTTGCTCTGGATCACACTCGTCAGCGAACTGATGTTCTCGCTCGAGCCCTGGGCACGATCAACCGTACTCAGTGCCGTCGTCGTGGAGCTTTGGCAGCCCGCAACGGTCAAAGCCAGAAGTGCGGTGGCAATTATGAGGCCGTTTCGGCCTGCTCCACCCAATGCCTCAATTCCTGAAACCTTGGTTCCAGACGATTGCATCACCTTTAAGCGCGTGGGCAACGACTGCATTCCTTTCAGCTCGCAATGGGGCGCACAGCCCTCCTGCTTGTTCTCCATCCCCTGTCAGCCCGGTTTCGAGCACCCGCTCATGCCGGACCATTTTGACTGTAACGGTACTATACTGGCCTCAACCAGCAGATAAAAACAGCAAAAAGGCGGCATTATCCTAAGCTTGGCTTACCTTTGATTGGCCCGCCTGACAGTTGGATATCCTAATTATTTGTTTTTACACATAATGGCGGGCGAGAAGTCCAGAAACTTTTCGTAACGCTGCATTAAAAATAGAAGCGGAATAAGGGAAAATATATCTCGCCGACATAAACCGCTTCACACGACGACGGAAACAATCCTGGAGTATTTCCCTGCGCAGGCGTTTCACACTTTATCGGAATGCACTCTAAATATCTGAAGTCAAAACATGCAAAATCCGGCGCAAGCGGGAGCCAGCACCGGAAAGCAAAAAAGGCGCTGCTCAACAGCGCCTGTTTTTAAGGTCGATCAGCGAGCGCCCGGACGACCGCCAATGAGGCCTTCACGCTGTGCGCGCTTACGGGCCAGCTTGCGGGCGCGACGAACGGCTTCTGCCTTTTCGCGAGCGCGCTTTTCGGACGGCTTTTCATAGTGGCCGCGCATCTTCATTTCGCGGAAGATACCTTCGCGCTGCATCTTTTTCTTGAGAGCGCGGAGAGCCTGATCAACATTATTATCGCGGACGAGTACCTGCACGTGTATTCCCGTATCGGTTAGAATTTCGGTTAAGCCTGAGGCCGTTAGGGGGTCTTTTAACGATTTCAGCCGGTCTGACCGGCCGATCAACGCCCAAAGGCTCCCAAGCTTCGCAACGGATACGCTGCAAATTGGTCGTGGCTATTACCAGAAAGAGCCCAGCCTGTCCACCTCAAGATGCAACTTTGCCCACCGGCTTGCGCGAAATACCGGCTTGCACACGATTTACTATGGTCCCGATCACGCGAATAGGCTAAACGGCACAGGTTTCCCGCATAATTCGGCCTCAATGGCGACCCATAGCATTTTGCCAGCAAACCGATAATCCCTCCTCTCATTTTAACCGATTCTCTTGATGCCCCTCCGCAAACGACTCGTCATCCAGTTCACAGGCTATGAGGGCCTGCACCCCAAGGCCGTCCGCGTGCGCCACGCGCAGGCGCTGAAGGATTTCGACCGCCTGTGGAAGGCAAAGACAAAACTGCCGCCCATGACGGAAGAGCCGGATGATTGCGGCACGCTGACCGCCACCACCACAGGCAATGGCTGGCAGACGGAGACGGAGTTCTGCCAGTTTGGCACGGCGGATATTTTCGACGATTACGCAGCACGTTCGACGCCGAAGCGCATGTTGACTGGCTTTCACGCCTTCATGAACATTCTCTTCACCGGAACGCTGTGGCGCTATCTGACGACAAGCTGGCGCTTTGTCCTGTTTTTCCTGTGGCCTTTCCTGCTGTCGCTGGCGATTCTGGGCATCGCAGCCCTTCTGGCCTTCGCACCGGTGACTGCTGGCCTTTCAGCTTTGCATCTTCTCTGGTCGGTTCCGCTTGCAGCCATCATCGCGACGCTGCTCGTGCGCAAGCCCGGCGACCGGTTCTTCATGTCCTATCTGCTGGACGACTGGTCGGCGGCCTATGACCGCATCCATGGCCGCAACGAAAAGCTGAACCAGCGGCGCAAGGCTTTTGCGGAGGCGCTGAAACGGAAGGTCGAGGAAAGCCAGGCCGATGAAGTCATCATCGTTGCGCATAGTCTGGGCACGGTTCCGGCAGTGGAAGCGCTTGCCGACTTGCAGCGAGAGCGTCCCGATCTTCTGACAAAGCAGCCCGTGTCGCTGCTGGCCGTCGGCTCATGCCTGATGATGATCGCTCTGCACCCCAGGGCGAAATCATTGCGCGAAGATGTTCGCGTGGTGATCGAGGAAAGCCCGGTCCTGTGGTCGGAATTTCAGGTACTGACCGACATCATCCATTTCTATGGCTCGGACCCGGCCAAGGCCCTGAAGATAAGGACCGCCAATCCGCCGCTCATCCATCGCATCCGCTTCAAGAATGTGCACAGCGAAAACCGCTACAGGCGCTCGAAGGGCAATTTCTTCCTGATGCATCTGCTTTACATGCGCGGAGCGGAAAAGAAGAATTTCTATGATTTCGGCATGTTCCTGCACGGCCCGTTCTTCTTCCGCGAGCTGATGATCGAACATAAAGGAAAAGCCGCCCCTCTTGATGAAGAAGGACGGCTCCCGGTATCCTATCGCGAAGCGGCTTAACTTTCCGGTGGTTCCACTACCGCAATCGTGAGCCAGGTTGCGGTCAGCGCCGGTTTCAGCGAATTTTCGATTTCCAGCGTCACGTCATAGTGATTGACCACGCGGCCTGACGGACGGATATCCGCATCCGCCAGCTTGAAACGAGCGCGCACGCGCGAACCCGTCTTGACCGGCGACAGGAAGCGCAGCTTGTCGAAGCCGTAATTGATGCCCATCGTGGCCCCCTCCAGCATCGGCAGCGCCTCATAGGCCAGCGTCGAGAGCAGCGACAGCGTCAAGAAGCCATGCGCGATGGTGCCGCCAAACGGCGTCTCCCTGGCGGCGCGTTCCGGATCGACATGGATGAACTGATGATCGTCGGTTGCATCCGCGAACTGGTTGATCATTTCCTGCGTGACTTCGCGCCATTCGGAACATCCGATTTCCGTGCCGATGGCCTCGCGCAACTGGTCGAGCGTGATTGCGTCTTTCATTCGCTGGCTATTCCTGCTGAGCTGATGTGATTTGCCTTGTGTTTAACGCATGGAGTTCAGGCGGCAACCAGAATTTCCCGTGCTATATCATTCCAATGCGAGAAAACCCGATGCGCGCCCTTGCTCGTCAGTTTTTCGGCATGGCCTGCATAGGTGTGTCCGCCGCCCGTATAGCCAAACGCCGTCATGCCCGCCGCAATTGCACCCTCAACGCCGAAAGGCGAATCTTCGATCACCACGCAGCGCGACGGATCGACGCCCATCTTGTCCGCCGCAAACAGAAACAGGTCCGGCGCCGGCTTGCCGCGCTTGACCATGCTGGACGAGTAGACCGCATCGCCGAAATAATGGCTGATGCCGGTCTTTTCCAGGCTGAACGCGATACGCTCGGGCTGTGACGACGACGCAACGCAGCGCTTTTGCGGCAAAACGCGCAGGAAGTCGGCAATACCGGCGGTCGGCTCCAGCGCTTCCGCGAACAGGATTTTCGTTTCGGGCCAGAACTGGCTTATGGCATCTTCCGGCAGACGGTGCCCGGTCATATCCTCGATCATCTTCATGATATCGGCCTGTTTCATGCCGATGCCCTTGGCGACCGTACCCTGCGGCAGTTCCATGCCGTGATTGGCATAGACCTGCTCGAAAGCGCGACAGGAAAGCGGCTCGCTGTCGACGAGAACGCCGTCACAGTCGAAGATCACGAGATCGAAAGAGGATACGCTGCTCATTTTGGCTCCAGTGGCCTGCTAAAAGGGATGCCTATTTTGTCGCGCAGTTTGAAGGTGCGCGCGCCCCGGTGTTGATATAGAGACTGTTCATCTATTACGCACCTATATCAACACAAGCGTGACAAATTTATCTCGCCTGTGTGGCTTTGACATTTTGCGGAGAGTTTCATGACGACAAATGTGGCACTGGTTGGACTGGCGCGCGATCTCGCAGCGCGAGCAGAAACCGGCAAGCCGATCCGCATCGGCCTGATCGGCGCGGGCGAGATGGGCACCGACATCGTCACGCAGGTAGCGCGGATGCAGGGCATCGAAGTCGGCGCGCTTTCCGCCCGCAGACTGCCCAATACATTCAAGGCCGTCCGCACCGCCTATGGCGACGAAGGAAACGCGCGAGAAGCCACGACCGAATCCGCGATGAACAGCGCCATCGAAAGCGGCAAGATCGCCGTCACCGATGACAATGACCTGATCCTCTCCAATCCGCTCATCGATGTCATCATCGACGCGACCGGCATTCCCGAAGTGGGTGCCGAGACCGGCATCAAGGCTATCCGCAACGGCAAGCACCTCGTCATGATGAATGTCGAGGCGGACGTTACCATCGGCCCGTACCTCAAGGCCGAGGCCGATAAGCAGGGTGTGATCTATTCGCTTGGCGCCGGCGACGAGCCTTCATCCTGCATGGAGCTGATCGAATTCGTTTCCGCCCTTGGCTATGAAGTCGTTTCAGCTGGCAAGGGCAAGAACAACCCGCTCAATTTCGACGCCACGCCCGATGATTACAGGCAAGAAGCGGATCGCCGGAACATGAATGTCCGCCTGCTGGTCGAGTTCATCGACGGCTCAAAAACAATGGTCGAGATGGCGGCGATTGCCAATGCCACCGGCCTTGTGCCGGATATTGCGGGCATGCACGGCCCCCGCGCCAGCATTGACCAGCTCAGCCAGACGCTGATTCCGCAGGCCGATGGCGGCGTTCTCAGCAAAAGCGGCGTGGTCGATTATTCCATCGGTAAAGGCGTTTCACCCGGCGTGTTCGTTGTGGCCAAGATGGACCACCCTCGCCTCAATGAGCGCCTGGAAGACCTGAAAATAGGCAAAGGCCCCTATTTCACCTTCCACCGGCCCTATCATCTCACATCGCTTGAAGTGCCGCTGACGGTCGCCCGTGTGGTCCTGCACGGCAAGACCGACATGGTGCCGCTGCCAAAGCCGGTGGCGGAAGTCTGCGCTGTGGCCAAAAAGGACATGCAGCCCGGCGATCATCTGGATGCTATCGGGCAATATTGCTACCGCTCATGGATCATGACGACGCCGGAAGCTCGCGCCGCAAAAGCCGTTCCCTGCGGCTTGCTCCAGAACGGCACAGTCATCGCGCCGATCAGGAAGGGCGAACTCATCACCTATGCCAATGCGGCACCGCAGCCGGGTTCAAAGATCGCCGAACTGCGCGCGTTGCAGGATGAAATGATTTATGGCTGAAGCCCGTTCCATAAACTCAAAAAAAAGGGCGACAGGAAGCCGCCCTTCTTGGAGCCTTAACCTCTTAATTGAAATGCATTAATTTTCTGCCCCAAACGGCGAGGTTCCCGTGATTGCCCCACAAGACTTCATTACATCAATATGTTGTTGCATAACTTTAAGAATCCCCCCCAAAGAAATCGCCTCTGAATAAGCATCACTATAATCAGTAGCGGAAAAATATCTGTTAATATTGTCATACACCGGTTTCGCACTATCTATGTCAGATTTAATAATTTGTTTAATATTATTCATCGTTGTTTCATAGTTTCTCAAGAAAAGAATATTTTTATTTAAATCAACAAGCTTTGCGTGATAAGACTCTATACATGCAACATCGTAAGGAGCAACCTGACTAGAGCTGATAAGGCTCGATATACTAGTTAACAAGGAGGACAGTGGGAACCTTGATTGCTGGATCATGGATGTAGCTTTGTTAAAGCTGGAAACCGCAGTTTCTATAGGGGACATTATAGCGTCAAAACGGGTTCCTAGATTATACAAAGCAAAACGCGCAGTCCCTCCTGGCGCTACACCGACCCCAGGCATGATAGAACTTGGGATTGCGCCAGGATTATTAACTAAGTATACATTATATAAAAATATTGAGTAATCTATCTGCAACGAGTGCGTCGGCCCGAATGATTGATCACTTCCCCACAAAAGAGAATTGACTGCATTTAATGCATTTTCAGCTTCAATATATCCGCTATAGTTACCTATAAATTCTTGATACTTATCCTTAATCCCCCCTGCATCATACTTGACTACACAAGCAGGAAGAGAAGCCCCTACTGCTAAATTGTAAACGTAGTGATATTTATTTAAAGCATTACAGAATTCTGCGTTTGACTCATTAATTATACTCATAGCCTTCTCCACAATTTAAATAAAATCTGAAATTACGCTAATAAACTTCAGAACACATGATTTATACTATATCAGCCAGACATCGTAAGCTGGTATTATATGAAGCTATAATGCGTAATCGGATGGCCTCAGCAAAATTACTAATCAGCAGGGAACCGATATATGGCTTATAAAGAACCGAGCAGCAGCTACATCAGTAGTACTCTCGTCCTTCATCTAAATTAGCAGATCAAGCCGTTGAAATCGTTAGCTTAAATATAATGGATTTGGATTTTTGGAGACGCCCCCATGGCTGGTCATCAGGTGTACGATTATACTAGAATATAAGGTTTTTATTCATAAGTTTTACTTAGAGTGCACCTCTATCTTATTGAACTATATCGGAGTTTTAAATCCTTTTATTCGAAGGATAATCCTATCCCCCCTTATTTCACGTCGGTCGACTTACCCCCTAAACTACTCCAGCCTTCATCCAGTTCAGGACGAGGAGGCGACAAGCGTTTGAGCGCCGATTTGCAGATCGGCGCTCAAATCGTGGCTAATGATCCAACGCCTTCACAATGCTCTCCACCATCTTCTTCGCGTCGGCGAAGAGCATCATGGTGTTGTCGCGGAAGAAGAGTTCGTTTTCCACGCCCGCATAGCCGGAGCCCATGCCGCGCTTGATGAACAGAACCGTGCCGGCCTTGTCGACATCGAGGATCGGCATGCCGAAGATCGGTGACTTCGGATCGGTCTTCGCCGCCGGATTGGTGACGTCATTCGCGCCGATCACGAAGGCAACATCGGCCTGCGCGAATTCCGAATTGATGTCTTCCAGCTCGAACACTTCATCGTAAGGCACGTTGGCCTCGGCCAGAAGCACGTTCATATGACCCGGCATACGACCGGCCACAGGATGGATGGCGTATTTCACTTCAACGCCTTCGGCCTTCAGCTTGTCGGCCATTTCACGCAGCGCGTGCTGGGCCTGCGCCACCGCCATGCCGTAGCCCGGCACGATGATGACCTTGGACGCGTTCTTCATGATGAAGGCCGCATCGTCGGCAGAACCCTGCTTGACCGGGCGCTGTTCGACCTCGCCAGCCGGACCGCCGGATGTATCGCCGCCAAAGCCGCCGAGAATGACCGAGATGAACGAGCGGTTCATGCCCTTGCACATGATGTAGGACAGGATCGCACCCGACGACCCCACCAGCGCGCCGGTGATGATGAGCGCCAGATTGCCGAGCGTGAAGCCGATGCCTGCCGCTGCCCAGCCGGAATAGGAGTTCAGCATCGAAACGACCACCGGCATGTCCGCGCCGCCAATCGGAACGATGATGAGAACGCCGAAGACCAGCGCCAGAAGCACGATCAGCCAGAACACGAAATGGCTTTCGGTGTTCGTGAGCACGACGATCAGCAGCACGATGGCTGCAGCCAGAGCCGCATTGATGACGTGACGACCCGGCAGCATGATCGGCTTGCCCGACATGCGACCGTCAAGCTTGAGAAAGGCGATGATCGAGCCGGTGAAGGTGATGGCACCAATGGCAACGCCCAGCGACATTTCAACGAGCGCCTGACCGTGGATCTGGCCCACTTCGCCAATCCCGAAGGAATGCGGCGAGTAAAGCGCGGCAGCTGCCACCAGAACGGCGGCAAGACCGATCAGCGAGTGGAAGGCGGCGACAAGCTGCGGCATGGCCGTCATGGCGATGCGGCGCGCGATGACCGCACCGATACCGCCGCCAATGGCGATGCCGACGACGATCAGAACCAGACCGCCGAAGCTCGGACGCGCCAGCAGAAGCGTGGTGACGATGGAAATCGCCATACCAATCATGCCGTACATATTGCCCTGACGGCTGGTCGTCGGATGCGACAGGCCGCGCAGCGCCAGAATGAACAGCACGCCGGAGACGAGATAAAGGAAGGCTGCGAGATTAACGCTCATAATGGTTCAGCCTCACTTTTCTTTTTTCTTGTACATGGCGAGCATGCGCTGGGTGACCAGAAAGCCGCCGAAAATGTTGACGCTCGCCAGAATGAGCGCAATGAAGCCGAAGCCGGTTGCCCAGCCGGAAAGCGAAAGACCGACGGCCAGAAGCGCGCCCACCACGATCACCGAGGAAATGGCGTTGGTAACGGCCATCAGCGGCGTGTGCAGTGCGGGCGTGACCGACCACACCACGTAATAGCCCACGAAGATCGACAGGATGAAAATAGCAAAGCGGAACACGAACGGATCGATCGCACCGCCTGACGCGGCATGCGCGGCAGCAGCCGCAGCATCACCCAGACCGCCCGCATTTTCAGCGGCCTGACGCACGGCGTCCACAGCCTGATTAAGGCCCTCAAGGGCTTTGTCGAGATTTGTATCGGCCATTATGCCTCTCCTCCATCAGCTGGAGTTTTGGGGGAAGACGGGGTCTTCGCGGCTTTTGCGGGTACTTTTTTCGCGGGCTTTGCAGTCGCCTTGGGTGCAGCTGCCTTTGCCGTCGGTTTCTCGGCTTTCGATTTCGGCGCAGCCTTTGGCTTTGCAGCCTTTTCAACAGCAGCCGGAGCCGCTGCTGTCTCAGCCTTGGCGAACGCCGGATGCAAGATCTTGCCCTGATGGGTCAGAAGCGTGGCCTTGACCAGCTCTTCTTCCGGGTCGATTTTCAGAACCTTGGCTTCCTTGTCGACCAGCGTTTCGACGAAGGCGATCAGGTTGCGCGCATAAAGCTGCGAGGCGCTCGCCGCGATACGGCCCGAAACGTTCAGATGCCCGACAATCCTGACGCCGTTCACGTCAGCGATCTGACCGGCGACAGCGCCTTCGACATTGCCGCCGCGCTCGACCGCGAGATCGACCAGCACGGAACCCGGACGCATGGAAGCGACCATTTCCTTGGACACCAGACGCGGCGCCGGACGGCCCGGAATGAGCGCTGTGGTGATGACGATATCCTGCTTGGCGATATGGTCGGCAACGAGTGCGGCCTGCTTCGCCTGATATTCCTTCGACATTTCTTTGGCGTAACCGCCGGAGGTTTCCGCCGCCTTGAACTCGTCATCCTCGACCGCGATGAATTTCGCACCGAGCGAGGCGACCTGTTCCTTGGCCGCCGGGCGAACGTCGGTTGCCGTCACGACAGCGCCGAGACGGCGCGCGGTCGCAATCGCCTGAAGACCGGCAACGCCTGCCCCCATCACGAAAACCTTGGCGGCTGGAACCGTACCCGCCGCCGTCATCATCATCGGCATGGCGCGATCATAGACTTCCGCCGCGTCGATCACCGCCTGATAACCGGCAAGATTTGCCTGCGACGACAGCACGTCCATGACCTGCGCACGGGTGATGCGCGGCATGAATTCCATGGTGAAAGCCGAAATTCCAGCCTTGGCGAGCGCCGCCACCGCATCTTCATGACCATAGGGATCCAGCATGGCGAAAAGGGCCGCGCCCGACTTATACAATTTCAGTTCCGCATCGACCGGACGGCGCACCTTGAGGATGACATCCGCTGTTTTGGCATCCGCCGCCGTGCCGATCCTTGCGCCTGCCGCCGTGAATTCGGCATCAGGGATGCGCGATTTCTCGCCTGCGCCTTTTTCCACGACGACATCGAAACCGAGCGCGATGAATTTCTTCACCGTCTCCGCCGATGCCGCAACGCGGGTCTCGCTGGGGTCACTCTCTTTCGGGATAAATAACGTCTGGGCCAAACTGGTTTCCCTTTCGTGGCGTTCTTCCGGGTTTGATCCCGGTCATGCACAAATGCGAGCGTCGGAGAGGCTCGTCAAAATAGACTAAGATACAGACATGCATAAACCCTCGGCACGGTAACCCATGCCAAGGCATTCGATCAAATCGTGCGGGTTAATCCCGGTTCAGCAGTTTCTGTGCTGCATCGGTGCGCTGTCGGATGACTTCATCCGGCAGCGAAAGGATGCGCTAGAGAATGAACCAGGCAGCGACGCAGACTAGAATGAAAAGAACGGTCGCGGAGAAGAAACCACCAACAAAAAAGCCGAACGCCATGGCAATCATAAGGGCAACGAGCGTCACCGTGGCCCATTTAACCAGGCCCGCAAAACCGGCATAAGTTTTCTCATGCTCAGCATAGTCCATCGGTGCGCCAAGTTCAGCCGGAGCCGTTGTATGATGTTCTGCCATTTTAGTTCCACCCATTCAGAATTTCCGCCCATACACCGTCATGTTAAGCGAAAATAACTGTAATCTTCAATGTGCGACCGAACAAACCCATGCATTGACAGCAAGGCTTTTCGTCGCAGCTACCCTCTCCGCAGAAGCGGTTCCGCAGTCTTCGTAAAGCGAAACCACCCCTCTGGCTACATTTAATTGTTTAATATCCGGCGATGTTTTTAGATTCTTAGACGCCGAGGCCAGTATATTTCGCCGTCGGCAGGATTGTCAGCGGCACCGAACTGCCACGCATATCGGCAAACATGGCGCGGCGTTCATGCGGCTGCGACTTGAAAAACGGAAAGCGCACGGCCACCGCATCGCGAATATTGCGGATCGGAGCGGCGCCAAGCCCGACCCTGATTCCATAGCCCTCATGTTCGCGCGCATCGGCCATGACGGAGGTGCCGAAGATACGTTTATAGAAGGCCATATGCTCCGGCTTTACCGAGGCAAGGCATTGATCCGCCGCGAAAAATTCCGACGCCATCGCCGCGATGCGCAGCGTTATATAGGGAATGGCCGGATATTCGCTCAAAAGCTCCGGATCGGCGGCAAAACGTGTCGGATCGACAAAATGCATGCCGCTATTGAGCAACGGATCGAGAATATCGGGGAACAGCGCATAGCTCGTGCCGCGCCGATGATCGGGCGTGATGTGATGAATGCGCAGCGTGCTGACGAGTTGCCCATCCACATGCACGCCATAGACGAAGGCGTGGCTGTCGCGGTCGATATCATCCACGATGGACGGCACTTCCGCCTCATGCATGACATTGCGCGTACGATAGGAACGGTAACGCAGACGACCGATTTCCTCGAGGTCTTCTGCGTGAACGATGCGGCGATACTCCACCCGATCGAGAAACTGCAACAGCTGTCGCGCAAAATTGGACAATGGCGGTTTATCGCCTGTAGCAGCTGTATTCGTCATGCAATCGATTTTCCGCACCCCGCAAATCAGTGCGCAGAATAGGCGCCTTTATCAGTGTGTAAAGATATAAGTTGGTGTGGCAACATCTTATCGCCACGTAATCGACATTTCGTAACCACAATTGAAGCGGCTTTTTGCGTCAATACATCCTCCCAAAATCGTGAAATACCCACAGTTTTGAGCCGTTTCACGATTTTGCCTTAATTGAAAACAGGCGTTCATTTTTGAGAACTGCACTGAAGTTCGCAATCGAGCAATCCCTGGAACTCAAGCCACGGTTCGCCCGCCATCACGCCGCGATGCAGCCTTGGCGGTCATCGCACTGATCGCTTCCACAGGCACCGGCATACCAAGAAGATAGCCCTGAACGAGATCGGCCCCAGCAGCCACACGGATCAGCGCAAGCTGCTCCTCGGTTTCGACGCCCTCAACCGTGACGCCCAGCCCCAGCTCGTGCGAAAGCTGGGTGACGCCGCGAAGCAACATCAGCGACCGCCGGTCGCTGGTAATATCGCGCACGAAGGAACGATCCACCTTCACCTTGGTCAATGGCAATGTATTGAGATAGCTGAGGCTGGAATAGCCGGTTCCGAAATCGTCGAGCGCGATATTGATCCCGGCATTCTTGAGGCGCTGCAGCACCATTGAGGTTTTGTTGCGGTCCGAGATGATCGCGCTTTCCGTCACTTCCACTTCAAGACGATGCGCCGGAA
The DNA here is from genome assembly GCF_041929965.1 of Brucella oryzae. Classification (NCBI taxonomy): domain Bacteria; kingdom Pseudomonadati; phylum Pseudomonadota; class Alphaproteobacteria; order Hyphomicrobiales; family Brucellaceae; genus Brucella; species Brucella oryzae. The sequence goes on along the minus strand of NZ_JBHEEO010000012.1, from coordinate 23,475 downwards.
GCCCCGATTTCTGCAAGGCATTCGCAATATCGCGGGCAATATCGTTGCTCTTCAGATCGATGGCCGAAAGGTTGACGGAAACGCCGATCCGGTCACCCCATGACAGACAGTCCGTACAAGCTTGCTCCAGCATGAAGCGGGTAATGTCGGTTATGATACCCATCTCTTCCGCAAGCGGAATGAACTCGGTCGGCGGCACGAAACCAAGCTCGGGGTGCTCCCATCGCGCCAGCGCTTCACATGCGACAACGCGCAGGGACTGCGCGCTGACGATGGGCTGATAGACGACCTTGATCTCGCCGTGATCGATGGCAAGCCGCAAATCGGCTTTGAGTTTCTGACGCCCGCGATATTTTGTGTCCATCGCATCGATGAAGATAGACCAGGGTTTGTCTTCCTTGCTTTTGGCCTCGTAGAGCGCCAGATCCGCACTGATGTGCATGCTGCCGACATCGCATCGTTCGACATCCTCGATCGCGATGCCCGCACTGATATCGATATGGACCTGATCGCCGTCGAGATCGTAAACACCGGTCACAACGGCCATGATGTGTTCCATCACGCCCGTAACTTCGGTGTCGCTGCGCAGGTTGAAGACGAACACCACAAACTCGTCACCGCCGAAACGCGACGCGATGAAACGTTGCGGATCAAGCGAATTAAGCCGCTCTGCAAACAGGCGCAGCAGCACGTCGCCTGTATGATGCCCCAATGTATCGTTGACATGCTTGAAATGATTGATGTCGATGACGATGAGAGCGGCCTTCGTACCCGGTTGCTGATGGGAGCGCATGGATCGCACCAGGGTTTCGAAATAATTGCGGTTTGGCAGCCCTGTCAGGCCGTCATAACGCGCCATATGCTGAATGCGCGCTTCCGCTTCCACGCGCTGCGTCACGTCCTCGAACATCAGAACCGCCCCTTCATTGAGGGTCTGATTGCCGATACATTCAATATAACGCTGGTTGGAAAGCTGGAAAATGTCGCGCGTTCGCTTGCCGAGCAAGAGGTCCTGCATGCGCATATACACATTTTTCAGGTCGTTCTGCGGAAACAGTCCCTTCTTGGCGCAATAGCGCAGAAGAACGTCGAGCTTGCGGCCATGCAGCTTTGTGTGCTCGGCGATCTGCAGCATCGCCTTGGCCTTGTTGTTGATGACTGCAATGCGCTGCTGGCTGTCGAACATCAAAAGGCCCTGCGGCATGTTGTTGAGCGCCGCATCGAAACGCCCGGCCACGATGGACAAGCGCCGTTTGCCCATGACCGCGGCAAAGAGAAACTCGCGCAGGCCGTTGGCCATCTGGATGTTGGACAGGAAATAGGGGATCAGCAGCAGGCCGATGATGACGTGAAACGGCGTCCCCGCCAGAATGAGTCCGGCCAGAACCGGAATGAGCGTGCAGGCCGACATCAGGATAACGGCTTTCGCCGACGCATAATTGCGGCCCACAATGGATACGACCGAAGCAAGCAGCACCGTCAAACTGGCGAGTTCGGCGAATGAATCCCGCAATATATAGCTTGAGAAGAAGCACAGCATGCCAAGGGTCAGGCAGACGGCGGATGCACCGATCAGATAGCGCGTTTCCCACCGGTCGAGATCGGCATGGGACAGTGACTGCTGCTTTGCCTGATCGAACTTGTGCATGTCGAAGATGCGACCGACGGCGATGACCGCGAAGACACCAGCAAAGACCAGATAGCGCCAGTCATCGGTTTTCACATAGATGACAACGCAGGCTACAACGTGCGCGAGCAGGCCGAACCAGAGCGTCGTACGATTGCCATACAGCGCTCTGAGAAAAGATAGCCGCACATCTGCAGGTATCTCAGGTTTACGGCTTTGCCACATATCGATGCATCTATCCCTTATATGGGGAGGCAATATCGCACTAATGACTTAAAAATATCTTTCGGGATATTAAACCACAAGCTGTTATGACAACCACCATAAGATGTATTCAGATATTTTTTAAGGATAACCACAGACGCATAGCCTTCACGCGGCAATTACAACCATAAGCACTCATGTTTTAATCGTCCCAATATTACTGAAATGCCGGCGACAGGAGAACAGGAGCAGGTTAGTTTCCGCATTCACGAGAATTAATCCAGATTAGTCAAAGTGGATATTCTACCACCAGACCGTCACCCGCTAGAGAAAAATCCCGTCATACAAGTCACGACGCGGGAAATAACCACCAAAGGAACTTTCCAACCCTGTCAGAGTTGGTGCCCCCCATCCACGGTGATGATCGAGCCGGTCATGTAGCGGCTGGCATCGGAAGCCAGCATCAGCACAACCCCGTCCAGATCCTCTGGTTCGCCGAGGCGCCGCATCGGGTTCCGCCCTTTGAAGTAGCCCCCCGCAGGGCCTTGCAGCTGATCTTCATTGATTCGCGTCGGAAACCATCCCGGTGAAATCGCATTGACACGAATATCGTGGGTCGCCCATTCCAGCGCCAGTGCCCGCGTCATCTGCGTCACGCAGGCCTTTGACATGCAATAAGCGGCGGCCCCCTTTTGCGGACGCTCGCCCAGAATGCTGGTCGTGTTCACGATGGAACCGCCCGCGCCGCGCTCGATCATGCGGCGCGCAGCCTCCTGCGCCACAAAAAAGGCGCCTGCGACATTGACCTCGAATATATGCTCAAGCATATCGCGGGTTGTGTCGAGCGCGCGTGCCATATGGGCGACACCGGCATTGTTGAAAAGCGTCGTTATCGGCCCGAAACGTGTTTCGGCCTCGTCGAAAGCGCGAATGATTTCATCCGGATGGGTCACATCCGCCATGATTTCCAGCACTTCGCCACCCGATGGGCAAATGCTTTCGCCTGCATGGGTGCGCGAGATCGAAATCACGCGCGCGCCATGCCCTGCCAGCACATGGACCATTCTGAGGCCCAACCCCGAAGACCCACCCGTCACGGCAATGACCTTGCCCCTGACGGAGAAAAGCTGATCGTCAGTCATTCATCCCCTCAACTGCCAATCCCTCTTTATCACTTCCTAGAGTATAGAGATCGGCATTTGAACCATCTTCGGCCGTAAAAATCGGTTCAAATCAACACAATACACAGAAGGCACGACGAAAGACCTACGGCGCAGCCGAAAAACGACACCTGTTCGTGATTGCGCGACCCGTTGCGGAGAAGTAAGGAACAGAGCAGATAAGAGCATAATCCGACTGGTGGATACGAACATTATGCCCAAGACATCCCGCCCTCTCGTTGCCGTGCCGACCGATGTGAAGCCATTTGAAAACTACACCTGGCACGCAGCACCCCAGCAATATCTGTCAGCGGCAATCGACGTTGCGGAAGTAACGCCGTTGCTGGTGCCAAGCTTTGGCGACAAGATGGACCTCGATGCCATTCTGGACGCCGTTGACGGCGTTCTCATCACAGGTTCCAAGTCGAACGTTCACCCGGCACTCTATGGCGCTGAACCAAGCGCCGCGTTCGAACCTTATGACAATGCCCGAGACGCCACGTCGCTGCCGCTCATCCGGGCCGCCATTGAAAAAGGTGTTCCAGTCTTGGCCATCTGCCGTGGCATACAGGAACTGAACGTCGCATTGGGCGGTACGCTCGCCACCGAAATTCAGGAACTGGAGGGCCGGATGGATCATCGCGCGCCTGAATCCGAAAGCCAGGCCGAGCGTTTTGCCATCCAGCACCCGATCAAGCTCAACCCGAACTCATGCCTTGCGGAAATCCTGAAGGAAGAAAGCGTGCGGGTGAATTCCGTTCACCGTCAGGCCATCGACAAGCTCGCGCCGCAGCTTGAAGTCGAGGCTGTGGCCGAAGACGGTACGGTTGAGGCCGTCTCCGTGAAGAACGCAAAGGGATTTGTCGTCGGCGTCCAGTGGCACCCGGAATATTGGGTGCATTCAGATGCCCCTTCCCGCAAGATCTTCGAGGCGTTTGGGGATGCCGTGCGCAAGCATAGTTTAGGGCAGTAGGGCAGTAGGGCAGTAGGGCAGTAGGGCAGTAGGGCAGTAGGGCAGTAAAGAATATGGTGGTTGCGGTCATGCGCAACCAAAACATACTCCCCTACTCCCCTATTCCCTTAACATACTGCCTTATTGCCCTATTGCCTTACTGCCTTAACATGAACCGTCTCCGGCACAGGCGTCAGCGCTGAGCCCGTATCGAACCATGAAATGAGATTGTCGATCACCAGATCTGCCATGGCCTGACGGGTCTTTTGCGATGCGGATGCGATATGCGGCAGTAGAACCGTGTTGGGCGCGTCGAGCAGCCCCTGCGAAACATGCGGTTCGTTTGCGAATACGTCCAGACCCGCAGCGGCAATGGTGCCATTGTTCAACGCTGCGATCAGCGCATCCTCATCGACCAACGAACCACGCCCGACATTGATCAGCACACCGTCCGGACCCAGCGCTTGCAGCACTTCGGCATTGACTGCCTTGGCGGTTTCTGCACCGCCGGGCGCGACGAGAATAAGCGTGTCCACCGCCTTGGCCAGCTCGAGCAGGCTCGGATAATAATCGTAAGCGACGCCTTCAGCCTTGCGACGGTTGTGATAGGAAACCGGCAGTCCGAAAGCTTCAACACGATGGGCAACCGCCTTGCCGATACGGCCAAGGCCGAAAATGCCGACCTTGCGCCCGCGCAGGGACAGCTTCGACAGCGGGTAGCGGCCTTCCTTGACCCAATTGCCTGCACGCAGGAACTCCTGCGATTTCGACAATTCCCGCACGGTATCGATCAGAAGGCCAAGTGCCGTATCGGCTACTTCATCGGTCAGCACGTCCGGCGTATTGGTGACCATCACATTACGAGTGGCGGCATGTTTCGCATCCACCGCATCATAACCGACGCCGAAATTGCCTATGATTTTCAGATTAGGCAATGCATCGATCAGCGCCGCATCGACAGTCGACATGCTGGCAATGCCTTGCACGTCGCCCGCCCAGGCCGCATCGACCAATGCCGCGTCGCCGCGCGGGATGCGGCGCACCGAAAACTCGCCGGACAGACGTTCGACGGCATATTCGTTGAAGTTTCCGAGCACCAGAACGGTTGTGTCGCGTTTGGTCATGACAATATTCCTCTGGATTCCTTTGGGCAGCATATTGCAGTTCGTGAGGGACCGGCGGTCGGTCAGCCCAAGGGCTGTAACCGGACCCGGAGCGGGGAAATCAGCCGTGTTTCGGTTTGGATGTCGATTGCCGGATATGGAGTTCCGGCTTGATGAGTTCCTGCATCGAGGAAACCTCGACGCCGTTCAACTGGTCCAGCAGTGCGCGGGCGGCGCGGCGCCCCACTTCACGCTGTCCGTTCCAGACGGTCGTCAGCGCGGGCGTTGCGATCGCCGCTTCCTCGAGATCGTCATAGCCGGTCACGGAAATATCCTCGCCCGGCACCAGCCCGGCACGGGCAATGCCGTTCATCAGGCCGATGGCCGTCAGATCGTTCCAGCAGACCGCAGCCGTCGGCTTGTCCTTCAGCGCCAGAAATTGCGGCGCGACCTCGAAACCGCCTTGCTTCGTGCGCGGCCCGGCAATACGCCAGTCCGGACGAACCTCAAGGCCAGCCTTTTCCATCGCCTGCACATAGCCGCGATAACGGTCACGACCCGTCGATGTCTGGTCCGTACCGCCGATCATGGCGATACGCGTATGACCGAGTGAAATCAGGTGATTGGTTGCAAGACCGATGCCATAGGCGTCGTCACCCCGGAAAACCGGCGCATGAACACCCTCGACGCTACGTGCGATCAGCACCACCGGCAGGCCGTTATCTTCTGCAAGCTGGATATCTTCCGGCGGCGTGCCGATAGCGGGCGACATGATGACCCCATCCGCGCCGAGCTGCAGAAGCGTATCCATGAAGGTGCGCTGCTTTTCGAGCTGGTCGTAATGGTTGGACAGGATGAAGGTCTGCCGCGACCGGTCCAGTTCCGTTTCGATGGATTTGAGAATTTCCGCGAAGAACGGATTCATGATGTCGTGCACCACGACGCCGACAATGCCGGAGCGCGAGGTGCGCAGGCTCGCAGCGCGACGGTTATAGATATAACCGATGGCGCGGGCATGTTCCTTGATCTTCTCGCGGGTCTGGTCTGCAACGAGGGGACTGTCGCGCAAAGCGAGCGAAACTGTGGCTGTCGAAACACCAAGCGCGTCAGCGATGGTCGATAGCTTTATTTTCTGGGCCAAGTCGCCTCCCCAAAATGGTCCGTGCCGCAGTCGGAGACGCGGCCGCAACCTGACAAGGTGAGACGCGACCGTTCGTCCTGCGAACGGTTATGCCATTGCAAACCTTGAATTGGAAGCATTTTCGATAGCACGCATCTTGAAAAGTGTTTCGCGTTTTCTCGCCAAGATGCGCGTCAAAACAAATAGTTAGAGCTTGATAAACGCCAGCTCTATTCCGCGTCGTCCTCTTCAAGCTCTTCCGCTTCGGGCTCATCGGGAATGCGCGTGACCCCGCGAAGCGCAAGATTGCTCTCCATCCGGCTCAACATCTTGAGGAAGGTCTTGCGGTCTTTCTTGTCGAGACCCTTCAGCATGTCCTTTTCGGTCTTGCGAATGGATTTCTCGATCGCCTTGATCGTTTCGAGACCGGTCTGCGTGAGATAGACATGCGACTGGCGCTGATCGGTTTCCGAGGCGCGCTTTGCCACAAACCCCTGCCCTTGCAGGCGCGCAATGGTTTTGGTGATGGTCGGCGGACGCACACCCAGCCGCTGTGCAAGCACGCCCGGCGTCAGCCCGTCTTCCGCAGCCAGTTGCAGCATGACCGCATCCTGCCCTGCATAGAGCCCCTGTTCCAGGAGCCGCGTGGCCAGCACCGTCCGCGACAATCGTGCCACGGATTGCAGCCGGTAAAGTACAACTGCCTTATTGTCCTTGCTCATCGCCACCTCGCCCTTGTTGGCGCTTTGATGCGCATCCCCGAAAAGGGTGAAACCGTTTTCGGACGCGATGCGCTGTTCAAAATAAACCAGTTCCTGTCGCCTGATCGATAGTCCTATCCATCCATATATCGTAAAATATTGTCCGACTTATGAAACAACAAGGCCCGGTTGCTGTCATGGCTAACGAGCGTTAGGGTCAGGACCCAATAAAACAAATAAAGCGAGGAAAACATGACCGATCTGCGCGATCAGAACAGCGACATGATTGTCGTTCTGCCCCTTGGCGCTCACGAACAGCATGGGCCTCACCTGCCGTTTGAAACGGATACGATCATCGCCGAGGGCATTGTCGCGCGCGTCAGCGATGCACTACCGCCTGAGCTGAACGTCAATTTCCTGCCTGCGCAGCCGGTCGGCTATTCCATAGAGCACATGGACACGGAAGGAACGCAGAGCCTCGCCTACGCTGAAGCCGTGAACCAGTGGATCGGCATTGGCGAGAACCTGCATGCGGGCGGCATTCGCAAACTGGTCATGCTGAACGCGCATGGCGGAAATTCGCCGCTGATGACGATTGTCGCAACGGAACTGCGCACACGGCTCGACATGCTGGCGGTGGCGACAAGCTGGACCCGTTTCGGCCTGCCGGAGGGCCTGATTACGCCGGAGGAAAAAGCGCTCGATATACATGGCGGCTTCATCGAGACATCGGTAATGCTGGCGCTGCGCCCCGATCTGGTGGATATGTCGAAGGCACGTAATTTCTCCAATGCCCAGTCACGCTACGCCGAGGAATTCAAGTTCCTGCGCGCCTATGGCCCTCACGCCTTCGGCTGGAAGATGCATGATCTCAACCCGGAAGGGGTTGCGGGCAATGCCGCTGCCGCAACGGCGGAAGCAGGCGAAAAGCTGATCGCCAACGCGGTGTCCGGCTTCATCGAATTGCTGCGCGATGTGGACAGGTTTGATCTTGCCCGGTTCAAATCGCAACGCCTTGCCAATCAGGCGGGCTGATGCGCACGATCATCGCACGAAGAGAACATGCCGAAGCATGGGCGCAGTTGCGCCACGCGCTCTGGCCCGACACCAGCCTTGAAAACCATCTGCAGGATATTCGCGACACGCTCGATGAAGACAACCCCGGTACCGTAACGTTCATCGCGGAAAGCTCGACAGGCCAGAGTGCGGGTTTCGCGGAAGCGGCGCTGCGGCGTGACTATGTCAATGGCTGCTCGACATCGCCTGTCCTCTTCCTCGAGGGTATTTATATATCTTCCGAATATCGCCAGCATGGCGTCGCACGGCTGCTTTGCGAAGCAATCGCAAACTGGGGTCGCAAAAAGGGCTGCACTGAATTTGCCTCCGATGTTTCACTTGAAAACCTTGACAGCCAGAACTTTCACGCAGCACTTGGTTTTGAGGAAACGGAAAGGGTAATCTTCTATCGGAAACCTCTTTAGGAGATGTAGAATTTGACCTCTGCACCATGACCGGCTTCGAGGAAAGTCACTGCCATCATCGTGAACGGCAACAATGTAATATTATAGCATTGCATATGGCATTCGCGCCGCCCTTCCCTTATATGAAATGTCCTATCCGGTGTTTCGGTGCTGGCCGCTTTGCGCTGACTGTTCCGAACCCCGAATTCAAAAGGCCACAACTTCAAGAGGCATAACCATGAGCCAGGCTGAAGCCCAAACCGAAGCTCCGTCTGCAACCGAGACGACCACTGAAGCTGGCCGCATTCCTGTGACCGTTCTGACCGGTTATCTGGGTTCGGGCAAGACCACTCTTCTCAACCGTATCCTGACCGAAAATCACGGCAAGCGTTATGCTGTCATCGTCAACGAGTTCGGCGAGATCGGTATCGACAACGACCTGATCGTCGAGTCGGACGAAGAAATCTATGAAATGAACAATGGCTGCATCTGCTGCACCGTGCGCGGCGACCTGATCCGCGTGGTGGAGGGTCTGATGCGCCGTCCGGGCCGTTTCGACGCCATCGTCGTGGAAACCACCGGCCTTGCCGATCCGGTTCCGGTTGCGCAGACCTTCTTCATGGATGACGACGTGCGCGCCAAAACCGGCCTTGATGCCGTTGTCGCCCTTGTGGATGCCAAGCACCTGCCGCTGCGCCTGAAGGACAGCCGCGAAGCGGAAGACCAGATCGCCTTTGCCGATGTAGTGCTCATCAACAAGACCGACCTCGTGACGCCGCAGGAACTGGCGGCCATCGAGGCGACCGTGCGCGCCATCAACCCGCATGCCATCATCCATCGCACCGAGCGCGCTTCCATCCCGCTCGACCGCGTACTCGATCGCGGCGCCTTCGACCTGAAGCGCGTGCTGGACAACGATCCGCACTTCCTCGACCACGATCATCCCGATCACATCTGCGGACCGGATTGCGATCATGACCATCATGGTCACGACCATGAACACGGGCACCATCATCATGCACATGATCATGACCACCATCACGACCATGACCATGTGTGCGGTCCCGACTGCGATCATGACCATCACCACGATCACGCCTCGCCGATCCATGATGTGACGGTGAAGTCCGTGTCGCTGAGGGCCGGTGAAATCGACCCGGCAAAATTCTTCCCGTGGATCCAGAACATCACCCAGACGCAGGGACCGAACATTCTGCGCCTCAAGGGCATCATCGCTTTCAAGGACGATCCGGATCGCTATGTGGTGCAGGGCGTGCACATGATTATCGAGGGCGACCACCAGCGCGCCTGGAAGGAAGACGAAAAGCGTGAAAGCCGCCTCGTCTTCATCGGACGCGAACTTGACCCCGCTGCCCTGAAAGCCGGCTTCGAGAACAGCCAGGCCCGATAAAGAACTCCCCGATCCGCCCATTCTACATATATCCAGTAAACCGTTCCGAGCTTTGCTGGATATATTTTAACCAGAAAAATACCGGAAGCCGATGCCTACAGTTGCTCCGCTCGACCTTGAAGGTCATTGTCTTTATGCGCGCTTTGTCGGCGGCATTCCCTTCTTCGCCATGGCGGATGGGTCGATCCATCAGCTCAACAATGGAAACAAGACCTCCGCAGGCCATGACGGGCTGTTGAGCGCAACCGTTTCCGTTGACGGAAAGTCGCTCATCACTGGCGGCGAAGACGGTCGCGTGTGCCGTACCGACGCCGATGGGACGGTAACCGAACTTGCGAAGATACCACGCAAATGGATGACCGCCGTGGCAGCAGGCCCCGGCGGAACTGTCGGTTTTGCATCGGGTCGCACTGCCTGGGTACGCACCTCTGACGGCAAGGTGCAGGAATTTGCGCAGGAGCGCAGCGTCGAAGGCATAGCCTTTGCGCCAAAGGGCCAGCGGCTTGCCATTGCGCGCTATAATGGCGCAACCCTGATCTGGACCGGAACGGCGGCAAAACCCGTTGAACTGGAATGGAAGGGCGCGCATATCGGCGTGATCTTCTCGCCCGATGGCCGCTTCCTCATCACCTCGATGCAGGAAAATGCCCTGCATGGCTGGCGCCTTGAAGATACGAAGCACATGCGCATGACCGGCTATCCGGCGAAGGTGAAGGATTGGTCGTGGAGCGCCAAGGCCAAGTGGCTCGCCACTTCAGGCGCCCCGGCAGCAATCGTCTGGCCTTTTGCGGGCAAGGACGGCCCGATGGGCAAGGCTCCTCTGGAGCTTGGCCTACGCGGCGACAGCATGGTGACATCGGTTGCCTGCCATCCGGTCGAAGACATTGCTGCCATCGGCTATAATGACGGCATGATCCTGGTCGCGCGTTTCGCTGACAGCAAGGAAGTTCTGCTGCGCCGCCCTGGCAAGGGCGCCATCACCAGCATGGGCTGGGATGAACAGGGCCACCGCCTCGTCTTCGGCTCGGAGGCCGGGGATTGTGGAGTGGTTTCGATAGCCGATTAG
>NZ_JBHEEO010000012.1:0-12571 GCF_041929965.1 Brucella oryzae | reverse complement strand
GGCAGTAGGGCAGTAGGGCAGTAGGGCAGTAGGGCAGTAGGGCAGTAGGGCAGTAGGGCAGTAGGGCAGTAGGGCAGTAGGGCAGAGAAGGATATGTGCATTGCGGTCGTCCGCAACCTAAAAACATACTCCCCTACTCCCTTATTCCCCTACTCCCTTAACATACTGCCCTATTGCCTTATTGCCCTACTGCCCTCTTCTCGCAACCGTCGGCGCGCCATCCGGTCCGAGTGATGCCACCCATTGGCTGATGGCCGCGACATCCTTTTCACCGAGCATATGATCCGCATCGATGGTGCGGGCATCGACACGCGCGCCACCGGAACGCAAAAGTGCTGAAAGCGCTGGCGCAAACGGTGAGTAGAGCTTGTCCTCCTCACCCGTGATGGTCAGAACGCGCGCCTTGCTCAGATTGGCGACGGGAGCATTGTCCAGAACCGGCATCGAACGCATCAGGACTGCGCGCTTCACCAGATCAGGGTGGAGCATCATGGTCGCAGCCAGAAGATTGGCGCCATTCGAATAGCCCACGAAGGTTGCGTGGGTAAGGTCGAGGTCCTTGTCATCGGCCAGACGCGTCAGAAAAGTCACGAAGGCATTGGCTTCCAGCTTGATGTCCTTCTGGTCGAACTTTACCGGCGTGATGCGCTTGTACCAGCGTGTACCGCCGTCCTGCATCACGCGACCGCGAATGCCGAGCAGCGTGGCGCGCGGCCAGATCTTGGAAGCCAGCGGCACAAGGCTGGTTTCGTTCCCGCCCGAACCGTGCAGCAGGATCACCAGCTCATTGGAAGCATTTTCCGGCTTGTAGAAGCGGTGGATGAACTGCTTGCTGCGCGAGAAATTCTGTTCAGGCGTCGTATCCGTATCCATCTTCTTCTCGCGCATTGTAACGCCTTCACCGAGCTTCGGAGCGCCCTGCTCTTCTTTCATCGATGCAGCAATAGCATTCAGGACCCTGCCCTGTCCGTTCGTCGCAACAGGCTGTCCTTCGGCCAGAGCCGAGCCAGCCGTCACCGTAAGTGCAGCTGCCGCCAAAGCGGCAATAAACATCTTCTTTACCATGATCTCAACATAGCCAATGAGACGTTAACGAAGGTTTGAAGGCAGCTCTTCCCGGGTGCGTCCCCACCCCTGCCGGTGATAGTAATTTTGGCCGACACATCTGTCCGAAATTGCTTCAGGCTCTTTCAGGATGCGCTAATGTAATGCCGTTAACAGCAGAGTTTTAGCGAGAATATGGCAGAATGCACGAAAAATTACATCGTGTTACAATTCTGTTACGCCTTCACGCGGTTTCAACAATGCGTGAGCAACGGTTCGGTCCCAAATTATCCATGCTTTTGACGCGTTTACGTGGGATCGTATCTGCAACTTGAGGGCCAACCATTTGGGAGTGGGAGTGACCATGAACAGCTTTAAACCGGGACGTTTTTCATCCGCCCGCCTCACTTATGATGCGGTGACGCCCAAAAGCCTCTATCTGAACCGTCGCTCTTTCATGGTCGGCGCGGGCGCTCTGGCTGCTGCCGGTGTCGCGTCATCTGCCTTTGCCGAACCGCTGAAAGCCAAGACTTCCGCCTATAAAGTCGATGAAAAGCTGACGCCGCAGGATGCCGTCACGACCTATAATAACTTCTACGAGTTCGGCACGGACAAGAGCGACCCCTCGGCCAATTCCGGCAATTACAAGCCGCTGCCGTGGAAGCTCACGGTCGACGGTCTCGTGAAACAGCCGAAGGAATTCGATATCCAGGAACTGATTGCCAAGATGCCGCTGGAAGAGCGCATCTATCGCATGCGCTGCGTCGAAGCATGGTCGATGGTTATTCCGTGGATCGGATTTCCGCTCGCAAGTCTTCTGTCGCAGGTAGAGCCGCTTGGTTCCGCAAAATACATTGCCTTTACCGGCGTCGTGCGTCCGGAAGAAATGCCGGGGCAGACGGGTCTCTTTCAGGTTCTCGACTGGCCCTATATCGAGGGCCTGCGCCTCGATGAGGCCATGCATCCGCTCACCATCCTTTCGGTCGGCCTTTACGGCGAGACATTGCCGAACGCCAACGGCGCGCCGATCCGGCTCGTCGTGCCATGGAAATACGGCTTCAAGGGGATCAAGGCGATCACGAAAATCAGCTTTGTCGAAAAGCAGCCGCCAACCTCATGGCAACAACAGGCCGCCAACGAATATGGCTTCTATGCCAATGTGAACCCGGCGGTCGATCATCCACGTTGGAGCCAGGCAACCGAGCGGCGCATCGGCGAAGGCGGTTTTTTGGGTTCGGGTCGCCGCCCCACATTGCCGTTCAACGGTTATGGCGAGGAAGTCGCATCGCTTTATGCGGGCATGGACCTGAAGGTGAATTACTGACATGGCAGCGGTGACCCGGACAAATGGGAATAAGACGGGCAGGAAGAAAACAACCCGGCCCGGCGAATGGAAAATCTGGCTGCTTTATGTCGTCGGCTTCGTCCCGGCTGTCTGGACGTTCTATCTGGGCGCAAGCGGCAATCTTGGCGCCGATCCCGTCAAGACCTTCGAACACACGCTTGGCCTGTGGGCGCTGCGCTTTCTGATCCTGACCCTCATGGTCACGCCGATCCGCGACCTGACCGGCATGGCCTTTCTGCGCTACCGGCGCGCACTCGGCCTGCTCGCCTTCTATTATGCGCTGATGCACTTCGCCACCTATATGGTGCTGGATCAGGGCCTGAATATTTCCGCCATCGTCACCGATATCGTGCGACGGCCTTTCATCACCATCGGCATGATCAGTCTGGTCCTGCTGGTGCCGCTGGCGCTCACCTCCAACAACTGGTCGATCCGCAAACTCGGCCGCCGCTGGAACAGCCTCCACAAGCTGGTCTATGTCGCCATCGCAGGCGGCGCCATCCATTTCATCATGTCGGTGAAAAGCTGGCCCGCCGAACCGGTCATCTATGCCGGGATTATCAGCGCGCTGCTTCTATGGCGCCTGGTGCGCCCACACGCCCGCAACCGCAAGCCTGTCTCCCGTCCGCGCGGCGAAGCAATGGCGATAAAGAAATAAGCGCTGACACACCAATAAATTTCTACAGTTTTTAGTGTAGAAATTTAAATTCCCTATTCTAAGGGTTACCCCCATGACATGACGATGCAAATCATGCCAGTATTGCCGCGATTTCCGCACACAGAATAATTCCTGGCCGCGGCAACCGACGAATACGGAATGCATATGTCATCTCTCCTGAAATCGGCTCCCGTCCGCATCGCAGGCAAATTCGTCTTCATTTTATTCACCCTTATCTTTGCGATATGGGCCAGCTTTGCCATGTGGTTCCAGTTACCCTTCGGCGATGCCATGCGCGGATCGATCATCGCCGTCTGGCTTCTGATTGCTCTTGGGGTGATTGCAGGCGAAAGGCATTACAGCTGCTGGCGCAGGCGACTGGTCTTCTGCCTTCTGGCGCTGGTGATGCTGGGGGCATGGTCCACAGTCCGCCCCTCCCTCAACCGCATATGGGCGCCCGACGTTGCCCGCACGGTAACAGGGCAGATCAATGGCGACATTGTCACTCTTTCCAATGTCCGTGACTTCACCTGGCGGACGACGGAAGATTTTACGCCCAACTGGAAAGAGGAAACCTACGATCTCAGCAAGATCACGTCGGTAGACGTCTTTCTTTCCTACTGGTCGAGCCCCGCAATCGCCCATACGCTTCTGTCATTCGGTTTCGAGGATGGCCGTCATGTGGTCTTTTCCGGCGAAATTCGGCGCGAACACCATGAGGTCTATTCACCCATCGCCGGTTTCTTCCGCAAATATGAGCTGGCGATGATTGCCGCCGAAGAGCAGGACATCATTTATCTGCGCACCAATGTCCGCAAGGAAAACGTCTATCGCTATCGCGTGAAGCTGCCGCCGGCAGGCGCGCGCGAACTTTTCCTGTCCTATGTCAAGCTCGGCAATGAGCTGGCTGAACAGCCGAAATTCTACAACACGCTGACCGCGAACTGCACCACGATCATCTTCCACATGGCGCGGGTGCTGGACCCGACCTTCCCGTTCGATTACCGCATTCTCCTGTCGGGCTACCTGCCCGGCTATCTGTACGATCACGGCTGGATTGAGAATGGCGGCACGCTGGAGGAAGCACGGGAACGCGCGTCTATCGACGCAAGGGCGCTTGCAGGCGGACGCGACGGTTTTTCGCAACGCATCCGTAAATAAAAACCCCGCCGAAACCGAAATTTCGACGGGGTTCGCATTGATATGAAGAATTACACCGCAGCGGTGATGATGATTTCAACCTTGTGGTCAGGCGTTGCCAGCGCTGCTTCGCCGGTGGCGCGGGCAGGTGTGTGAGCCGGATCGACCCATGCGTCCCAGACGGCGTTCATTTCGGCAAAGTCCTTCATGTCGGCGAGCCAGATGATGGCCTGAAGGATCTTGGTCTTGTCGGAGCCCACTTCCTTGAGAAGACGGTCCACCTCGGCCAGAACGGCCTTGGTCTGTTCGGTGACGCTGGCGCCCGGATTCCCCACCTGACCGGCGAGATAAACAGTGTTGCCGTGAATTACGGCCTGGCTCATGCGCGGGCCGACTCCGATGCGACGGATGCTCATGGTGAACTCCTCTCAATAATGCTTTTCTGCGGACCAGTTCCGCATGTGAAAATGTTGCGCGCCCTTATTAGAGCACATCCCGAAAAGTGTGAAGCGCCTACGCGGGGAAATCAGTCCACAGGACTGATTTCTGATCCCGTTTCGATGCGTCGGATAATGCGTGAAAACAGATAGATAGAGCGCCGATCTGATTCAATCGGATCGGCGCTCCAAAGCCCTGATCCGCTTTGGCAATGCCAATGCCGGGCCAATACCGGGCCAATGCCGGGCCGAATGGCGCAATTTCGGCAAAAAGCAGAGGACCTCCCTTTTTGCGGCCCCTCGCAGAGCATTGACTCTTTGTCCCCCTCACCCTATAAGCCGCGTCACGTTCGCCCGTGCGGTTTACGGATGGTTTTGTGCTGTCTGTCGCAAGGGACAAGAACCAGCTCCTGTTCAATAGAGCGTGATCCCGAAAAGTGGAAAACAGTTTTCGGACCAGATCGTGTTCAACGGAAAAACAGAATCAAGAAGGGCCGCACACCGCGGTATTAAATAAATGAAGCGCACTTACCAGCCATCCAAGATCGTCCGCAAGCGTCGTCACGGTTTCCGTGCACGCATGGCAACCACCGGCGGCCGCAAGGTTCTCGCCGCTCGCCGTTCGCGCGGCCGTAAGCGGCTTTCCGCTTAATTTTTTCCCGCGCTGTGGGTCTATTGAGATTCTGGCTATGGCGAGACGAAAATGGCGGCTTGCGAGAACCGGAGCGGAGTGTACAAAAGGTACATGAGCACCGGAAGCGCAGAAAGCAGCCATTTGCAGGCCGTCAGAGCCTGAATATCGACAGGGCCAAGCGCGGTGAATAAAGACATGAACAAGCCGAAACAAATACTCCGCCTTCGCAAGAGAGCGGAGTTTTTGGCTTTAAGGAATGGTGAAAAGCGACGTGGTCCACTGTTTCTTCTCGAAGTCCGTGAGCGGACCGAAGAGGAATCGCAAACCGCCAAAATCGGCGAAAAACCCCGTGCAGGTTTCACCGTAACGAAGAAAAACGGCAACGCCGTGATAAGAAACCGCATTCGCCGCAGGCTGCGAGAAGCGGTTCGTTGTCACGCGGGGCGTGACATGGCGCCTTCGACCGACTATGTGATCGTAGCGCGCGAGCAAGCCCTCACTGCGCCCTTTTCGCGACTGACCGAAGAACTCTCCCGCCGCATCAAGGCAAAGGGTGAACGGCGGGGCGATGGGAAACGCCGAACGGAAAGACCGGAATCAGGACCCGTCAATGGAAAATAATCGCAATTTCTTCATCACCATTGCCCTGTCCATCCTCGTGCTAACGCTGTGGCAAGTGTTTTATCTGGGTCCGAAAACGGAAGCCCAGCGGGAGCAGGCACGCATTGAGGAGCAGCAGCAACAGAAACAACAGGCGACGCAACAACAGGCTCAAAGTGGCGACACGCCGCAAATGCCCGCCACGTCCGGAAATATTCCCGGCCACAGCGATGTTGCAGCTGCCGGCAGCACTCTGACCCGTGAAGCAGCCATTGCCCAGACTGAGCGCGTCGAAATCGATACGCCTTCGCTGCGCGGTTCGATCAACCTGACCGGCGCGCGTCTCGACGATCTCTTCCTCAAGAAGTATCACGAAACCGTCGACGACAATTCTCCGAATATCGAACTGCTCGCGCCCTCGGCGCTGAAGCAGGGCTATTTCGTCGAACTCGGTTTCACCGGCAATGACACGACAGGCCCGGTTCCAGGTCCGAATACGGTCTGGACCGTCGAAGGCAACAACAAGCTGACGCCATCCACGCCGGTCACGCTGACCTATACCAACGAGAAGAACATCACCTTCAAGCGCGTCATTTCGGTCGACGACGCCTATATGTTCTCCGTTGACGACACGATCACCAACAATACCGGCTCAGCCGTTTCGCTGGCCTCCTATGGCCGCGTGACCCGCTTCAATCAGCCCGAACATGCAAGCGCAACCTATGTGCTGCATGAAGGCCTGATCGGTGTCATGGGTCAGGACGGCCTGCAGGAAATCAAATATTCCAAGGTCGAAGACGACAAGGACATCTCGTTCAAGGATGTCAACGGCGGCTGGCTCGGCATCACCGACAAGTACTGGGCGGCAACGCTCGTTCCGCCGCAGGACGAAAAGTTCACCGGTCGCTTCTCGCACTTCACCAATGATCGTCCGCGTTACCAGACCGACTTTCTCAGCGCGCCGATGACCATTGCGCCCGGTCAGACCCAGACGCTGAAGAACCACGTCTTTGCCGGTGCGAAAGTGGTTTCCAACATCAAGAACTACGAAGAAAAGCTTGGCATCAAGAATTTCGAACTGCTGATCGACTGGGGCTGGTTCTACTTCATCACCAAGCCGATGTTCTATCTCATCGACTGGATCTACAAATTCTCGGGCAATTTCGGCGTCGCCATTCTGGTCGTCACCGTTCTCCTCAAGGGCCTGTTCTTCCCGCTTGCCAACAAGTCGTACAAGTCGATGGCACGCATGAAGCTGGTGCAGCCGAAGCTGACTGAAATCCGCGAGAAATATGCGGATGACAAGATGAAGCAGCAGCAGGAAATGATGAGGCTCTACAAGGAAGAGAAGATCAATCCGCTCGCCGGTTGCTGGCCGGTGCTGGTTCAGATTCCGGTGTTCTTTGCACTCTACAAGGTGCTTTATGTCACCATCGAAATGCGCCATGCGCCGTTCTTCGGCTGGATTCAGGATCTTGCAGCGCCAGATCCGACCTCGATCTTCAATCTGTTCGGCCTCCTGCCTTTCGGCGTACCGGCCTTCCTGATGATCGGCGTCTGGCCGCTCCTGATGGGCATCACCATGTTCCTGCAGATGCGCATGAACCCGACGCCGCCGGATCCGACGCAGGCCGCCATCTTCACCTGGATGCCAGTGATCTTCACCTTCATGCTGGCTTCGTTCCCGGCTGGTCTCGTGATCTACTGGGCATGGAACAACCTGCTCTCCATCACCCAGCAGGGCATCATCATGAAGCGTCAGGGCGTGAAGATCGAGCTCTTCGACAATCTCAAGAGCCTCTTCAAGCGAAAGCCGAAAGAAGCGAAAAAGTAAAATCTGAAAAACCCCGCTTTGGCGGGGTCAGATTGATTACAAACCCCTCGATTTTTGGAAGCAGTCAAAAACGAGGGGTTTTGATTCCGATTTGTTCACGTTCTGAATCTGGGACGTTCCGTGAATCTGAGGTCATTTTGACCCTGCCGGAGGTTTGTCAGCAGTCTGACCCCGCTTTGGCGGGGTTTTTTATGCCGTCATGTTGACAATGCGGCTCATAACATTGATGCGTATCGACGATAGTAGATACATCAGGATACGGACATTGAGCGAGCAGGATAAGAAGCAGGCGGCAATCATGGCCGCTCAGGCAGCGGCGGATGCGGTCCGGGAAGCCCAGGCGGCACTCATCGAAGAAGGACGCCTGCTCTTCAAGAAATCGTGGATTTTCATCCGCGGCGTGCCCTCGATGAAGTTCCTGCCGCCGGAAGGTCCGGTGGAAATCGCCTTTGCGGGCCGCTCCAATGTCGGCAAATCATCGTTGATCAATGCTCTGGTCAACAAGAAGGGCCTTGCGCGCACGTCCAATACGCCGGGCCGCACGCAGGAACTGAACTATTTCGTGCCGGACGGCTATTCCGGCGAGAACGGCGACTTGCCGCCGCTGGCACTGGTCGATATGCCGGGCTATGGTTTCGCTGAAGCCCCAAAGGCGCAGGTCGATGCCTGGACGCGCCTCGTTTTCGATTACTTACGCGGACGCACCACGCTGAAGCGCGTCTATGTGCTGATCGATGCCCGCCATGGCATCAAGAAGAATGATGCGGAAGTGCTCGACCTTCTCGACAAGGCGGCTGTGTCCTACCAGATCGTGCTGACCAAAATCGACAAGATCAAGCCGGCAGGTGTGCCGCGTCTCCTGGAAGAAACGCACAAGCTCACCTACAAGCGCGCAGCCTGTTTCCCCGGCATCATCGCGACATCGTCTGAAAAAGGCGAGGGTCTCGATGAGTTGCGTGCAGCAATCGCACTGCTTATCAAGGAATACTGATAACCGGCTTGGGCTGCATTTCTGGTTTCACGGATTCCATTTACAGCCAAACCGGTCTAGAGATGACTGCCTTCTTTGCCCTGTCGCCTGCCATGGAGCCCGCGATGACGACACTTGAAAATCCTGAAATGCAAGCGCAACTCCTCTCTGCCGCCCTGCCCTATATGCAGCGCTACGAGAACAAGCACGTCGTCGTAAAATATGGCGGCCACGCCATGGGCAATCCGGAACTGGGCAAGGCTTTCGCGCGCGATATCGCGCTTTTGAAACAGTCGGGCATCAATCCGATCGTCGTTCATGGCGGTGGCCCGCAGATTCAGGCTATGCTGACCAAGCTCGGCATCGAATCCCGTTTTGAGGGCGGCCTGCGCGTCACCGACGAAAAGACTGTCGAAGTGGTGGAAATGGTTCTGGCCGGCTCCATCAACAAGGAAATTGTTGCACTCATCAATGCCGAAGGCGAATGGGCCATCGGTCTTTGCGGCAAGGACGGCAACATGGTCTTCGCGCAGAAGGCTCACAAGACCGTCATCGATCCGGATTCCAACATCGAGAAGGTGCTGGATCTCGGTTTCGTCGGTGAACCGGCGGAAGTGGATCGCACCCTGCTCGATCTTCTGGCGCGCTCGGAGATGATCCCGGTCATTGCGCCAGTCGCACCGGGGCGCGACGGCCATACCTATAACATCAATGCTGACACTTTCGCAGGCGCTATCGCCGGTGCGCTCGCCGCTACGCGCTTGCTATTCCTCACCGACGTTCCGGGCGTACTCGACAAGGACAAGAACCTCATCAAGGAGCTTTCCGTTGCCGATGCGCAGGCGCTCATCAAGGACGGCACGATTTCCGGCGGCATGATCCCCAAGGTGGAAACCTGCATCGACGCGATCCGCCGCGGCGTCGAAGGCGTCGTCATTTTGAACGGCAAGACCCCGCATTCCGTGCTGCTGGAACTTTTCACCGAACACGGTGCCGGCACGCTGATCGTGCCATAAAGGACAGACCATGACCGATATTCCGGACAGAGCCGCTTTCGCGCACGTCACCGACTGGGTGTTCGACCTCGACAACACGCTCTATCCGCACGCCGCCAATCTGTTCTCGCAGATCGACGTGAAAATGACGACATATGTCGAGGCGCTTTTGAAACTGCCGCGCGACGAGGCGCGCAAGATCCAGAAGCAGTTCTATCTGGAATATGGCACAACGCTGAAAGGCCTGATGGAATGCCATCAGATCGACCCGGACGACTTTCTGCAAAAGGTCCACGATATCGACTATACATGGCTGACGCCCGATCCGGCGCTCGGAGAAGCAATCAAGGCGCTGCCGGGCCGCCGCTTCATCTTCACCAATGGTGACCGCGGCCATGCCGAACGCGCTGCCAGCCAGCTCGGCATCCTCGATGATTTCGACGATATTTTCGACATTGTCGCCGCTGGCCTGACCCCGAAGCCGGAACCCGTCACCTATGACCGCTTCCTCGACGCGTTTGGCGTGGATGCGGGCAAGGCGGTGATGTTCGAGGATCTGGCGCGCAATCTGGTCGTGCCGAAATCGCTGGGCATGAAAACCGTGCTGGTCGTGCCGAACAATTTTGAGCCTACATTTTCAGAAATATGGGAAAGCGATCCCGAGTTCACCGATCAGGTGGACTATGTGACCGATAATCTGACCGGGTTTCTGGAAGAAATCATTGCGCGAAGATAGGCATTTACCGGGACAAGGCATTTCCCGAAGAATTGCGAAATGCTCGTGCGGGAAACCAGTCCACTAGACCGGTTTCCAACCCCACCGACTCTCAATATTTCTAAATCATCTCAGCGCAGGAAGGGCGATAGTCGTGACGAGAACCCAGATCGACACGGCGAAATAGACCACGGTGTATAGAAAAGTAACGGTCAAGCCCGCCTTCCACACCGGACCGGCATTGCGGCCCTTCTCGGTTAATCCATTGATCATTCCCGGAAGCAGCCAAGTGATCAAACACAAGATGCCGATACCAGTGGCAAGCCCAGAGAAGGCGAGCGCGGCAGGATGGCCGCCGACATCGTAGGCGATTCCGGCTACAGCAGCGACGCCGAAATACCTCCAGACCTTCCACACATCGTCGGCAAAGTTTCTGAACTGCTTACAGAAGTTAGTCAGGCTGTCCCAGTATTGATCGCTTTTCATGACAATCCTCGCTGTTTTGGCTCCAAAAAAGCGAGGATAGCATTCCGGTTGTTCCTTATGCACGGATCAGAGTTTATAAAAATCCTTGATCTGCTCCCAGGCTTCGTCGGCAGTTTCGACAAAGTTGAGCAACTCGATATCGGCAGGCGAAATCGTGCCCTGCTCGGCCAGAAACTCGATATTGATCGCCTTGGTCCAGAATTCCTTGCCGAACAGGATCAGCGGCACGCGCTCCATACGGTTGGTCTGGATCAGTGTCATCGCCTCGAAAAGCTCGTCCATCGTTCCAAAACCACCGGGGAACACGCAGATCGCCTTGGCCCGCATCAGGAAGTGCATCTTGCGGATCGCAAAGTAATGGAAGTTGAAGCAAAGATCGGGCGTGACATAGGCGTTGGGCGCCTGTTCGTGCGGCAGCACGATATTGAGCCCGATCGTCGGCGCGCCGACATCGGCTGCACCGCGATTGCCGGCTTCCATGACACCGGGACCGCCGCCCGTCACCACGATGAATTCGCGATAATAGGTGGTAGCAGAATATTCCGAGCAGATCCGCGCGAATTTGCGCGCTTCTTCGTAGTAATGCGCATTGGCTTCGAGGTTCTTCTTCTGAACCTCGTTCTTGGCTGCCCATGCCTCGCCGCCGGGCTCTGGAATGCGCGCACCGCCGAACATGACGACAGTGGACTTGATGCCCCGGTCGGCCAGAATCATTTCAGGTTTCAGAAGTTCAAGCTGCAGCCGGATCGGTCGCAGGTCGCGACGGGTCATGAACTCGTCGTCCATGAAAGCGAGGCGATAGGCGGGAGCTTCGGTCTGCGGCGTCTGCGGTACGGTACGCGCCTGCTTGACCGCTTCCTCTGAATTCGGGAACGGCGTCCAGCCGGACTTCTCCATTGGGTTCATTCGTCTCACCTGCTCCTTCATTCTTGCCATTCAACGCATAACAGCATCCATTCTGGCGCTAAATGCTTAATCTGTCTCAAACGTGGCACTGCAATCGGATCATGAACGACATTGACCCTCATGGCGCCTTCGCTTAATCAATTGCCCAGCAAACAGGCTGGACCTATCCGCGCCAGCCTTCCGCCGCCCCTTCATGGAGATCGCACCTTATGACCAAGCCAGACCTCGCCTCCCTTGAGAAGACAATCGACAAGGCTTTTGACGAGCGCGACGGTGTCAACACGGCAACGCGCGGCGAAGTACGCGAAGCCGTCGAACAATCGCTCATTCTGCTCGACCGCGGTGAAGCCCGTGTCGCAGAAAAACAGGCGGACGGCAACTGGCATGTCAACCAATGGCTGAAGAAAGCGGTTCTGCTCTCCTTCCGCCTCAACCCGATGGAAGTCATCAAGGGCGGTCCCGGCCAGTCGTCCTGGTGGGACAAGGTACCATCGAAATTCGATGGCTGGACCGCCAACGAATTCGAAAAGGCAGGCTTCCGCGCCGTGCCGAACTGTGTCGTGCGCCACTCGGCCTATATCGCGCCCAACGCGATCCTGATGCCGTCCTTCGTCAATCTCGGCGCCTATGTCGATGAGGGAACGATGGTCGATACCTGGGCGACCGTCGGCTCCTGCGCACAGATCGGCAAGAACGTTCATCTTTCCGGAGGCGTCGGCATTGGCGGGGTTTTGGAACCGATGCAGGCTGGCCCAACCATCATCGAGGACAATTGTTTCATCGGCGCCCGCTCGGAAGTCGTCGAAG
>NZ_JBHEEO010000011.1:0-130219 GCF_041929965.1 Brucella oryzae | reverse complement strand
TATCGATGATGTCGCGCCGGTTCTCGTCAATTCGGTGATGATGGCTGAGGACGGCCAGTTCTGCAGTCATGGCGGGGGGGGTTGGCATCAGCTGGGGCTGGTTCTGGATGATGCAGGCGAGGGTGGGCCGAGCCGCGGCGCTTCCACGATCACGATGCAGACCGTGAAGAACCTCTTTCTCTGGAATGGGCGCTCTTATGTCCGCAAAGGGCTCGAATTTCCGCTGGCGCTGGCTGCTGATGGTATTCTGTCCAAAAAGCGAATAATGGAAATCTATCTGAATATTGCAGAATGGGGGCCGGGGATTTATGGGATCGAGGCTGCAGCCCAGCATTATTTCAAGCGCCCGGCAGCAAAACTCAATGCCCGGCAATCCGCGCTGCTTGCCGTCACGCTCCCCAACCCGACATTGCGCAACCCTGCCAAGCCGACGCGCAACATGCAGCGCATTGCCCGGATCGTCGCCGGTCGTGCCGCACGATCAGGCCCCTATGTGGTTTGCGTGCGATAAATACGTGATACGAAAAAAAGATCAGACTCCCGCTGGTCAAATGCCGTGAGAGCGTGTATAGGCACCTGACTTTCCGGAATTTTGTCCGCTGTGACAGGCTCCACCGGGGCCGTGCCGGACGTTTATTGACCGATCAGTGGAGCTGGATCCATGGCAGTACCTAAAAGAAAAACGTCTCCGTCGAAGCGCGGCATGCGCCGTTCGGCTGACGCTCTGAAGGCCCCGACCTATGTCGAGGACAAGAACTCGGGCGAACTTCGTCGTCCGCATCATATCGATCTGAAGAGCGGTATGTATCGCGGCCGTCAGGTCCTCGAAGCTAAGGAATAAGTCTGACGCTGCATTGCAGCCGAAAGATGGTTTTCAAAAACGCCGTTCTCGTTGATCGGGAGCGGCGTTTTCTTTTGTGCCAGTTTTCTGCAAGCTACATGAAAAAGGCCGCATGAAGCGGCCTTGATCGCGGACTATTGTTGAAAGTCAACCTGCGTCAGATGCAAAGCCTGCGCCGTCGATACCGGCGATGGCTGCAGCCTCGTCATTGTCCGACGTATCGCCGGAAATGCCGACTGCACCGAGAATTTCACCGCCTGCATCCTTGATCAGAACGCCGCCCGGTACAGGCACGATCTTGCCGCCCGATACGCCCGAAAGTCCTTCCAGAAAATGCGGGCGATCCTTTGCCTGGTTGTTCAGCCAGCGCGAGCCGGTGCCGACCGCAAGCGCGCCATAGGCCTTGCCCGAGCCGATCTCGAAGCGGAGCATCGACGCGCCGTCCTGACGCTGGAAAGCCTTCACATGGCCACCGGCATCGAGAACGCAAACAGCAAGCGGCTTCATTTTCAGTTCCTCGGCCTTGGCAAAAGCCCCGGCGATGATCGTATTGGCGCGTTCGAGCGTCAGTGAAGGCATGGATATCTCCTATTCTATAGCGAAATGTAATTTAGCGGCCATGGCTGGCGATGCACAGCCGAATGCTTCTCGCCATAGGAAAAACACTTTATCGATTTTCATGAAGACGGTTGCAGGCGCACACCAAAGCTTGCCAAGGTTGGAATTTTGGTCTTTGTGTTGCACAATATTTCAAGGAGGAAAGAATGTCCGACCAGAAAGCCATCGTCATTGCCAGCGCGGCGCGTACCGCAGTGGGCGCTTTCAACGGTGCGTTTGCCAATATCCCCGCACATGAATTGGGCGCGACGGTTATCAAAGGCGCGCTGGAACGCGCCGGTGTGGCGGCGACGGATGTGGACGAGGTTATTCTCGGACAAGTGCTGACGGCAGGTGAGGGGCAGAACCCGGCACGACAGGCGGCAATGGACGCTGGTTGCCCGAAGGAGACGACCGCATTTTCGATCAACCAGCTGTGCGGTTCCGGTTTGCGGGCTGTTGCGCTCGGCATGCAGCAAATTCTTTCCGGCGATGCCAGGATCATTGTGGCGGGCGGTCAGGAATCCATGTCGATGGCGCCTCATTGCGCACATTTGCGTTCGGGCGTGAAGATGGGTGATTTCAAGATGGTCGACACCATGCTGAAGGATGGCCTGATCGATGCCTTTAATGGCTATCACATGGGGATCACGGCGGAAAACATTGCCCGCCAGTGGCAATTGACCCGTAGCGATCAGGATGAGTTTGCGCTGGCCTCCCAGCAGAAGGCTGAGGCGGCACAGACCGCCGGAAGGTTCGAGGATGAAATCGTTCCCTTCATCGTAAAGGGTCGCAAGGGTGATGTCGTTGTTTCGGCGGACGAATACATCCGTCCTGGCACGACGATGGAGGCATTGGCGAAGCTAAAGCCTGCCTTTGACAAGGAAGGTACAGTGACTGCAGGCAATGCGTCCGGTATTAATGACGGTGCTGCGGCTGTCGTGCTGATGGATGCGGATGAAGCAGCCAAACGCGGTGTGAAGCCGCTCGGACGTATCGTTTCCTGGGCAACGGCTGGTGTCGATCCGTCGATCATGGGAACCGGTCCGATTCCGGCAACGAAGAAGGCGCTGGAAAAGGCTGGCTGGAGCGTCGGCGATCTCGATCTGGTCGAGGCCAATGAAGCCTTTGCAGCACAGTCCTGCGCTGTCGTGCGCGATCTCGGTCTCAATGCGGATATCGTCAATGTGAATGGCGGAGCTATCGCTATCGGTCATCCGATCGGTGCGTCAGGCGCGCGCGTGCTGACGACACTGCTTTACGAAATGAAGCGCCGCGATGCCAAACGCGGTCTGGCGACACTTTGCATCGGCGGCGGCATGGGTGTCGCCTTGTGCGTCGAGCGCGATTGATCTTTCCATTCCAAACATTGAGGCGGGCAAAGAATACACTCTGCCCGCCCTTTTTGTTTCCGCAATGACACATTTGAAATCAGTGTTGTTGGCATGATGAAACTGCCGGAAAAGTTAACGTGAGATTGGAGACGGGGTTATTAAAGTCCGTTCGTATCTGGTTTTCTATGGCGTATAGCGACAATCGCCCACCAGATATTGTGAGAACAAATGCAGAAACCTTGCTGATCACCGATTCGTCGCCGATTCGTTCCGGCTTTGGCCTGAAGGTTAATGAAAATCGGATTTCCATCTGTTGCCACATTAATGAACTATCAGTATTCATTAAGAATTTCTGAAGAGTCGCATTGTGGTTAGAACATTCGGTTGACAGATTTTGTTAAAAGTTAACAGCAAGCTTGTTTTGTATTGGGAGAAGACAGAAAACCGGAACATCCGATTCATCATATTGTAGGGGTTTGCGGTAAGACCACTATATGTTGCCGTGAACAAAAGGCGAAGTTCTCCGAGTCAGCGATTCGTCGCCGATTCGTTCCAGAGTCGTTCCAATTGTTAACCGACAAGTTGTTGACCGGCTGCACACCGGTCGTCGAAACGTTGGTAGTTCGTCCTTGCTTAAACTTAACAGGAGCGCTTTCGGTACAGGCCGTATAGTGCTATCGCAAAACCAGCATCCTGCCCGTTATGGGCGCTTGTACCGGGAATCCGATTATTGGCATGAACCAACTCCCCGCCCATGATTTGCCGCTGACGCTGAGTGGCCGCGATGTGACTGCGGTGCTTGGGCCGACCAACACCGGCAAAACCCATCTCGCCATCGAACGCATGCTGTCGCATGGAAGTGGCATGATCGGCTTGCCGCTGCGCCTTCTGGCGCGTGAGGTCTATAACCGCGTCGTGGAACGGGTCGGTGCGGCCAATGTCGCGCTGGTGACGGGTGAAGAAAAGATCGTGCCGCCGGGTGCGCGCTATTCGGTCTGCACGGTCGAGGCCATGCCGCGCCGTACAGATGTCGCTTTCGTCGCCATCGATGAAGTCCAGCTCGCTGGTGATCTGGAGCGCGGGCATATTTTCACCGACCGGATCCTGCATCTGCGCGGGCGGCAGGAAACGCTCCTGCTTGGTGCGGCCACCATGCGCGGCATTCTGGAAAAGCTTTTGCGCGGCATCAATGTGGTGACGCGTCCGCGCCTGTCGCATCTGGCCTATGCCGGTTCCAAGAAGATTACGCGCCTGCCGAACCGTTCCGCCATCGTCGCCTTTTCCGCCGATGAGGTTTACGGGATTGCTGAACTGATCCGACGCCAGCGTGGTGGCGCGGCTGTCGTCATGGGCGCGCTCAGCCCGCGGACACGCAACGCGCAGGTCGAGCTTTACCAGTCGGGCGATGTCGATTTTCTGGTGGCGACCGATGCTATCGGCATGGGCCTTAATCTTGATGTCGACCATGTCGCCTTTGCGCAGAATCGCAAATTCGACGGGTATCAGTTCCGCGATCTGACGCCCGCCGAGGTGGGGCAGATCGCCGGGCGCGCAGGCCGACATCTGCGTGACGGCACCTTCGGCGTGACGGGGCAGGTGCACCCATTCGACGAAGAGCTGGTCGAGCGGGTGGAAGCGCATAATTTCGATCCTGTGAAAGTCCTGCAATGGCGCACGGCGCGTTTCGACTTTTCATCGCTCGATTCCCTGCGCTATTCTCTGGAAACGCCCGCACCGATCGAAGGCTTGGCCAAGGCTTTGCCTGCCGTCGATCAACAAGCGCTTGAAAATTTGTCGAAAGACGAAGAGATTGTGCGGCTCGCCAAGACACCGGCACGCATCGAGCTTTTGTGGGACGCCTGCGCGCTGCCCGATTATCGCAAGATCGCGCCGGCGCAGCATGCCGATATCATTGCAACCATCTATCAGGATCTTGTCCGCCGAGGGAGCGTCGATGAAGATTATATGAGCGAACAGGTGCGCCGTGCCGATAGCACAGAGGGGGAAATCGATACTCTGTCGCATCGGGTGGCGCAAATTCGAACCTGGACTTTCGTGTCGCACAGGCCGGGATGGCTTGCCGATCCGACACACTGGCAGGAAAAGACGCGCGAAATTGAGGACAGATTGTCCGACGCGCTGCATGAAAGGTTGACGAAACGCTTTGTAGACCGCAGGACAAGCGTGCTTATGAGGCGCCTGAGAGAGAATGCCATGCTTGAAGCAGAAATCAGCCCGGTCGGAGACGTGATTGTCGAAGGCCACAATGTTGGGCAACTGGAAGGATTCCGTTTTACCGCTGACGTTCAGGCCGAGGGGCCGGACGCCAAGGCGGTGAAGTCGGCTGCACAAAAGGCGCTGGCCGCCGAGTTCGAACGTCGCGCAGAGCGCTTTGCCGCAGCTCCCAATGGCGATTTCGCGCTCGGCTCGGATGGCGTTATGCGCTGGGTCGGTGCAACGGTCGCAACGCTGGTTGCGGGCGATGACCTGCTGAAGCCGCGTGCGGTGATCCTGGCCGACGAACAGCTTACCGGAGCGGCGCGCGACAAGGTTGCAGCTCGTATCGAACGTTTCGTCGCTCATCATATCGAAACCGTTCTGAAACCGCTCACCGATCTGGCTGCCGCTGATGCCCTGACCGGTATGACACGCGGCCTCGCTTTCCAGATCGTCGAGAACCTTGGCATTCTTCCGCGCCGCGATGTGGCGGAGGAAGTGCGCGGCCTCGATCAGGATTCGCGTGCGGCGCTTC
Organism: Brucella oryzae; assembly: GCF_041929965.1. Lineage (NCBI taxonomy): Bacteria > Pseudomonadati > Pseudomonadota > Alphaproteobacteria > Hyphomicrobiales > Brucellaceae > Brucella > Brucella oryzae. Next base: position 124,695 of record NZ_JBHEEO010000011.1, on the reverse strand, counting down.
GCCGTCTCGGTGTGCGTTTCGGTGCCTATCACGTCTTTATGCCGATGTTGCTGAAGCCTGCGCCGGCCGGTCTCATCACGCTGCTCTGGGCGCTCAAGAATGATGGTCGCGAACGCTCCGGCTATGGCGATGTTGTGAATGTGCTGGCGGCAGGCCGTACCTCGGTCGTGGTCGATCCGGCTTTCGATCCGATGTTCTATCGTCTGGCAGGTTATCGCGTGCTGGGTCGCCGTGCAGTGCGTATCGATATTCTGGAACGTCTTGCCGATCTCATTCGTCCAGCACTTGCCTGGCGCCCGGGTTCCGGAGTGCGTCCGGATGGCGCTTATGACGGCGGACGTTTCATCGTCACACCGGCCATGATGTCCATTCTGGGTGCTACGACGGACGACATGGAAGAAATCCTGAAGAGCCTCGGCTATCGTCACGAGGCGATGGAAGCAGCCGCCGTCACAGCGAAGCTTGCCGAACTCGATGCTTTCGCGGCTGAAGCTGCGGCCAAGGAAGCTGGTGTTTCGCCGGTTGCAGAAGCGGAAAAGCCTGCCGTACCCGCGGCAGAACCCGTGCCTGCACTGGTTGTCGTGGCCGAGGCGGAAGCCGAAGCCAAGGTGGAAGAGGCTGTTGGAGCGGCTGAAACTGCGCCGACCGGCGAAACGGCAGAAGTGGCGGCTGAAGAGCCAAAGCCTGTTCTTCTATGGCGTCAGGGTCGCTTCGAAGGCCGCAATCGCAATCAGGACCAGAACAGACAGCGTCAAAATCGTGGCCACCAGAAAAGCGGTCATCAGAACCGCGATGGCGGCGAAGGGCGCAAGTCCGAAGGCGGGGCAGAACAGCAGGGACGCAATGATCGCGGCGGCAAGCGCTTCGACAAGCAAAAGCGTCATGACGGTGAAGGCAAGCGCGAAGGCTCCAAGGGTGATTTCCGTGGCGGCAATCAGCGCCAGCAGAAGCGCGATCATGGCCATCAGGGCGGCAAACGGGCAGAGCAGGAACGTCCTGCGCGTATCGATCCCGATTCGCCTTTTGCCAAGCTTCTGGCTCTGAAAGAGCAGATGAAGAAGTAAGATGACTGCAGAAACGGGCGCAAGACAGCGAATCGACAAATGGCTGTTCTTTGCGCGCGTGGTCAAATCAAGATCGCTGGCGGCGAAACTCGCCGTCGGCGGCAAGGTTCGGGTCAACCGCGACAAGATTGAGCAGGCCGCTCATCAGGTGAAGGTCGGTGATGTACTGACCATTACGCTCGACCGGCGTATTCTCGTTTACAAGATACTTGCTCCGGGTGAGCGTCGCGGTCCAGCGCCTGAGGCCCAGCTTCTTTATGAAGACCTTTCGCCGTCACCAGCATCCGCTACTGCGGTGGCACCGGAGGCCACAACGCCGCAGCGTGAGAGCGGAGCCGGGCGCCCGACCAAGAAAGAGCGTCGCGAAACGGATCGCTTACGCGGAAACTAGAGTGTACTTTCCGCGACCGGGAATGCTTTCCGTGGCGAGGTGTACTCCAATAACAGTTCTGGCGGTTGCTGTGATTCCACTAAATCGGGATCAGTTCCAGTCTGGGCGCGTTGCCGCAGGCAACTTGTGACGGTGATGGAAATTGCGCGTCAAACCGCCCCGGCGAAAGTCTTTTCCATGCGAGACCTCTCAAACGAAATGCTGTTTCAGATGTGCGTGACTTCGTGACATTGCGGCGTTTGTACCCTTGTCATGACAGGATAAAATCGCTACCTCACGCATTGTCATAAAAGGGCATGGGCTGAGACCCGCAACCATTTCCGTGCACAGTGACTTCGTGGCGAGATATTCCAAAGCCCCGAGCCAATTGTCGGCTTGCTGGAGTATCGGCGCCAAGCTGTAGGATAGATAAGCTGCCTGGTCTGGAATTCGGGCAGCAACAGGAGTTCGACGATGACGTATGTCGTGACCGATAATTGCATTCGCTGCAAATATACGGACTGCGTCGAGGTCTGTCCGGTCGATTGCTTCTACGAAGGCGAAAACATGCTCGTTATCAATCCCGACGAGTGTATCGACTGTGGCGTATGTGAACCGGAATGCCCTGCCGAGGCGATCAGCCCCGACACTGAGCCGGGCCTCGACAAGTGGTTGGAATTGAATACGGAATATGCGGCAAAATGGCCCAATATTACCGCAAAAAAGGATGCCCTGCCGGAAGCCAAGGAAATGGACGGCGTGGCTGGCAAGCTCGAGAAGTATTTCTCCACCGAGCCGGGTAGCGGTGACTAATACTGAATCAGCGTTACAGGCAATGCTGTCAGCTGGTATGAGTTGGACGGTATCGTATAAGTATGCCCTTGTTCCAGAAGGCTTTATGCTTCTGGAACATATGTTTTCAGCCTGCTGAGACTGTCAGGTTGTCTGAGATTGCAGGAATGGGCGAATTATCACTTGCTTTTTCTGTAATACATCGGCAAAAGGCGAGTGAAATCACTGAAACACGCCCATCTTGCAGGTGTGTTCCATTGCCAAATACGACATATTTGGCAATTTGTTGATTCTTTCGCGAAATTGTGTTAGGTTACTCCAATAATTTCGGTGACTGGACGTCAATTCGTGGCGCTATGCGTTAATCTCTGAAAGGGCTGATCTTTAGTACCGGGCTGAATGGCACCGGGGAAGATGATTGCGATCTGGCGTCGTCCCCCTCACCGTACACCCGGTCGGCTAGATTTGCCGTCAGATACGTTTTCAGTTCCAAGCCGACAAATAGCTTCCGTGCTTCATTTCTCCGGAGTGCGGTCGAAAATCATGTGTCAACCGGCGGATTGCGCCGGGCACAACAGGGAGTAATGAAGCGTATGTCATCCCAGCAGAAAAAGTCTCCAGTCGCGCGTGGCGGTTTCAAGGCCGGTGAGGCGATCGTATATCCGGCTCATGGTGTCGGCCAGATCGTTACCATCGAAGAGCAGGAAGTGGCAGGCCACAAGCTCGAGCTTTTCGTGATCGATTTCGAAAAAGACAAGATGCGCCTGAAGGTGCCGGTTGCCAAAGCCGCTTCCATCGGTATGCGCAAGCTATCGGAGACCGATTATGTTGAACGTGCATTGAAAGTCGTGCAGGGCCGCGCACGTGTGAAGCGCACCATGTGGTCGCGCCGCGCCCAAGAATATGATGCAAAGATTAATTCTGGCGACCTTATCTTGATCTCGGAAGTCGTTCGCGATCTTTTCCGTGCTGATAACCAGCCGGAACAGTCCTATTCCGAACGCCAGCTTTATGAAGCTGCCCTTGACCGCATGGCGCGCGAAATTGCTGCCGTGAACAAGCTTTCGGAAACCGAAGCTGTTCGTCTGATCGAAGCAAATCTCGCCAAGGGACCGAAGCGCGGCAAGGCCGACGCTGAAACCGACCTGGACGACGATGAAGTCGAAGCCGCATAAGCTTTACTTCTCTTTCTTTCAAAAAGGCCCGGCTTTAGCCGGGTCAGATTGATTACAAACCCCTCGATTTTTGGAAGCAGTCAAAAACGAGGGGTTTTGATTCCGATTTGTTCACGTTCTAAATCTGGGACGTTCCGTGAATCTGAGGTCATTTTGACCCTGCCGGAGGTTTGTCAGCAGTCTGGCCCGGCTTTAGCCGGGTTTTTTTGTTTGCTAGAGTATTTCCTGTTTTCATGAAGCATTGGAAATGCTCTATCGTTTTGTTTTTACGCACGTCTTTATCCCGAAACCGGTTCCCACTTTCGGGAGATATGCTCTCGCCACAACAGGAATTGGGCTGCAGCTCCCCTTGTGAGTAGAGAGCAATATCGACTGGTTAAGATTTTATTGAATTTCGCAATAAATCATTAATCTTCCCAGTCATCTTCCTGCATTGTCAGAGAATTATCCTGAAGGAGAGGGAACCTGAGTGCAGCTGATGCGTTGTTCCAGACACCAGTTCGTAAACGGGTTTGTTTTGCGGCGTAATCATATTGGCCAAAAAATGGGCCTGGCGGGGAGTTTTGGACGAATTCGCTAATTCGCCCGAGGAGTCTTTGTGGGACTGGCATATCCTTCCACTGAACGCCCGAAGGGCGTGAGTTCAGAACAGGAGAACCAGATGAAGCAGTCATCCATGAGCAGTTCTTCCGCAGTTCCAGCCAATCACATGCCTATGGTTGCGCGTAGCCTCCCAGCGACAGCAGCCTCTTCTCAATCCATGATCCGCAGCGCAATGTCGGCTCCCTATCTGGAGCGCGAAGAGGAACGAGCCCTCGCCATTCGCTGGAAGGAACTGAAAGATCAGGAAGCACTACACCGCATCACATCTGCACATATGAGACTGGTCATCTCCATGGCCGGACGCTTCCGCAAGTTCAAACTGCCGATGAACGATCTCATTCAGGAAGGCTATGTCGGCCTTCTTGAAGCTGCCGCACGTTTCGATCCCGAACGGGAAGTGCGTTTTTCGACCTATGCGTCGTGGTGGATTCGCGCGTCGATGCAGGACTATATCCTGCGTAACTGGTCCATCGTGCGCGGCGGTACGAGTTCCGCACAAAAGGCTCTCTTCTTCAATCTGCGGCGGCTTCGTTCAAAACTGGCCCAATCCGACGACAATATGACCAAGGCAGAGATGTATCGGGAAATTTCCGATCAGCTCGGTGTTTCGACAAGTGATGTCGAGATCATGGATAGCCGCCTTTCGGGGCCGGACAGTTCTCTGTCGGCACCTGTGAACAACGAGGAGTCGGGTGCGTCGCGTCGCATGGATTTCCTGGTTGACGATCATCCCTTGCAGGATGAGATCGCCGAAAGTTCCATCGATATGGAACGGCGAAATCAGTGGCTCAATGTGGCGCTTGATACGCTGAACGAACGCGAATTGCACATTATCCGTGAGCGTCGTCTCGATGATGACGGAGTGACGCTTGAAGCGCTGGGTGAAAAGCTCGGCATCTCCAAGGAACGGGTGCGGCAAATCGAAAGCCGTGCAATGGAGAAGCTGAAGATCGCTCTGTTGAGCCAGCATGAATTGGCGGCCTATCAGGCATAAGCTGTTACGGCTAGGGCAATACAAGTAGAGGGGCCAATCGGCTCCTTACTTTTGCGGTTCCGCAGTCTTGCCTTCAAGGCGCAACGACCAGTCCTCGACCTTGCGATTTTCAAGGCGGCGCACTGCATAGCGCTTCCAGCTGTCGGCGAGATGCGAAAGCTCCGCCATCACAGACAGTTCATCATAATTTAGTGTGTCGACATAAAGCAGGTGCCAGACACGATGCAGTGTCCAGTCCGGCGACAGGCGGTCGACCAGGATCATCGTATCGCCGGTTTCCACGTGGCCTTCTTCCAGAACGCGATAGTACCAGCCTGTCCGTCCCGTCTTCTGAACGCGCACGGCCATATCCGCAGTTGCAAAACGTTCATTGAGTTTCCAGCAGGGCTGGCGGCCCTGTGAAACCTCCACAAGCGCACTGCCAAGCCGGAATCTGTCACCCACGGCGACATTGCGCTCGTTCAGACCCGATGTGGAAATGTTTTCGCCGAAAGCACCACGCGTACTCAGACGCGGATTGTCGCCGATTTCTTCCCGCCAGACCGCATAGTGATCATGCGAATAGTGATGGAGTGCTTTTTCCGGTCCGCCATGAACTTTCCGGTCGCCCTGCGCATCGCAGTCCAGCCCCTCGAAAGTCACGCGAACCTTGCCGGAAACCGGTTGCTTGTCGATGCCGCTTGGAACGCCGCGAGCTCCGAGAGGAGCGACTTTTCCCGCAAGGACAGAGTGGATGAGTGTTTCCGTCATCATAGCTACTCGCTGATCAGCTTCACGCGGTCGCCGACCGAAACCGTTGCCCCCGCCGACATGGCATTGAGAAGGCGGAACAGTTCCAGTTTGCGGGTGGTGCCCTGCATGCGTGCCGACAGACTGGCCAACGTGTCGCCCGGCTTGACCGTCACAACGCGGATGCGAAGCGGCTTGATGGCGTTCTGTTCAGCAGGCGAAAGCAGACGGAAGGACTGCGTAACTGTCCGCGAGGCGGGCAGAAGGGCGTTGCTGCCTTTCGGTGCTGCTGTCAGGAAGCGATAGACCTTGTTGTTTGCACCGATGACCACAATGTCGAACTGCCACCGGTCGGCGCTGGCGCGCGCAGTCGCGGCGGGCAAACTGTTGATGGTGGTGGTCTGGATCGAACTGTCGTCGAGACCGGTTACCCAGCCCGAGCGGATATAGTCGGCAAGGTTTGATCCTGCCGGAAGAGATGCGCCATCGAAACGAATGGCAACTTCGCCGGGGCCGCTTGCCATGACCGCATTGGCCGAATTGTCGATGGTGAAGCCATCCGGTGCCCGGAAGGTGACACCGAGCTTCGGATGGATGAAGGTCTGTTCGCGGACATAACCTTCATTGGGCGAGTCGCCGTAGAGAAGGCCGTCAATGCCGTTGAGGAAGGAATCGCGATCGGTTGTGCCGACGCCGGGGGCGCCGATGCGGCGTGCATGACCAAGCGCAAGCTGGATGCGCTGCGGCGTTGCCGGATGGCTTGCGAGAAAGTCGAGGCTGGCATCGGTCGCGCCCGAAACCGAACGAAAGCCCTGATAGGCTTCCATCGATTGCAGGAAACGCGCCGAAGCGAACGGATCGTAACCGGCTTCGCCGATCATCTTGATACCGATGGCATCCGCCTGCAATTCCTGATTACGCGAGAACTGGGCAAGCCGCAACTTGCCGCGCAGCGCTTCTTCGCGGCTGGCAGATTCATTATGCAGCACTTCGCTGGCGACGCGCCCGGCTATAGCCGTCTCAGCTTCCTTCTCCTGCCGCAGAATGCCGTGATTGGCGATGACATGGCCCATTTCGTGGGCGATCACGGCTGCGACTTCGGAAGAGTCGTTCGCGAGCGCGAGCAGGCCGCGCGTGACATAGAGATAGCCGCCCGGCAATGCGAAGGCATTGATATTGGGACTGTCGAGAATTGTGATGCGATAGGTCTGGTCCGGCTTGTCGGTAACTGTCGTCAGCTTGCCGACGATCTTCGCCACCATGCGTTCAAGTCTCTGGTCCTTGTACTCGCCGCCATAGGTCGCGAGGATACGCGGATGCTGCTGGGCACCAAGCTGCGCCAGCCGGTCATTGCGCGTTACATTGTCGACGGTTACCGGATTATCGGAAGGCTGCAGGCCCAGATCCTTGCTGGAATTGATCGACTGGCAACCCGAAATCAGGGCGATAGCAAGCAAGCCAAAACTAATGGCTGGTTTCCGCCAATTTTGCCGCGTCCATTCTGGCAGGGAGATAGGTAGACGCAGGAAGGCCCGGGAACGGGTCGATTGACGGAACAGTATTTTATCCTCGCTTCTGAATCAGATTGCTTGATCCGGGGGCCAAATCTAGCCACAGACCTGAACGTGTACAAGCAGCACAAGAAATCTGTAGCCGGTTCTTCCGGCAGATTGCGAACAAAATATGTCCGCAACCGTAACTCTATTTGAGGTTCGGCCCCGAATTCCGCTTTTCACCGATATAGTGCCGCAATGCTTCCGGTCCAGTCGGAGAAAGCAGTTCGGTGGCAGGGCCCATGGCGGAAATCCGGCCACTGTCGAGAAAAAGCAACACTGCGCCGAGATAGAGCGCATCTTCAGGTGTGTGCGTCACCATCAGCACTGTCATGCCGGTTTCAAGTTGAAGCTCCCTGACCAGATCCAGCATCTGGTGTCGTAGCGCCGGGCCAAGCGAGGCAAAGGCTTCGTCAAGGAGCAGAATTGGGCGCTGGCGTATGAGCGCGCGGGCAATTGCTACGCGCTGGCGTTCGCCGCCGGACAGGGCTTCAGGCTTGCGCTGTTCTTTGCCCGCGAGCCCGACACGTGACAAAGCCTCCGCAATATCGGTGCGGTCTTCTGCGGTCAGCCTCAGGTTCGGCGAACGTCCGAGGCCGACATTCTGTTCGACGGTCAGGTGGGCAAATAGGTTGTTTTCCTGAAACACCATCGAAACAGGCCGGCCCGCTGGCGAAAGTTCACTGACGTCTTTATCGCCGATGAAGATATGACCGGATTGCGGAAATTCAAAACCGGCAATCAGGTTGAGAAGTGTGGACTTGCCCGAACCACTTGGCCCGACAACCGCGGCTATGACACCGCCCTTTATCGTTGCATCGAAATGCATGGCGGCTTCACCATAGCTGAAACGGACGTCATCAAGACGAATTTCGGCAAGGGGGTTCATGGCGGCATTCATCCGAGCATTCATGGAGACGGCGTTTCCTTTCGGGATGCGCGATCCGCGATCATCATCAGCGCGAGGCAAAGCAGCCCGAGAATAAGCGCCAGACCCGCCGCGTCGAATGTGCGATAGCTGCCCATGCGCTGCAAGAGGAGGTAGGGCAGCGTCAAAAGCGCGTCACTGCCGAACAGGGCGATCGTGCCGAGATCGCCGAGGGAAAGCGCCATGGCAAAGGCAAAGGCCATGCCGAAAGGTTTGCGGATCGAAGGCCAGTCGATGAGCCGGAGGCGGTTGAAGCCACGAATGCCCAACTGTGCGCAAAGCCGGTTGTGGCGGCTGGCCGCTGTGTCCCATGCGGGTCGCAGAAGACGCACGGCAAAGGGCATGGCCATCGCCGCATTGACGGTGACGACCATGAACGGTGCCATCGCAAACGGATCGGTGAAGTGGCGAAGCAGGATGAACCAGCCTGCGCCGATCACGATTGGCGGCATGACGAGGATCAGGCTGGCGCCGGTATCGAAGATGTTGGCGAGTTTACGTTTTTTCACCGCTTCCCGTGCCGACACAAGCGCAAGTGACAGAATGACGGACAGCAAAGCTGCTGAGAAGCCGAGCGCGAGGCTGGTGCCAATGGCACGCCAGACCGTTCTTTCCGTCAATAGCCGCATAAGATCGGCGGCGAAACCGGAGATGACTACGCCTGCAATCGGCAGCGCGACATAGAGAAAGCCTATCCCGATAACGACGGTGTTTGAAACACGTTCAGCTGTGGATGCCTTGCCGTAGCGTCGCGGTGTCGCCGCGTGGGTGAAAGCTTCTTCGGATGGGCTACCGGTCAGGCGTAGGGCTAGAAGAACGAGCAATGTCAGTGCAAGCTGCGTGAAGGTGAGGGCGACAGCACGACCCGGATCGAAATCGAAATGCAGGCTCTGGTAGATTGCGACTTCCAGCGTGGTGGCGCGGGGGCCGCCGCCGAGTGTCAGCACGGTCGTGAAGCTCGTCACGCAGAGCATGAAGATGAGGCCGATCATGCCCGGCAGGTTGCGGCGGATCACCGGCCATTCGATAAGCCGGAAGCGCGCCCGATTGCCCATGCCAAGCTGCGCGGCAAGCTTCCAGTAATCGGTTGGTATCGATTCGTAACCAGCCAGAATGAGACGGACTGCGAGCGGCATGTTGAAGAAGATATGGGCGATCAGTATCCCGGTAATGCCGTAGATGTCCGGCTGGAACGGATGCCCCGCAGCTTCTGACAGATGGGCAATGAACCCGTTGCGGCCATAGATGCTGGTGACGCCAAGCACGGCGACGAGGGCTGGCAGAGCAAGCGGCAGGGCAAAGAGGCGGAGGATCAGCCCGCGCCCCGGAAAGCTTGCTTCGGCATAGAGTGCACGGGCGACCGGCACCGCAAACAGCACGGATAGCAGGCTCGAAGCGATTGCCTGCAGGATTGTGAAGCGGGCAACCCGCCACAGATAGGTGTCGAAATTGGCAGCGACGTCGAAACCGCTGCTGCCCGCTTCGAATGCCAGTGCGACAAGCGCCCCACCGGCAAGCACAACCAGAAAGACAAGCGCCAGCGCACCCATGGCCGGTTTCGCGGCGGATATGCCTTTCGAGCGGTGCTGTGCCGGAAATGTCGTCATTTACTGGTCGCGGCCAACCATTCATCAATCCATGACTTGCGGTTTTTGGCCACCTCGTCGGAAGGGAAGAGAAGCGTCTTTTCCGGTTTCGGCAACGCGTCGAAAGCAGTTGGAAGCGCGGCGGAAGTCTTGCCCGCCGGATACATCCAGTTGGTCTCAGGGATGACATCCTGGAAACCGGGGCCGGTCATGAATGCCAGAAACTTTTGCGCCAGAGGATTTTTCGCGCCGGTCGTGGTTTGAGCGGCCAGCTCGATCTGGAGATAATTGCCTTCAGGATAAGCCAGAGCCTTATAGCGCTCAGTCTTTTCCGCGATCATGTGATAGGCGGGAGATGTCGTATAGGACAGCACCATTGGAGCTTCGCCCTTGGTGAAGAGGCCGTAGGCCTCCGACCAGCCGGGCGTGACGGTCAGGATACGCTTTTGCAGTTTCTGCCAGGCCGCTTCCGCCTCATTGCCATAGACTGACTTCATCCAGAGCAGCATACCTAGCCCCGGTGTCGACGTGCGCGGATCCTGCAGTACGATCTTCTGGGAAGGATCGCCTTCGACGAGTTCCTTCAGGCTCTTCGGGGGATTGGGTAGTTTTTCCGAATCGTAGACCACGGCGAAATAGCCATAATCATAGGGAACGAAGATATCGTCCTTGAAACCGCCCGGAACGCTCACATTGCTCTGGTCGATGCCGCTTGGAGCAAAAAAGCCGGTGGCGCGTGCTTCGGTCGTCAGATTGGTATCGAGACCGAGAACGATGTCGGCTTTGGTATTGCTGCCTTCAAGCTTGAGACGATTGAGGAGCGCAACGCCATCGGCGGATGCAATCCATTCAACTTCACAGTCGCATTCCTTCTCGAAGTTTTCCTTGACCTTCGGTCCCGGACCCCATTCGGCGACGAAACTGTCATAGGTATAGACGGTGAGCTTGTCTTTCGCCTGCGCCGAAGTCGTCAAAGCGACGGCTGCGGTAAATGAAAAGGCCAGCAAAGATAAAAGCCGCATCACGGCACTTCCTTTCTTTTATTACAAGAGGATCGAGCGCCGTTTATGGAGCGTCTAATCCCTCCGCCGGTGCAAACCGGATCAGGTTCAGCGGGTTGGCCGTTTTATTCAGCATTTCCGGACGCAAAACCGTTTTACACTTTTGCTGGAAATGCTTCTGGGCCTCTCAGCCATCCGCGAAAGCAGACGGCACCCCGTTAGAGCGGTTGCGACAATAATCTTTCACAACGGGAAGGGCAAGACATAGCAATGGCAGCGAATGCAGGCTTCCGGCGCGGATTTGCTCGTGTTATGAGCGGCTTATGAGCACATTCGTCATTCTTCTCGGCGGCGACCTGATCGTGACCGATCGCCTGAAACGCCAAATTGCCGGTGCGCGTATTCTCGCTGCCGATAGTGGGATCAGGCACGCCGTCGCGCTTGGTGTCGAACCGGAGCTGTGGCTTGGGGATTTTGATTCGGCCTCCGTACAGCTTCGCGCGCAATATGGACACGTGCCGCAAAAAACGTTCCCCTCCGCCAAGGACATGACGGACGGAGAGCTGGCCCTTGAGGAAGCCTATAAGCGCGGTGCGGATCGAGTGATCCTTTGTGGAGCCTTCGGGGGACAGCGCACCGATCACACGCTTCTGCATCTGACTATGGCGACGGCACAGGCCGCAAAAGGGCGGAACGTGCTTCTGTCCAGCGGATCCGAGGAAGCCTGGCCCTTGCCGCCGGGAGATTATGTTTACGACTTTCCCGATGGAACGCCGTTCAGTGTGATTAATTTCAGCACCGTCGAAGGCCTTTCGATCACAAATGCGGAGTGGCCGTTAGATAATGTGACACTGCCCTTCGGCTCTTCATGGACAGTATCTAACGTAGTTCATGGAACACTTCGTGTTACTGCGCATTCTGGATTGGCGATACTTATCGCCAACTTGGCGATGGAAGAAACACCGCGCTGAACCCGCTAACCTTATCAATCGAAAGAGCTTGACGCTGACGAGCGAAACGTATTGTAAATGGGCCAAGCGGGTGTCATCTGCTTTACGCCGAAATTGGGGACGCAAAGTCGGTGATTAGTTCAACTCTTGTAGGAGATGTTTCAATGAAATCACGTCTTACGATGATTGCTGTTGCTGGCGTGCTCGCGTTCTCGACGGCTGCATGCACGACGAATGAACAGCGCACGGCCGGTTACGGTGTTGGTGGCGCAGCACTTGGTGCTCTCGCCGGTGGCGCAATTGGCGGCAATGGCCGTGGCGCGCTTGCTGGCGCCGCTATCGGCGGCGTTGCCGGTACTCTTCTCGGTGCGGCCCAGACGCGCAATGGCACGCAGTACTGCCGCTATCGCGATCCGTATGGCCGCATCTATGAAGCACCTTGCCAGTGACACTGGGCCAGTAATTGCTGGATAAATAAGTTTGCTGACAGGTCGGGGAAACCCGGCCTGTTTGTTTTTAACGGGCCTTTTCGTACCGTTCCATTTGACAGAACGGCTTTTGTCGCGGACAAGCAGGGCCGAATTTGAAACCCTGTTTATCGAAAAGAACCATGGCACCACCACTCCTTCGCCTCGACCAGATCAAGCTCACCTTTGGAGGCACGCCGCTTCTGGAGGATGCCAGTCTTTCGGTGAGTGAAGGCGACCGTATAGCGCTGGTCGGACGCAACGGCTCGGGTAAATCCACCCTGCTCAAGATTGCAGCCGGCATGGTGGAAGCGACAGCGGGCGAGGTTTTCAAACATCCGGGTGCAACTATCCGCTATCTGCCGCAGGTGCCGGATATGGATGGCTTTGCCAATGTCCGCGCCTATGTCGAGGCAGGGCTGGGGCCGACCGACGATCCGCATCGTGTGACCTATCTGCTTGAACATCTGGGGCTGACCGGTGAGGAAAAGCCGGATCATCTTTCCGGCGGCGAGGCGCGCCGCGCTGCTCTGGCGCGGGTGATCGCACCGCAGCCCGACGTTCTGCTGCTGGACGAGCCAACCAACCATCTGGATCTGACCACCATCGAATGGCTGGAAAGCGAACTGCGCCAGATTCGCTCGGCTATCGTTTTAATCTCGCATGACCGCCGCTTTCTGGAGAATGTCAGCCGGGCGACGGTCTGGCTGGATCGTGGCATCACACGCCGTCTTGAGCAAGGTTTTGGCCATTTCGAGGAATGGCGCGACAAGGTGCTGGAAGAGGAAGAGCGGGATCACCACAAGCTCGGACGCCAGATTGCGCGCGAGGAGCACTGGCTGCGCTATGGCGTGACAGCGCGGCGCAAGCGCAATATGCGCCGCCTCGGTGAATTGCATTCCATGCGCGCTGATTTTCGTAATCACCGCAAGGCACAAGGAACGGCGGTTCTGGCGGCAAGCGACGCCAGGGAATCCGGCAAGCTGGTGATCGAAGCCAAGGGGCTGAACAAGGCCTATGGCGAGCGTGCTCTGGTCAAGGATTTTTCGATCCGTGTGCAGCGCGGTGATCGGATTGGTCTCGTTGGACCAAACGGTGCCGGAAAGACGACACTTCTGTCGCTTTTGACCGGCAAGCTTGAACCGGATTCCGGAACGCTGCGGCTTGGCGTCAATCTCGAAATGGCCGAACTCGACCAGAAGCGCGAAAGCCTCAATCTGGACGAGACGCTGGCGCATTATCTGACGGATGGGCGCGGCGAAAGCCTTATCGTCAACGGTGAGCAGCGGCATGTCGTGTCCTATATGAAGGACTTTCTGTTCCAGCCCGAACAGGCGCGCACGCCCATTCGCGAGCTTTCCGGTGGCGAACGTGCCCGCCTGATGCTGGCCCGCGTTCTGGCGCGGCCCGCAAACCTCCTCATCCTCGACGAACCTACCAATGATCTCGATATGGAAACCCTCGATCTGCTGCAGGAGCTGGTCGCAGGCTTTCCCGGCACAGTCATTCTGGTCAGCCATGACCGTGATTTTCTGGATCGCACTGTAACGTCGGTGATTGCGCCGGAAGGTGACGGGCGCTGGCTCGAATATGCGGGCGGCTATGCCGACATGATGGCGCAGCGCAAGGAGCAGGCCTTGAGCCGCCGCTCGGTCAAGGTGTCAGGCGGTCGAAGTGACGAGAAGTCGGACGAGGATGCACCGCAGCAGAAGCGGGAGGAAAAGCGCAAGCTTTCCTACAAGCAGAAATTTGCGCTCGAAACCCTGCCAGGCAAGATGGATGCGCTGGCAAAGGAAATCGCGGTGCTGGAAGGAAAGCTTGCCGATCCACAGCTTTATGCCAAGGACCCGGCGCTTTTTGCCAAGACCGCCGATCTTCTTGAGAAGAAGCGCGCCGAAAATGCCGCCATGGAAGAAGAATGGCTCGAGCTTGAAATGCTGCGAGAAGAAATCGAAGGGTAAATCTGCCCTTCGATGCCTTGAAATTTAACTGCTGGCCTTGTTCAGCAGGGCGATTTCATCGTCGCTGAGTTTCAGTTCTGTTGCGGTGATCAGTTCGCCGAGCTGGGCCGAGCGTGTTGCGCTGGCGATGGGGGCCGTGATTGACGGCTGCGCGATCAGCCACGCGATGGCGACCTGTGCCGGCGTGACGTCGAGATTGCGGGCCACGTCATCAAGTGCGGCAATGATCCGCGAACCCCGGTCCGTCAGATATTTCTCGACCGATTTGCCGCGCGCGCTTTGTCCCAAATCCGTAGCAGAACGGTATTTACCGGTCAGAAATCCTGCTGCGAGCGAATAATAGGAAATAACGCCAAGCTCGTTGTCACGGCAGATTTTCGCAAGTCCGTTTTCGAAATCCGCGCGATCATAGAGATTATAAAGCGGTTGCAGGCTTTCATAGCGGGGCAGATTGTTGGTCCGGGCGACGTCAAGCGCTTTGGTCAGTCGCTCGGGCGTGAGATTGGACGCACCGATGGCGCGGACCTTACCTGCTTCGATCAGTTCTTTATATGTGCCGAGCACATCCGCGAATGGCGTTTCTGGATCGTCCCAGTGCGATTGATAGAGGTCGATGTAATCCGTTTGCAGCCGTTTGAGGGAGGCATCGACCGCTTTGCGGATATAGGCCGGGGAAAGGCCTTTCTCGTCGGGACCCATCTCGGAGCCGACCTTGGTGGCAATAACGACTTTATCGCGCAGGCCACGGGATTTCAGCCAGTTGCCGATAATGGTTTCGGATTCGCCGCCGACATTGCCGGGCGCCCAAGCGGAATAGACATCCGCTGTGTCGATGAAATTGAATCCGGCGTCGACGAACCGGTCGAGAAGAGAGAACGATGTCGCTTCATCGACCGTCCATCCAAATACATTGCCGCCGAAGCAAAGCGGCGAAACATTGAGTTCGGTACGTCCGAGCTTCCTGAATTCCATACACCTATCCCCTTCCTCCGAATACGGATCGCGGACGATCCTGGGGTTTCTATTTCAGGAAGACGGAAGGCTCCGGGAAGAGCCGAAATCAGCTCATGCCAAGTGCGTCCATATAGAGCTGCAGCATGGCCTCTTCTTCCTGACGTTCATGGTCTTCTTTTTTACGCAGACGAATAATGGTCCTCACGACCTTGCTGTCAAACCCTGAGCCCTTCAATTCCGCGTAAACTTCCTTGATATCATCGCCGATAGTCTTTTTTTCTTCTTCTAGGCGCTCGATGCGCTCGATGAAAGCGCGCAACTGGCCGACAGCAATGGTTTGGGCTTCGCTGGTAATGTCGTCGCTCACGAGGAGTTCTCCAATTCAAAGTCTGTGATGACGCGGACACGCATTGCGCGAAAACCGCTTATCGAAAGTCTGGATCGTTTTTCCCGCGAGTCGCGGACAAAATTAAGAGCCTTTTTCGATGCCTGACCCGATTTGACGGGTCAAGCCCTGTGGATAGCGGGTAAAGTGGGTGCTCAATCCGCGAAATCTGCCCGGGAACCGAAATAGCGGATCTCATGAATTCCGTCGAGCGTATTGATATGGGCGATCATCGGTGCCAGCCTGTCGGCCCACTCATCTGCACCCTTGTCATCGGCAATCAAGTCCTGCCGCACCTCGATCAGGACATGGGCGAAGCCCTTAGCCGTCGCATGGCGATACATGGCGTCGTTCTTGAGTGCACCGTCATAAGGTTCGTTATCGCCAACCGTCAGATCGGCGTTTTCACGCAACAGCGACAAAAGCGGCTTTACGGCGCGGTCGTCCTTGTCCCAGAGAAGACCGATCTGCCAGGGCCGCGCCTTTTCCTTCCAGCGCGGCGTGAAGGAATGGATAGAAACGATGAAAGGTGCAGCCCCGCTTTCAGTCACCACGCGCTCGCTCGTCCGGGCGACCGTGTCGTGATAGGGGCGATAGAAGCGCTCAAGCCGTTCCTCGCGTTCACCTGCCGACATTGGGTAATTGCCGGAAATAACCGCGCCATCGGATAATTGCATGATAAGCGTCGGGTCGTCTTCGCCGCGATTGGGATCGATCAGCAGCCGCGAAAACCCGCCGAGGACTGCTGGCGCCTTCAGGTGGTTTGCAAGCTTGCGGGTCAGGCTCTCGACGCCAATATCATAGGCGATATGTCGGTCGAATTCACATGGCCGCAAACCAAGCGTGCCATATTCGGCTGGAACATCGCGCCGTGCATGATCGGCAGTCAGGAGCAGGCCGAGACTGAAATCACCATCGACGCTATGCGCTGGCGAGAATGGCGACGAAGCGGTTGATCCGGATTGAAGCGGCATGGAGCGAAATCCGACGTTAAATAAGGGGATTATTTCTGTGTTGTGAGGGAAGCTGTTTCAGGTCTGTCATGAGAAAGCCCGGATTGCAACGATCATTCTTTGACCAAGAGTATCTGTTCTCAATGGGATTGCGTTGACATCAAAGGCGAAACTGCCGAAAAGAGAGCGACCCGAAATGGGATTTGCCCGAAATGGGATTTCCCTATGCAATACTAATTGTTCGATAAAACCGATAGCGGGCTGAAGGGGTTCTGCGTATGCGACTTCCACTATCTCTAGTTTTGTTTGCCGGTGTGCTGATGACTGCGCTGGGCATGACATCCATAGAGGCTCGTGCAGATTTCCGCGTATGCAACGCAACCCAGAACCTGGTTGGTGTGTCCATCGGCTATAGAGCCAAGACCGGCTGGGTGACCGAAGGCTGGTGGCATATCGACGGATCAAGCTGCAAGACCCTGATCGAGGGGCCGCTGACCTCGCGCTATTATTACCTCTACGCCGAAGACGCTCAGGGTGGCGGACGCTGGGAGGGCAAGGTCAATATGTGCGTGGCCGAGAAAGAATTCCGTATTACTGGCGTCCAGGATTGCTTTGCGCGAGGGTTCCAGCGCAACGGCTTCCAGGAATACGACACCGGGGAACAATCGAGCTGGATGGTTCAGCTCACCGATGAAACGCCGACAGAAAACCCCACTGTTACAGGAACGAATAGTCAATGAAGCGCAACCGCAAGGTCAAGATTCTCGCCACGCTAGGTCCGGCGTCGGGCGAGGAAGCCGTCATCCGCAAGCTGTTTGAGGCAGGCGCGGATGTGTTCCGCATCAATATGAGTCATGCCGACCATGATCTGATGCGCACCCTCGTCAAGCGCATCCGCAATGTGGAAAAGGAACTGGGTCGCCCGATCGGCATTCTGGCCGATCTTCAAGGCCCGAAGCTGCGCGTCGGCAAGTTCAAGGATGGTAAGGTCGATCTCGTTCCCGGCCAGACCTTCACCCTCGACAATAACGAAGCGCCCGGCGATGAACATCGCGTCTATCTTCCGCATCCGGAAATTCTTGAAGCTGTCGAACCGGGGCATCGTCTACTGATCGATGATGGCAAGCTGCATCTGGTCGCCGAAGCAAGCGACGGCAAGTCGATCCGCTGCAAGGTGATTTCTGGCACACGGATTTCGGACCGCAAGGGCGTCAGCCTGCCGGATACGACGCTCGGCGTCGGCGCGCTGACGGAAAAGGACCGCAAGGACCTTGATGCTGTTCTGAAGGAAGAAATCGATTGGGTGGCGCTTTCCTTCATCCAGCGTCCGGAAGATCTGGCCGAGGTGCGCAAGGTTTCGCGCGGCAAGGTCGGCCTGATGTCGAAGATCGAAAAGCCGCAAGCCGTGACGCGTCTCGATGAAATCATCGAACTTTCCGACGCATTGATGGTCGCACGTGGCGATCTTGGCGTTGAAGTGCCGCTTGAAAGTGTTCCTGGCATCCAGAAGCAGATTACCCGCAAGGCGCGCCGTGCCGGCAAACCGGTCGTTGTTGCGACACAGATGCTGGAGTCAATGATTACGGCTCCGGTCCCGACCCGCGCCGAAGTGTCCGACGTTGCAACAGCTGTGTTCGAAGGCGCGGATGCGATCATGCTTTCGGCCGAATCGGCTTCGGGCCAGTATCCAGTCGAAGCCGTTGCCACCATGAACCGCATTGCGGCGCAGGTGGAAAAGGAGCCGACCTATTCGACCATCATCGATGCACAGCGTGCCATGCCGGAGCCGACAGGCGCCGACGCCATCTCGCTTGCTGCACGTCAGATCGCTGAAACACTGAAGCTTTCAGCCATCGTCACCTATACTGCTTCCGGTACGACTGGCTTGCGGGCGGCCCGCGAGCGTCCGCGCACGCCGATCATCGCCCTGTCGCCGGTCGTCGATACTGCACGCAGGCTGTCGCTCGTCTGGGGCCTGCATTGCGTGGTGACGGCCGATGCGCACGATTTGGAAGACATGGTCAACCATGCCTGCGAAATCGTTTTCCACGAAGAGTTTGGCAAGGCGGGTGACCGCGTCATCATTACCGCCGGTGTTCCATTCGGCACGCCGGGCGCGACTAACATGCTGCGTATCGCCTATATCGGTCCCGACGGAAAGTCGGGCATCTAGACCGGCGATATTCCGACCGTGACGGCCTGCAAATGGCGTTGTTTTGCGCTTCCGGTGCTCATGTATCTTTGTTTGGTACATAGTCTAATCCGAAAAGTCTGCAACTTTTCGGGACTATGCACGGAAGTACATTCCGCTCCGGTTCTCAAAACCCACCATTTTCGACACGCCACACCCGGAATCTCATCCAGTCATGGCGCTCGGCATCCTCAAAAACGCGCTCCTTCGGGCGCGTTTTTTGTTTTGAATAATGATGATGTGAGGGAGCAGCAGTTTCGAAGCGGCTTCAGCGGCTCCACGTTTGCTGGAACAGGTTCTAAGTCCGCGTGTCCGTCAGTTCGTCGGCCAGATCGTTGAAGTTCTTCTGTGCGTCGCGCATCATCGGGTAGACGATGAGAGCCTGCTCATAGGCTTTCAGCGCCTGTTCCTTGAGGCCGCGCAGGCGCAAGATGGCCGCCATGCCGGTCAGCGCGCCATAATGGCGTGGTTCCAGCTCCAGCGTACGATTGATGTCATACATGGCGTGGGCATAGTCTTTTTGCAGGAAATAGACCGTCGCGCGGCGGTTCCAGGCTTCCGCATATTCCGGGTCGAGCGCGATGGCCTCATTCAGGAAGTCGATTGCCGAAGGATAGCGTCGCTCGAGCATGGCGGCATTGGCCCATTGCATTAGCAGATCGATCGTTGCGCTGCCAGACTGTGACCACAGCGTATTGATCTGTGAGGCGATGCGTCGCGCCTTGGCTTCGTCCGTCGTACGGCGCAGGTCGGCAAAAAGCTTGTCGAGCCGCTCTTCAGGCGTCTGGACTGCAGTTGGTGCGGGCTTTTCGGGGGCAGGTTTCTGTTCGCTGTCGGGGCCGGTCTGAACGGGTGTCAGAGGTGCGGTAAGGGGTACTTTCCCAAGCACTGCTTCGGCATAGGCCGATGGTATTGAGATACCAAGCGACGCGAGCAGAGAAAAAGAAATCAGACATGCAAAAACGTTCCGCATGCGCATAGATTTTACCATGCACAGCGAAACGTCAAATGCAAAATCAGAAATAAGATTAGCCCTGACGAGCCTTGTAGCGCGGAGCGGTCTTATTGATGATGTAAACGCGGCCCTTGCGGCGGACCAGCTGGCAGTCACGATGACGGCCCTTGAGCGCTTTAAGCGAGTTCTTGATCTTCATGTCAATCACCGGTCTTGTTGGCCCGTTGACGTGCAGATGCCGCGGGGCTTCATAAAAACAGGCGCCCGAGGCGCCAATTGATTACAGGCACTGTTAGATGCCCGAAGGGTTGGCCGAAATACACAAGGTTTCGGGCAAATGTCAACTCCTGAGCCGCAGATTCAGGGTACTGGAGCTGAAATTCTTGGCAGGTGGCAAAGATTCATCGGGAATCGACGGGATTCCCGATGAACATTATTTCCCGCGGGGGTGAATGCGCGTCACATGGCCCATTTTGCGGCCCGGACGTGCTTCCTTTTTACCGTAAAGATGCAGCACGGCATCCTTTTCGGAGAGAATCGCTGGCACCTTCTCGACATCGTCACCGATCAGGTTTTCCATCACGCAATCCGAATGCCGGTCAGTGTTGCCCAGAGGCAAGCCGGCGACGGCGCGGATATGCTGTTCAAACTGCGAAATGGCGCAGGCCGCTTCCGTCCAATGGCCAGAATTGTGCACACGCGGGGCAAATTCATTTGCCAGAAGCGTGCCATCCTTCAGGACGAAGAATTCAAGCCCCAAGACGCCAACATAATCAAGCGCGTTCAGAAGCTTTGTGACAGCCTTGCGGGCTTCTTCCGCCGTGCTGTCGGAAATGGCGGCGGGGACAGTCGACGTTGCAAGAATGCCGTTCCTGTGCACGTTTTCGGCAATGTCGAAGATCGCGATGTTGCCGTTGCGGTCACGCGCTGCGATCACCGAGACTTCGCGCTCGAAATCGACAAAGCCTTCGAGGATTGCAGGCGCGCGATTGATCGCGAGAAGCGCCTTGTGGGCTTCCGTCTCGTCGAGCGATGTCAGCCGGACCTGTCCCTTGCCGTCATATCCAAGACGCCTCGTCTTGAGGATGCCGCGCTCGCCAAGGGCACCCAGGGCCGCGATGAGGGTTTCTTCATCGTCTACAAGACGCCAGGGTGCCGTTTCGATGTCACTGGAGTTGAGAAACTGCTTTTCCGTAAAGCGATCCTGTGAGACTTCGAGTGCGGCAGGCGGCGGAAAGACCAGAGCCTTTTCGGCAAGCCTGTCGGCGGCGCTGACTGGCACGTTCTCGAATTCGTAGGTAATGACATCGGACGCCGCCGCGAGTTCCTCGAGCGCTTTCGGATCGTCATAGGCAGCGATGATCTGGCGATTGGCAACCTGCGCTGCCGGGCAATCGGCCTGCGGTTCCAGGATCACGGTTTCAAAGCCCAGACGTGCTGCGGCCATGGCAAGCATTCTGCCGAGCTGGCCTCCACCGATGATGCCGATAGTTGCACCGGGTTTCAGTACAGAATTTTTCATATCAGGCCTCGTTCGAAGGGCGCTCTGCCACGCTTTCCGTCTGGGCGGTGCGCCACTCGTCGAGGCGGGCGGCAAGCGCTTCGTCATAAAGCGCCAGAACGGCTGCGGCGAGAAGGGCGGCATTGACCGCACCTGCACGTCCGATGGCGAGCGTGCCGACGGGAATGCCGGCTGGCATCTGCACGATGGAGAGAAGCGAATCCTGACCCGAAAGCGCCTTGGACTGGACCGGGACGCCGAAGACGGGCAGCGGCGTCATGGCTGCGGCCATGCCCGGCAGGTGAGCTGCGCCGCCCGCACCCGCGATGACGACCTTGAACCCTTCTGCCTTGGCGCCTTTGGCAAAGGCAACGAGGCGATCAGGCGTGCGATGCGCAGAAACGATCCGGGCATCGAAGGAAATGCCGAGTGCTTCCAGTGTGTCTGCAGCATGGCGCATGGTTTCCCAGTCGGACTGGCTTCCCATGATGACGGCGACATCGGCAGTAACGCTCATTGATCTTCCTGCTCCGCTTCTTTCGTGCATGTTTAGGGTGATATTAAAAATGATAAAGCCGGGCGAACCCCGGCTCCGTCATGGATCACTATGGACATTCAGGCGATGATGTCGGGGATCACCCGATCTTCCATCTCCTGCAGCTTGTCCTTGATTGCGAGTTTTTTCTTTTTCATGCGCTGGACGCGCAATTGGTCGCAGCCAACCGCTATCATGGCGTTTATGGCAGCATCGAAATCCGCGTGTTCCTGTTTCAGTCGTGCGACGGCCAATCTGATTTCGGCCTGTTCCTGATCGGACATGCGGTGCCCCGTTCTGTTGAATAGTTTTACGGGCCGCGCCGAACCATAAAAAGGTGCGGCATCAGCCCGTTTCCGGCGAAGCCCTTATCACATTTTTCGCGTCAGGAAAATGCTACCACGACAAAATCGACTTTGCACCAAACTCATGCCAAACTGTCATGGTTCTGTCATGGATGGCGGCTGTCGAAGGCGACAAATAATACGGCATTCTTGGCAGCCGGGACTGCGTGTTTGGCCCGGAATACAGGAGGTGTGCCGGGCGTTCATGCAGGTTGAATGGCGGGATAGCGGGCAAACGAGGTTCGCGCTGTTCCGTAAATCAGGGAAATCAACCAAAGGAGATCTGATGATGGCTATCGAGTCCCATCTTGCCACGCTTGAAAAGAAGCACGGCGCTCTGGAACAGGAAATTTCCGAAGCTATAGCGTCACCGGCAATGGACGACCTGCACGTTGCATCTCTCAAGCGCAAGAAGCTTATGCTTAAGGACCAGATCGAAAAACTGAGATCCCAGGTAACACGTCACTAACAGGGAAGCCGCGCATCCATCGCGGTCCGATAAGGCGTATCAAGCCAAAGACATCGGCTGTTGAAAGGCTCTCGCGAGCCTGAATAGCCTTGTGGTGGATACGGAATGTCGCGCCAACGGCACGGCTCTTTCGTGTCATGGTTATGACGCCGGATTGCAGTATTGGCGGCTGTGCCACAGCCGCCGAACGCATTGATTCAACTATTTAATTAGCTCTATTTACTGGCGTGATTTTCAGCGTCCTTCATCCTTCCGTTTCAGCTCTTGGATCAAGGTTCAGTGCTTCCGGTGTTGCGCCGCGTTCGGAAGGCATGCTCTTGAACTGGTCCTTGTCTTCCTTGGGAACGGATGCGCGCTTGCGGGAACGGAACAGCGCATAGCCCGTGATGGAAATATGCGCGAGCATGGTGATGGCGAAGAGACCGGATGGCCAGAAAATATCCATGGCCGCAGCCGCCAGTAGAGGTCCGAGCATCGTGCCGAAGCCGTAAAGCAGCAAAAGCCCACTCGATACTTTCACAAAGCTTTCCGATGTTGCGTGATCGTTGGCATGGGCGACGGCAACGGGATAGAGCGCATAGGCGAGCGCCCCATAGCAGCCCGTCATTGTAATGATGACGGGACCGCTGGATGGCGCGACGAGAAAGGCAACGAAGCCGACCAGTGCCGCCAATGCGGCAACGCTTGCCAACACAAAACGTCGGTCAACCAGATCGGAAATGCGCCCGATCGGAATCTGCATCAAGGCGCCGGCTGCGATGGTGACACTGACCATCAAGGCGATTTCGGTGGTCGAAATGCCGGATTTCGCGCCGAAGACGGCTCCGAGAGTACCCCAGGCGCCATTGGCAATGCCAATCAGGATGCAACCCACGAAAGCTGCAGGTGAGTTGTTGTAAAGCGCCTTGAGATCGAGTTGTACTTCCGTCAGCGGTTTGGGGCTGACGGCTGTGGAAATCGCGGTCGGAATGAGAGCCAGGCAGAAGAAGATGCCACTTATCATGAACAGGTGATCGGAGCGTACATCTCCCGCGGCAACCAGCATCTGGCCGGACATAGTCGCTCCGTAGTTGACCATCATGTACATGCCGAAAATCTTGCCGCGCGATTCGTTGGTCGCACGCTCATTCAGCCAGCTTTCGATGACCATGAAGGCACCGGCCATGGAAAAGCCGGTGAAGGCGCGCAGCAATACCCAGATCGTTGCATCCACGAAAATGCCGGTCAGAAGAGCGATGATCGCCGCCGACGCCGCAAAACAGCCAAATGCCCGCACATGGCCGACGCGCCGCACAAGGCGCGGCGCAAGCAGACAGCCGGCGACAAAACCGCCTGCCCAGGTCGTGCCGAGCATGCCGAGTGATGTGACCGAAAAACCTTCCGCGCCACCGCGCAACGGCAGTAGAAGGCCATGAAGTCCCGAAGCGATGAGGAGGAACGCTGTGCCGCAGAGGAGGGCCAGAACCTGAATGTAAATGCGCAAAATTCTATTCCCGAAGTCTGAAGCCGGATTTCAGTGTTGAGGCCGATGAGTGATCGTTGAGATCAAGAATGTTTCGAAAGGTCCCGCCCGGAAATGGTTCCGGCTGTTTTGCTCCGGCATCCATTTCCGTTGACGATCTCATTCCTATCGAAACAATGCTTCTGCCGCAGCGCGGCTATCGCCTTTCTTGAGGCGCTCTGTCTTCAATCGCTCTATTTCGGATTGCAGCAGGGCTATGCGCTGGTCGATCTCGATGACCGAAAGCAGCGATAGCTCCTCTTCGCTTAGTGCCACGCTGTTGTGGGGCTTTACTACATCCTCATCGAAACCGCTCATAGCCGTCCTCCGTGGTCAATGATGGCTCAGAAAAGATTTAACACCTTGAATCGTCGCATATATATTTGGGAAAATCGATGACGATTTCCCTAACGTGACGTCTTGCATCCGCCATGCGGCATTTCTGCGACGGTGCGTAGGGTAAGAAATCTGAATGGAGTTTTGAAGATGATGGCCGACTTGCCTTCCCAGATGACCGCTATCGAAGTTTCTGAACCGGGCGGCGCCCATATGCTTCGACCTGTTCAACGCTCGATGCCTGAACCCAAGGAAGGTGAAATTCTGGTGCGAGTACGCGCCGCCGGGGTCAACCGGCCAGATGTCTTGCAGCGGCAGGGTCACTATGCGCCGCCGCCCGGCGCGTCGGATATTCCGGGTCTGGAGATTGCCGGTGACATTGTTGTCGTCGGCAGCGGTGTCAAACGGTTCAAGATCGGCGATCAGGTGGTCGCACTGCTGGCCGGTGGCGGCTATGCCGAATATGCCGTCGTGCATGAGACCAACGCGCTGCCTTTGCCTTCGGGCTATGGCTACATTGAAGCGGCAGCGATCCCGGAAACTTTTTTCACTGTCTGGCACAATGTGTTCGAGCGTGGCGGGCTGAAGAAGGGCGAGATTTTTCTGGTTCACGGCGGCTCGTCCGGTATTGGCACGACAGCTATCCAGCTTGCAAAGGCATTCGGCGCGACCGTCATTGCAACTGCGGGCTCGAACGAAAAATGCGAAGCCTGCCTGAAACTTGGAGCAGATCACGCCGTCAATTACGGGCAAGAGGATTTTGTCGAGGTCGTCAAGGAAGTGACCAAGGGCAAAGGCGCCAATGTGATTCTCGATATGGTCGGTGGTGATTATGTCGACCGCAATTACAAAGCTGCAGCGGAAGATGGCCGCATCGTGCAGATCGCTTTTCTCAACGGTGCGAAGGCTACAGCCAATTTCGCAATATTGATGACCAAGCGTCTGACCCATACCGGCTCTACGCTGCGTCCGCGACCGATTGACTTCAAGGCTGGCATCGCGCGGGAACTGGAGGCGAAGGTGTGGCCGCTTCTTGCACAGCGTCGCGTTGCGCCGGTGATGGACATGATCTTTTCGCTGAAAGATGCCTGGCGCGCGCATGAACGCATGGAGGAGGGAAGGCATATTGGCAAGATCGTACTCGATATTGCTTAACACTACCGTCGCATTCTTCGTGATGCCGGGCTGCAAAGAGCAATTGTCTGCGTTCCGGTGCTCATGTACCCAAAAGTACATTGCGCTCCGGTACTCGAAAATCACTCTTTTCGCCACGGCCTGACGAATTTGCATCTGTAGTGCTAAGGTTCAGACCCATTCTTGCCCTCGCGACAAAAAAACGATATATAGGCCGTGATTTCCCGGAAATTGTGGTTTTGCCCACGTCCCGCGCCACCGGAGCGGACGAACAGAAGGATTATATCTAATGGCCACCCAGCTTCTTATGCCGAAGGCAACGGCCGTTTGGCTTGTCGATAATACGGCACTGTCTTTTGACCAGATTGCCGCTTTCTGCAAGCTGCATCCGCTGGAAGTGAAGGCTATTGCCGACGGTGAAGCCTCTCAGGGCATCAAGGGTCTGGACCCGGTCATTACGGGTCAGATTTCGCGCGAAGAGATCGCGAAGGGTGAAAAGGACCCGTATTATCGCCTGAAGCTTTCCGAGCCGAAGGTTCGTGTTCCGGAAGCCAAGCGCAAGGGCCCGCGTTACACGCCGCTTTCCAAGCGGCAGGATCGCCCGAATGCGATTCTCTGGCTGGTGCGTAATCATCCGGAACTGAAGGATGCGCAGATTTCCCGCCTGATCGGTACGACCAAGTCGACCATCGAGCAGATCCGCAACCGCACGCACTGGAACTCGGCAAATCTGACGGCGATGGACCCTGTTACACTCGGCCTTTGCTCGCAGATCGATCTCGACATCGAAGTCGAACGCGCCTCGCGCAACCGTCCGGCAGCGCCGGAATCGGATAGCACGTTGCTGCCAGCTTCCGCGACCGAGAATTTCGACTATCGTGATGAGCAGCCTGCCGAGGAAGAACTCGACGCGGACAAGGTTTTCGCCAAACTCTCTTCGCTCAAGAGCTCAACCCCGGACGAAGACGAAGAAGAATAGTCGGGACGAGAAATCACTTTACCGAAATGCAAAAAAGCCCAGCTGATCAAGCTGGGCTTTTTGTTGGCTCAAGCTGCTTTCTCACTTGCGGGAACGGGCGTCGTGGCAATCCAGTCTTTCAGGACACCCACATAACGGCCGGCCGCATGCTCAAGCGCTTCGGTTGAAAGCTTGTCGGCGGCGTAGAGCACAAACGGGTTCGCCCAGCCCAATCCGCAGCGGTTCGCTGTTGCCCGTAGCGGCGCGAACAGATCGATCATCGGAAACATATTGCGCCCGCCTTCGCGATAGGCTTCAGGAACATTTCCCGCTGTCGCAGCAATCATGAGTGGTGTGCCTTCGAGTTTGTGCCCCTCTTGCTCATAAGCAACGTAGAACATGCGCGTCAGCACGGCGTCCTGCCATGCCTTCAGAAGCGGGGGTGTGGAATACCACTGGACCGGAAACTGCAGGACGATGCGATCCGCAGACAGAAGACGCTTCGCTTCATGCTCGCCATCCCGGAAAAAATCAATTCCTTTGGGGTGGGCGGCCTGCATGTCGACGATTTCCACGCCGGGCAATTGTGCAGCCGCTGCAGCAAGTGCGGCATTGGCGTGGGATTTGGCCAGATCAGGGTGGAAAAGTAAAATCAGGGTCTTGGTCATTGCCGTCTCCTTCGGGTTGAAAGGATGATGCGGCTCATAATGAAATTATTCCAATTTATTATCGGTATAGTCTATTATTGATTTAATGAATTTACGTTCCCTTGATCTCAATCTTCTGGTCATACTGGATGCTCTTCTGGATGAAGCGCATGTGAGCAGGGCTGCGGATCGGCTCAATTTGACCCAGCCCGCTGTATCGAATGCTCTGCAGCGCTGCCGTGCCTTGTTCAACGATCAGCTTCTAGAGCGCGGACGCGGGACGATGCGGCGCACACCGAAAGCGGAAACTTTGCGGGCTCCCTTGAAAACTCTGCTGGCAGGGGTGGTCGATCTGGTCAATCCGCCCGAACTGCCCCTTGCATCGCTGCGACAGACGGTACGCATCTGCATGGCGGATTATCCGGCTATCTTTGTCATAAAACCTCTATTGAAGGCGCTTGCCCACACCGCGCCGGGGATCAACATCATCGTCCAACCCTGGATGGGGGCGGTCGCAGCGCGCGAAGCACTGGTGACAGGCGAAAGCGATCTTGCTCTTTCTGTCTTCCCTGAAACCGACGACGAGCTTCAGCGAAAACTGTTACTGGAGGAAAACTACATTATCGCCATGCGGCGGGATCATCCGGCAGCAAAGGCATTTTCACTGGAGAGCTGGCTCGATTATCCGCATGTTCTTGTTTCGGGACGCGGTGATAACAGCAGCCCTGTCGACGGTGCTCTGGCGGAACGGGGATTGAGCCGCCGGGTGGGTGTGGTTGTACCGAACTTCGGCATGGTGCCCGAATTGCTGGTCAGTACCGATATGATCGCCATGCTGCCATCGCACTGTATGTCCGAGGATATGTCTGCTCTGGTCGCTTTCACGCCTCCGGTCCCTATTGCGGGTTTTTCCTTGCACATCGCTTGGCACAGGCGGCGTCAGGAAGATCAAGGCTTGCAATATGTCATAAGTCAGCTGGTCGCTATCATGGCTGAAAAGGAGAACCGGCCCGACATGCCTGTGTGAACAGATTGCCGGACCGGCTCAAGCGGCCATCTTGGGAGTATTGTCGGAGCAGTCAATCTTTGAAGGCGTTGTATTCGCTCAATTCCATGAGGCGGTAGAAATCGGCCAGTGTCTTGCCGCGTTCGGCCCGGAAGAGGCGGCCTGCATCGCTTGCTTCCACGATCCGGTCCGTGCGGAATGTACGGAAAGCATTGCGCAATTCGCACCAGCCGATAACCGTCCAGACCTTGCCCCAGAACCAAAGGCCGAGCGGGCGAATATTACGCTCGCTTTCACGCGATTCCAGATCACGATAGCGGATATTGAGGACATTTCCCTGATCGACGGCGCGTTCCACCGCGTCGATGATGCGGCGTTCATCCATGCTGATGCGGGCCGTGGGTGCATGAATCTGGGTGCTGGTGATACGGGCGCGCTCTTCCTTGGGCAGGACGGCTTCGATCTTGACCAGAGCCTCTTCCGCGCCACGCGCCATAGAAACGCCTCCCCAGGCGCGGATGAGGCGTGCGCCAGCAACAAGAGCAACAATTTCATCACGTGTGAACATGAGCGGCGGGAGTTCGAAACCCTGCCGCAGGATATAGCCGACACCGGCTTCACCATCGATGGGAACGCCTGTCGACTGCAGATCGGAAATGTCGCGATAGATGGTGCGTTCGGAGACTTCCAGCCGTTCGGCCAGCTGGCGCGCGGTGACAAGCCTGCCACCGCGCAGGTGCTGAACAATCTGGAAAAGGCGGTCTGCCCGGCGCATTCCGTTTTATTCTCCGTTGCAGTACTTGGTGTTGCGCTGCTCCAGATAGCGGTCCGGCCAGCCCAAATCCTTGCGCAAATCGTTCGGTAGTCGACCGATCACTCGCTCGGTGCGAATGAAACGGCGTCGCTCGTCATATCTGCGCCTGTATTCCTTCAAAACTGCGATCAATGGTGCGATTGCGAGTGCCATGGTGAATCTCCCTCATCCTTGGATACGCAGTATCGCACACCCCTCCTGACAGCTTTCTGTCAGGAGCAAGTCTGACTTCATTATCTTCCAAATATAGCGGGGCTGCAACGTCACGCTTTGTAGCGTGGTGCTGCCGTATAGCTCAGAGGCAGGCGTCCGCCATCTGCATAGATGGTCTGACCTGTTACATAGCTTGCATCCCGCGATGCCAGAAACGATGCGATCGAAGCAATTTCAGAGGCTTGGCCTATGCGACCGAGTGGTGTTCTGGAAAGAACCCTGTTTCGGGCATCGACATCTGTGTTCACGGCGGAAAGCATATCAGTCTCGATGGAACCGGGGCCGATTGCATTGACGCGAATCCCCCAACGGGCGAGCGCTACTGCCATGGTACGTGTCAGTTGGTTCAATCCGCCCTTGGAAACGGAATAGGCGAGCTGCTCCGGCAAACCGAAGATTGCGTTGATCGACGACATGTTGATGATCGTGCCTGGATCGCCACCCGATTCGACCCTCTCGACCATGCGTCTGGCTACTGCCTGCCCGCACAGAAAAGCACCTTTGAGATTGACCCGCATGACGCGGTCAAAATCCTCTTCCTTGAGGTCGAGGAAATCTGCCTGATGGACGATCCCGGCATTGTTAATGAGAATATCGATCTCACCCAGATTGGTGACGGCGAAGGTCAGGAGATTGTGGACATCGAGCTTGTCACCCACATCCGCCGCCATATGGCGAACCGGGCCGAATTGCTCCAGATCCTTGGCTGCGCGCATGGCTGCAGCGTTGTCGATGTCGGATAGGACTACGCTTGCGCCATCCATCAGGAAGCGCTTTGCTATGGCATAGCCAATACCGCGGGCAGCGCCGGTGACGATTGCCACCTTGCCTTCTAATTGCATGATCAATCTCCAATTTGCATGGAGAGTGGACCGGCGAAAACCGCCGGTCAATAGCGCCAGGATCAGGCGAAGGCGAGGCCGGTGTGGCGCGCGCGTAGAACGGTGCTGATTTCGTCCAGAATAGCCGGGTCATCGATTGTGGCCGGCATCTTCCATTGTTCGCCGTCGGCGATCTTCTGGATGGTTGAGCGCAGAATTTTACCGGATCGCGTCTTGGGCAAGCGCTTTACCGTCAGCGCCAGCCGGAAGGCTGCAACAGGTCCGATAACGTCACGTACCATGCTGACGCATTCTTTTTCGACCTCTTGCGGGTCACGGTCGATGTTGGATTTCAGTACGAGGAAACCGCAGGGCACTTGTCCCTTCATAGGGTCTGAAATGCCAAGCACCGCGCATTCGGCAACATCGGGATGGCTGGAAAGCACTTCCTCCATCGCGCCCGTCGACAGGCGATGGCCAGCGACATTGATGATGTCGTCGGTGCGACTCATGATGTAGAGATAGCCGTCCTCATCCATATAGCCCGCATCGGCAGTTTTATAGTAGCCGGGGAATTCGTTCAGATAGGCCTTGCGGAAGCGCTCGTCGGCGTTCCAGAGCGTTGGCAGGCAACCGGGTGGCAGGGGCAGCTTGATAAGAACATTCCCAAGCTGGCCGCGTTCGACTTCGTGGCCTTCATCGTCCAGCACGCGGATATCGTAACCCGGAAGACAGACAGCGGGCGAGCCGTATTTGGTTTCCAGAAGACCGAGGCCGAGCGGGTTGGCAACCATCGGCCATCCGCTTTCTGTTTGCCACCAGTGATCGATTACCGGGCAGCCCAGCAGCTTCTCGGCCCAATGGATCGTGTCCGGATCGGCACGTTCGCCAGCAAGATAAAGGGCGCGGAACTTTGAAAGGTCGTAGCGACGCACGAAATGTCCGTCGGCATCTTCTTTTTTGATGGCACGTAGCGCGGTCGGTGCGGTGAACATCACTTCGACGCCATGCTCGGCAATAATGCGCCAATAAATGCCCGCATCCGGTGTGCCGACCGGCTTGCCTTCGAACAGGATAGTCGTCGCACCATGGATCAGCGGTGCGTAGACGATATAGGAATGGCCAACTACCCAGCCAACATCGGATGCAGCCCACCATACTTGTCCGGGTTCTACACCGAAAACATTCTTCATGGACCAGGCAAGTGCCACCATGTGTCCGCCATTGTCTCGCACGACGCCTTTCGGCTCGCCGGTCGTGCCGGATGTGTACAGCACATAAAGCGGGTCGGTGGCATCAACCGGCGTGCAGGGGACATGACGGCCGCGCGCGGCATCGACGGCCTCGCGATAGTCGATATCACGCCCTGCCACCGGTTCATGCCGATGCTGCTCACGCTGCAATATGATGCAATGATCGACCTTGTGATGTGCGAGTGAAATCGCCTTATCGAGCATGGCCTGATAGGGCACGATGCGGGTAGGCTCGATACCGCAGGAGCCGGCGATAATCATCACCGGCTTGGCGTCGTCGATGCGGGTTGCGAGTTCATTGGCGGCAAACCCGCCGAAGACAACGGAATGGACGGCACCGATACGCGCTGATGCCAGCATGGCGACAGCCGCTTCGGGAACCATCGGCATATAGATGAGAACGCGGTCGCCCTTCAACACGCCATTGTCGAGCATGACGGCGGAGAGCGCTTCTACTTCTTCCAGCAGTTCGCGATAAGTGAATTTGCGCACCTTATCGGTGACGGGGCTTTCATAGATCAGCGCAACCTGTTCACCACGCCCGTTGGCGACATGGCGGTCGAGGGCGTTGTAACAGGTGTTGCACTTTGCACCCTTGAACCAGCGACCATAGACACCTTCGTCACCCGCAAAAACCTTAACCCATGGCGTGAACCAGTCGATTGCCTGCGCCGCTTCAGCCCAGAAGCGTTCAGGGTTGGTCTGCCATGCGGCATAGGTTTCGGCATATTTCGAAGTCATGCTCTTCCTCCCAGAAGCGCGCGCAATGTCCACTCTGGTGGGTGGTTATCGCGTCGTGATTAGTCTGCTGACGAAAGCGCAAGATCGACCTGTTCCGGTCCATCTCCTCCATGCGCTTTCATCACCTCCACATGCAGTCTACGCCGCCTGACGGCGACCCGTCCATGAAACTTAAGATGAAGATCGAAGCTTGCCGGTAAAACAGCTGTGCCTGGCCCAGGCGTCTTGCGGCGATGGTCTGTCTGCGTCACAAGGAGGCAGAGAGGTGATTTGTGACAAAAATCCTGCCTGTGCTGCTTGTTCTTCTGATGGGACTGCACATCATCAAACCGCTTGGCCTGCCGGGCCTGAAGCGGCGCGGCGATTTCTGGAAGATCGCAGTCATCGCCATATTGATCATGGCACTGACGGTGGGGGTCCATCTGCACGAAGGCTGAAAAAGCCCGGTTCAGTTGGCCGGGCCCTCTTTTCAAGGCAAGTCAGGCAGCTTTTTCGAGGTCTTTTTTCCAGCCGCCGGTAGCGGCAAGACCGTTCATTTTTGCCCGATGCGCGAAAGCCCGCTGACCGGCAGCGACGTTTGCATCCTTGCCTCCCCAGGCGTCCAGCGCTGCCGCCTGCAGGGCACGGCCATAGGAGAAGGTCATTTTCCATGGCATTTCGAAGCCCGCATTCATCGCGGAAAGATGGGCTGTCGCTTCCTCGCCGGTCTGACCGCCAGAAAGGAAGGCA
Source organism: Brucella oryzae (assembly GCF_041929965.1). Taxonomy (NCBI): domain Bacteria; kingdom Pseudomonadati; phylum Pseudomonadota; class Alphaproteobacteria; order Hyphomicrobiales; family Brucellaceae; genus Brucella; species Brucella oryzae. Next base: position 92,082 of record NZ_JBHEEO010000011.1, on the reverse strand, counting down.
ATGCCGGGCACTGCTGCCGGAACCGTGTTGCGGAAACAACGTACAGTTTTCTCCGCCACTTCCTCGACGGAAGCCTTGCGTGCCTTTTTGCCGTCGATGACCATGTTCGGCTTCAGGATCATACCTTCGAGCTTGACGCGGGCATCGTAAAGTTCCGTAAATACGGTCTTGAGAACCCATTCCGTCACTTCGTAACAACGGTCGATGGTATGATCCCCCGGCTGGCCGTCCATCAATACTTCCGGCTCGACGATGGGGACAATGTTTGCTTCTTGGCAAAGCGCTGCATAGCGGGCGAGCGCCTGCGCATTCTGTTTCACCGCTCCCCATGTGGGCAGGCCATCCGAAATGGAAATCACCGCGCGCCATTTGGCGAAACGTGCACCAAGTGCGTAATATTCGTTGAACCGCTCGCGCAGCCCGTCCAGCCCCTCTGTGATTGTTTCACCTTCGAAGCCTGCTAGCGGCTTCGCGCCCGCATCGACCTTGATACCTGGAATTGCCCCTGCCTTTCGGATGATTTCGACAAGCGCTGTACCGTCCTTGGCCTTTTGCCTTATGGTTTCATCATAGAGAATGACACCTGAAATGTAGTTCTTCATCGCGTCGTCCGAACGGAACAGCATTTCACGATAGTCGCGACGCGATTCCTCCGTCGAGGCGAGATGGATCGAGTCAAAGCGTTTCTTGATGGTGCCTGAGCTTTCGTCGGCGGCGAGAATACCTTTTCCTGCTGCCACCAGTGCAATCGCAATATCTTCAAGACGTTCAGCCATATGCAATGCTCCTTCTATCAAGGCGATGAGGGAGTGTTGGTTAAAACTGTGGCAAGCGCAAGTCGTTGAAACGTTTGAAATATTTTTCAAACGGTTTAGGCCGTCAGATTGATATCGAAGGTTTTTGCCGAAACTCATTTTGATATCCGTGTCTCAAACCCCATGTAAGAAACCAGTGAGGAAACCTCGCCCGTTTTCCGTTGTCCGGATTTGAGGAGGAGATATGCGACGAGCCCTTTTGAGCCTGCCATTTGTTCTGGCCGCATCAATGGTTGCCCTGCCTGTGCTCGATGTTTCGGCTGAGAGCATCAATGCAGGTGGCAGGCGGGCCGAAGTAAATGCCCCGTTTATTGCAATCGTGGTTGCCGAATTCGACACGCCATGGGCGATCGCCTTTCTGCCCGATGGCAGACTTTTATTGACGGAGAAGGGCGGCAAGATTTTCATAGTCACGCAATCGGGTGACAAAACTGCTATCGCTGGTGTGCCGGAAGTCGCCTATGGCGGTCAGAACGGTCTTCTTGACATTGCGCCTGCTCCGGATTTCAAAAAGAGCAAGGCAGTCTATTTCTCCTATAACGAACCGGCGAAGAATGGCAGCAGCGTCGTTCTGGCACGCGCTGTACTGGATGAAGGTGACGGCAAGGCAGCGCTGAAGGACAAGACCACGATCTGGAAACAGGATGCGGCGGCTCGCGGCGGTCAACCGGGCGGCATTATTGCGTTTGCGCCCGATGGTAGGCATCTGTTCTTTTCCGTCGGCGATCGTATGCAGCCCGCAACAGCGCAGGACGATGCGGCTCCAATGGGGAAAATTCTGCGCATGAATCTGGATGGTTCCGTGCCCAAGGATAATCCGCATGCTGATGCGGAAGGTGTGCGGGCGCTGACCTGGTCGACCGGTCATCGCAACCCGTATGGATTGGCCTTCGGTCCCGATGGAAAACTGTGGGAGCATGAGATGGGGCCGCGTGGCGGTGACGAGTTCAATCTCATCAAGCCAGGCCTCAATTACGGCTGGCCGGTGGTCTCCAATGGCGACAATTATAGTGGCAGGCCGATCCCGCGCCATAGCACACGCCCCGAATTCGAACCGCCATTGGTGTACTGGACGCCGGTTATCGCTCCGGCTGGACTTGCTTTTTACGAGGGAGACATGTTCCCCGAATGGCGCGGTTCGGCTTTGATCGGAGGACTTTCGGTCATGTCGCTGGTGCGTGTCGTGATCGACAAGGACGGCAAGGCGGACGAAGCCGAGCGCTTTGAAATGGAAAACCGTATCCGCGATGTTGCTGTCGGTCCCGACGGGGCCATCTGGCTGATCGAGGATGACAGTCCGGGGCGCCTCCTAAGGCTGACACCCAAAACATAAGCCCGGTTGATACCGGGCTTATGTGAACATGATTTATCGCATTACTTCTTTAGCACATCGACGCCGGGGAGGGGCTTGCCTTCCATCCACTCGAGGAAGGCGCCACCTGCGGTCGAGATGTAAGTGAAGTCGTCGGCCACGCCAGCATGGTTCAACGCTGCGACCGTATCGCCGCCGCCGCCGACCGAAACCAGTTTGCCTGCCTTGGTCCGGGCAGCGACATGTTTTGCGGTCTTGACCGTTGCCGCATCGAACGGGCGTAGTTCGAACGCACCGAGCGGACCGTTCCAGACAAGCGTAGCTGCGTCATCAATGGCCGAAGCGATCAGATCGGTCGAAAGCGCTCCGGCATCGAGAATCATACCGTCGCTTGGAACTGCATCGACTCCATAGGTCTTGTTCGGCGTGTCGGCTGCAAAGTGCCAGCCCACGACAGCATCGACCGGCAGGATGATCGCGCATTTGGTGGTTTCGGCCTTGGCCATGATTTCGCGGGCGGTGTGGGCCAGTTCATGTTCGCACAGCGATTTGCCGACATCGTGTCCCTGCGCTGCCAGGAAAGTATTGGCCATGCCGCCGCCAATAACGAGCGCATCGACCTTTTCGATCAGGTTGGACAGAAGATCGAGCTTGGTCGAAACCTTGGCGCCGCCGACGATAGCTACCACCGGGCGAGCCGGATTGCCGAGGCCTTTTTCGAGCGCTTCAAGCTCAGCCTGCATGGCGCGTCCCGCATAGGCGGGCAGGACATGGGCCAGACCTTCGGTCGAGGCATGGGCGCGGTGGGCGGCGGAAAAGGCGTCGTTCACATAAAGATCGCCATTGGCGGCGAGCGCCGCGACGAATTCCGGATCGTTCTTCTCCTCGCCCTTGTGGAAACGGGTGTTTTCCAGAAGCAGGACATCGCCATCCTTCAGCGCGTCGACTGCGGCCTTGGCCTTGTCGCCGATGCTGTCTTCCGCGAAATGCACGCCATGGCCGAGCACCTTGGCGAGCGGCTTCACAACATGCTTCAGCGAATTTTCGTCTGAAGCAACGCCCTTGGGGCGACCGAAATGGGCGAGTAGGATGACTTTTGCGCCCTTCTTCGACAGTTCCGCAATGGTTGGAACGATGCGCTCGATACGGGTCAAGTCGGTGACTTCACCGTTCGCCATCGGTACGTTGAGGTCAACGCGGACTAGTACGCGCTTGGACTTGACGTCGGCATCATCGAGAGTGCGGAAACTCATGATCTTTCTCCCAGAACGGTCTTTCGGGTGCCAGTGGAACAGGGATCGCTCAAACAGGCAGGCGCCGGAAAAGGGTTGGATAATCGGTGACGAGCCCGTCTTCATCGACAGGCAATTCGGCGGTGAAGGGACGGTCGGCTGCTTCGTAGCGATAGCGCCTGCCCTCCTCGATACAGGTATAGCGCTGTTGGTCACGCAGCGGACGGAAATTGTCGAACGGCACGTAAAGCATGTCGAGCTGAACTGTACCGCTTTCCGGCGTGAGGCCAAGGCGGCGGATGGGCAAGGTGTTGGTGAAGGGCGTTCCTGCCAGATCGATATCGATGCAGCCGTCGAATTCGGGCAATGCATCGCCAGCCATCGTGTTCCAGCGACCGTCGCCGTCGGAAACAAGTTCCAGCCGGTGGCCGGATGTGGTTTCGATCAGGAAATGGAGGACATGCCAGGCGCTGTTGCAGTCGATACTGTAGCGCACACCATAGGGTTTGCCTCCTCGGTCGCCAATCACCACGCTTTCGGCACGGATCGTGCGACCGATGAGGCCAATATTGAGATGTTCGAGCCCTTTACCTTCCAGCGGACGCCAGCGCGCAACGGTGGGGAGAAGGGCGCGAAACATGGTCAGAGGCTTAGATCAGCTTGCCGAAGGCGACAGCGGTATCGCCCATACGGCTGGAGAAGCCCCACTCATTGTCGTACCACGACAGGATGCGCACCATGGTGCCTTCCATGACCTTGGTCTGATCCGTGTGGAAGACCGATGAATGGGAGTCATGGTTGAAGTCATGCGAGACAAGCTTCTCGTCGGTGTAGCCGAGAATGCCCTTGAGGCGGCCATTGGCGGCTTCACGGATCGCGTTGTTGACTTCATCGACAGTCGTTTCGCGCTTGGCGATGAAAGTCAGGTCGACAACCGAGACGTTCGGGGTCGGAACGCGGATGGCGACGCCGTCAAGCTTGCCCTTCAGCTCTGGCAGAACAAGACCGACAGCCTTGGCTGCGCCCGTCGAGGTCGGGATCATGGAAAGAGCGGCTGCGCGTGCGCGGTAGAGATCCTTATGCATGGTGTCCAGCGTCGGCTGGTCGCCCGTATAGGAATGGATCGTGGTCATGAAGCCCTTTTCGATGCCGATAGCATCGTTGAGAACCTGAGCCACCGGTGCAAGGCAGTTGGTTGTGCACGAAGCGTTGGAGATGACCAGATGGTCCTTGGTCAGCTTGTCGTGGTTGACGCCATAAACGACGGTGAGGTCGGCGCCATCGGCAGGAGCTGAAACAATCACGCGCTTTGCACCAGCTTCAAGGTGAAGTGCTGCCTTGTCGCGCGAGGTGAAGATGCCGGTGCATTCCAGAGCGATGTCGACGCCTTCTTCCTTCCACGGCAGTTCAGCCGGGTTGCGGACGGCATGAACCTTGATCGGGCCGTAGCCGACGTCGATGGTATCGCCTGCAACCTTTACTTCCTTGGGGAAACGGCCATGAACGCTGTCATAACGCAGAAGATGCGCATTGGTTTCCACCGGGCCAAGGTCATTGATGGCGACGACCTGGATATCGGTGCGGCCCGATTCGACGATGGCGCGAAGGATGTTGCGGCCGATGCGGCCAAAACCGTTAATTGCGACGCGAACTGCCATTTTCTCTCAATCTCCCGATAGGGTACTGCACATGCAGTGCTTCAAAACTCCGCCGGAACGAACAAATCGAACAGGATTCGTTCGACCGAACTGGAATGGAAACTCAAACGCCGGCGTTTTTGCGACGCCGGCGTTCTTAAAATCATGCGGCGTTGAGCTTCTTCTCCGCAGCTTCGGCGGCATGTTCTGCCGTAATGCCGAAATGCTTGTAGAGATCGTTGATCTCGCCCGAAGCGCCGAAGCCCTTCATGCCGATGAAGATGCCGTTTTCGCCGATGAAGCGTTCCCAGCCGAGCGAGATTGCCGCTTCAATGGCAACCTTGACCGGCGCGTCGCCGATGGTCGCCGTCTTGTAGGCGTCGCTCTGCTGTTCGAAAAGCTCAAAGCAAGGAACGGAAACAACACGGGTGGCAATGCCTTTGCCTTCCAGAAGATCGCGGGCCTTGAGCGCGATTTCCACTTCCGAGCCGGTCGCGAAGATCGTCACTTTGGCATCTTTGCTTGCCGCAGCAAGTTCATAGGCGCCGAAAGCCGAAAGGTTTTCGTCGCGATGCTCGGTGCGGACTGTCGGCAGGTTCTGGCGGGTCAAAGCCATCGTCGACGGCGTCTTCTTGGATTGCAGAGCAATCTGCCAGCATTCAGCTGCTTCGACAGCGTCGGCAGGGCGGAACACATTGTGGTTCGGAATGGCGCGCAGGGCGGCAAGCTGTTCGACCGGCTGGTGGGTCGGACCGTCTTCACCAAGACCGATGGAGTCATGGGTCATCACGTAAACGACGCGGATGCCCATCAGCGAGGAAAGACGCATGGCCGGACGGCAATAATCCGAGAAGGTCAGGAAGGTGCCGCCGTAGGGGATGAGGCCCCCATGCAGCGTCATGCCGTTCATGGCTGCCGCCATGCCGTGTTCACGAATACCGTAATGGACGTAACGCTGGCCGTAGTCTTCCGGCGTTATGGCCTTGGTCTGGCTCGTCTTGGTGTTGTTCGAGCCGGTGAGGTCGGCGGAACCGCCAATGGTTTCCGGCACGACGCCGTTGATGACTTCCAGAGCCATTTCGGAAGACTTGCGGGTTGCAACCTTCGGCTTGTCGGCGGAAAGCTTCTTCTTGTATTCGACGATGGCTGCATCGAAGTTGGAAGGCAGGTCGCCACGCATCCGGCGCTCGAATTCAGCGCGGGTGTTCGCGTCAGCGGCAGCGAAACGCTTTTCCCATTCCTGACGCTTTTTGGCGGCATTCAGGCCGGCAACGCGCCAGCCGTCCAGCACTTCTGCCGGGACGACGAAAGGCTCGGCGCTCCAGCCGAGCGACTTGCGGGTTGCTGCGATTTCTTCTGCGCCAAGCGGTGAGCCATGCACCTTGTTGGTGCCAGCCTTGTTCGGTGCACCGAAGCCGATGGTCGTCTTGCAGGCGATGAGTGTCGGCTTTTCGGAAACCTTGGCCAGTTCGATAGCCTTGGCAATCGCATCCTGGTCATGACCGTCGACTGCCATCGTGTTCCAGCCGGAAGCGGCGAAACGGGCGGGCTGATCGGTATTGTCGGAAAGCGTGACCGGGCCGTCGATCGAGATGTTGTTGTCATCCCAGAACACGATCAGCTTGTTCAGCTTCAGATGACCGGCAAGCGCGATAGCTTCCTGGCTGATGCCTTCCATGAGGCAGCCGTCACCGGCAATCACATAGGTGTAGTGGTTGACGAGGCTGTCGCCGAATTGTGCATTGAGGATGCGTTCGGAAAGCGCCATGCCGACGGCATTGGCGATGCCCTGTCCAAGCGGGCCGGTCGTCGTTTCGATACCGGCGGCGTGACCGTATTCCGGATGGCCTGCCGTGCGCGAACCGAGCTGACGGAAATTTTTGATCTCGTCGATGGTGATGTCTTCGTAGCCCGAAAGATAGAGCAGCGAATAGAGCAGCATCGAGCCGTGCCCAGCGGAAAGCACGAAACGGTCGCGATCCGGCCAGTGCGGGTTCTTTGGGTCATGCGAGAGAAAACGGGTATAAAGCGTCGTCGCTATATCGGCTGCGCCCATAGGCAGGCCGGGATGGCCCGAATTGGCCTTCTCTACCGCATCCATGGAGAGGAAGCGGATTGCATTAGCCATCTGGTTTTGTTTGTCGGTATTGGTCATGGTCTCAGCCGTCTTTCCTTGGGAGGGGTTAACGGGGGTTGCGGCGATGCCTTTTGCCTGAGCACGATCCGTATCCAAAACGGCTTTATGCGTTTCGGGATCATGCTCCAGAAGGCATCGGGACACATAGCACCTGCGTATAAGGAGTCAATAAACCGATGACTTTTGAGCAATAAACTGTCCGCGACTAATCGATTGAGTTGTGTGGAAAGCTGTAGAACAATCACTGAAAAGCCGTTTTTGCACCGATAACAGTGCATGAACGTTCAGATCAGCCCCTCATTTGTTGCTTATCGGGCGGGCGATTATTACAATCTTTTCAAAGATGCCCGTCCCGCAGGCGCGATTCGATGCCCAGAGTTGGCCTGCGAATTGGCCCGAGAAGTGGCATTGGAAAGGATATGGATGGCACCCGAAACGACCCTCAGGCAAGTCTTGGAACGGCTGGAAAAGGCACTCAATACGCTTGAACAAGCGGTCGATCTGCGGCTGGACAAGGAAGGCGACTTCGCCGAGGCCGAGGAGGAGGTGCAGCGTATGAATGCGGATCGCAGCCGTCTCGCCCAGGAACTCGATCAGTCGGAAGCGCGCGCAGAGCGGCTGGAAGCCGCGAACCGGGAGGTTTCGCGCCGCCTCGTGACTGCGATGGAGACAATCCGCGCCGTTCTGGACCGATAGGAGGCTACCATAGCGACCGTAACCGTTACCATCGATGGCAAGGCCTACCGCATGGCCTGCGACGAAGGACAGGAAGAACACCTGTCCGGACTTGCCGACCGTTTCGATCAATATGTGACCCATCTCAAGAACTCCTTCGGCGAAATCGGCGATCTGCGCCTGACCGTCATGGCCGGGATCATGGTGATGGACGAGCTGGCGGAAATGCAAAAGCGGATCACGGGGCTTGAAAATGAGGCGGAAACCTTGCGCCGGTCCCGCGATGAGGCTTTGAGCCGCGCCGACAGCAATGATGCCGCTCTCACTGGCATGTTGTCGGATGTCGCATCGCGCATCGAACAGGTGGCATCACGCATTGCGCCGCGTAACAGCTGAGCCTGTTTCGGATATTTCCGAAAAGATTTCCTGTTGAGCCAGTGCAAGCCACTGGTGTTCCCCTTGACCAGCTATTATATTGGCCGTTGGCGAACTGCGCTTCCCGACAGGTGTAACAGCATCCCCGGGGCCTTATTGATCTCTAAGGGAGCTGTCCCTGTGAAGGCTTGCGGGCTTTCGCATATGGCGCCCACCTACTTTGTAGGTTCCCGGGATCAATCACTACCATCGGTCGTCGTGGTCGCCGCTTTCTTTTCCTCTGGCTGTCGCTGGATAGCTATGAGCTTGATCCAACGGACAGTTTGTTCGTAAACAGGCGCAAAGCTCTAACGATTTGCGCATCTTGATGAAATCTCCTGAAACAGCATCGCCCGAAACATCGGAAAGACTGGCCGTCGCGATACCCATCGCTTTCGTCTACGGTCTGCTGCTTTATGTCATGATCTGGTCGCGTCATTATGTGGATGTAATGCCTGTCATTGCAGGCCTGATGCTGTTACCGATGGCTGTTGCCAGCCTTGCGTCCAGCCTTTCCGACCCGCGTGCGCAAAAAAGCCTGTGGCGGCATGTCCGTATGGGATGGGCCATTATCGCCGGGCTTGTCGTTACCAGCATGATCCTTTTCCATGAGGCCGGAATTTGCGTGGCCATGGCGGCTCCGTTCTTCATGGTGTTTTCGGCGCTGGGTTCGGCGGTGACCTTGTGGACCATCCGACAGTTTCGTTCGCGTCGCACCACGACGCTGGTGGTCGCGTTGCCGCTGCTCGTTCTGCCAGCCGAACTTCAGATGTCCTACACGCCGCATGATGGTGCTGTGACCACGGTGATCGAGATTGCAGCGGCACCGGAAGTCGTCTGGCAGCAGACGGTTGAAATACGCAATGTACGCCCGGACGAGCTGGCGTGGACATTCAGCCATGGCATTCTTGGCGTGCCACAGCCGATGGATGCAAGGCTGAATGGTACCGGCATCGGCGCGGTACGCGACTTGCAATGGACGCATGGCGTCAATTTTCAGGAAATTGTCACACAATGGGAAGAAAACCGGCTTCTGGCCTGGGATTTCCGCTTCGGTCCCGGCTCTATACCGCCTGAGGTGGAAGCGCATATCAAGGTCGACAGCACCTATCTGAAGCTTGCGCAGGGTGATTATCGTCTAGAACCGCTGGCGAATGGTCATACGCGCCTGACACTGACGACCCATTATCAGATCGCCACGCCGATCGATTTCTACTGTGATCTGTGGGGCAAGCTGTTCCTGAATGATTTCCACGGCGTCGTTTTGAAGGTCATTCGCGACCGTTCGGAGAAGATCGCACGCAGGACGGAAGGATCACTTGACGGAGCGGCTTAATACGGTTCCACTGCGTGATGCAAAGTGGCATCAGGGAGTGGTTTGGAATGACAGCAACGGAGCGTAGTCTCGGACTGGAAAAGCAGGAGCTTCGACGCAAGGTTCTGGCGGTTCGCGATGCGCTTGATCCGCGCTTTCATTACGAGGCCTCTCTGGCGGCTGCGAACAAGGGCGAGGCAGCAATTGATGTTCCCAAAGGCACCTTGATTGCTGGCTACTGGCCGATCCGTTCTGAAATCGACCCGCGCCCATTGTTGTCGGCACTTCGCGCCAAGGGTGCGCGACTTTGTCTTCCCGTTGTTCTGGATAAGGAAACGATCGCTTTTCGCGAATATCTGCCCGATGCCAGATTGCGTCAGACGGGTTTCGGCACGATGGGTCCGGGCGAAGATGCGCCGGTGGTCGATCCGGCGATCATGCTGATGCCGCTTGCAGGTTTCGACCGGCGCGGGCATCGGCTCGGCTATGGTGCTGGGCATTACGACCGCGCGCTGGCACGTTTTACGGAACGCGGTCTGCAACCCCTTTTGATCGGCATGGCCTTCGATTGCCAGGAAGTCGAGCATGTGCCCGATGAGCCGCACGATATTGCGCTCGACCAGATCCTGACCGAGAGCGGCTTGCGTTCGCTTGGCGCAGGTTTATAAGGCATTTCCATGAGATTGCTTTTTCTTGGTGATATGGTGGGCCGGTCGGGCCGCACCGCAGTATATGAAAAACTGCCGGGGCTGATTTCCGATCTGAAGCTGGACTTCGTTATCGTCAACGGCGAAAACGCCGCGGGCGGTTTTGGCATTACGGAAGAGATTTTCCACGATACCATTCGTGCTGGCGCCGATGTCGTCACGACCGGCAATCATGTCTGGGATCAGCGCGAGGCGCTGGATTTCTCCAAGCGCGAAGACCGCTTTTTGCGCCCGGCAAATTTCCCGAAAGGCACGGCCGGGAAAGGCGAGGGGCTTTATATCGCCAAGAACGGTGCCCGCGTTCTGGTGTCGAACGTCATGGGCCGGGTGTTCATGCATCCCGATCTTGATGATCCATTCATCGCGGCGGAAAAAATTCTGGAAGCCTGCCCGCTTGGCGAGCAAGCCGATGCGGTCTTCTTCGATTTCCATGCTGAGGCGACGAGCGAGAAGCAGTGTTTCGGCCATTTTGTTGATGGTCGCGCCAGCGCCGTGGTCGGCACGCATACGCATGTCCCGACCGCCGATTGCCAGATCTTGCGTAATGGCACAGCCTATATGTCCGATGCGGGCATGTGTGGCGATTACGATTCTTCGCTTGGCATGGACAAGGAAGAGCCGCTCAACCGTTTCCTGTCGAAAGTGCCGAAAGGGCGTTTCGAGGCGGCAAATGGTCCGGCTACGGTCTGCGGCGTGGGCATAGAGATTTCGGATCGCACGGGGCTTGCAGAAAAGGCTGCCCCCTTGCGTATTGGTGCGCATCTGGAAGAAACCATTCCGGTATTCTGGCGATAACGTCTTATTTTAGCTCGAAGTATGATGTTATCTACAATCGAGTGGCTATTTTGACCTGACAGCTTTCTGCCGGTTGAACGGGCTCTTCGCGTTCCTATCTCCTTGCAACGAGTTTTTTCGCAAGGGGACGCAACTCAATGGATTTTTTTGCCGAGTATCTGGGATTTCTTTCGACCCCTGCCGGCTGGGCCGCGCTGGTTACGCTGGTGACGATGGAAGTCGTCCTCGGTATCGACAATCTGATTTTCATCTCGATCCTCACCAACAAGCTTCCCGCTTCGCAGCAGGCCCGTGCCCGGCGCATTGGTATCGGTGCGGCGCTTATTCTGCGCCTGGCGCTTCTTTTCACCATCTCGATCATCGTCCAGCTCAAGGACCCGATTTTCGAGGCGTTCGGACACGGCTTCTCCTGGCGCGATATCATCCTGATTACCGGTGGTTTGTTCCTCGTTTGGAAAGCGACCAAGGAGATTCACCACACGGTCGATCCCGATGACGGCAAGGAAAATATCGGCGGCAAGGTAGCTCAGCTCACCATGGGCGCTGCCATTGTGCAGATATTGATTCTCGATCTGGTCTTCTCGGTCGATTCGATCATTACCGCTGTCGGTATGACAGACGAGATCGCCATCATGGTCATTGCCGTTGTCGCAGCCGTTACCGTCATGCTGCTCGCAGCCGATCCGCTGTCGCGGTTCATCGCGGCGAACCCGACGATCGTCATGCTGGCACTGGGCTTCCTGCTGATGATCGGTATGACGCTGATTGCCGATGGTTTCGGCTTCCACGTCCCGAAGGGCTACATCTACGCTGCAATGGGCTTTTCGGCGCTGGTCGAGGCGCTCAACATGCTGGCGCGGCGAAAGCGCAAGAATCAGTAACAAAAAGCAATATGCAACAAGGCCATCCGTCTCATCCTGAGACGGATGGCCTTGTTATTTTAACGCCGTGAAACTGGTCTATTGTGGCAATTCTCGTGCAGAGGTTCGACCACTCGCAGCGCTCGCAAGCGTCGCGCAGGACACCTTCTGCAAAAGCATGGCGCATCAAGGCCAGTCGCTTTGCGTCGAGCCCGAAAGGGTTTTGCGTGGAAAGCGTCTGGCCGAGAAGGTTGCCTACAGCTTCCATTGCAAGGCGGTCACGTTCGCGGACGCTTGCTTCGTAACAATGACAATCGCTCCCGCAAAGCAGGGGCGCGCAAATGTCGTCGGGGCCATCAACCAGAAGAATATCTTCCCCTTTGCTCAGCCGCCCGGCAATCCTGTCGTAGTTTTCGACGAAAGCCGAGCTGTAGCCTTTGCCGACATAAGTCAGCATGCACAGGAGATGATGGCCGCGCAGGCGTACTGTCACTTCTTCGATCAGGCCTTGCCGTCGCGGGCGATGGCCTTGAGGATGGCAGCACCAAGGGCCGACTTGATGAGGGCTCCGATGAGGAATGGCGTCACGCCGAAGGCAATTGCCTTTTCAACGCCTATGATGCTGGACAGCCAAGCTGCGCCAAGTGCAAGGCAGACTACATTGGCGATAAGGAATGAAACGAAGGCGAGGCCGACGCGGTTACCGTTCCAGCCACGTTCGGCCAGATAGCCGGTCAGAGCGGCAATGATCGGGAAGGAAACGAGATAGCCTGCGGTCGGGCCTGCAAAATGCGGAAGACCACCGGCGCCGCCTGCGAGAACCGGAAGGCCGAGCATGGCTTCGCCGAGCCAGGCCAGAACTGTTGCCATGCCAAGACGCCAGCCATAGAGCGCGCCGATCAGGGGAACGATCAGGGTCTGCAGCGTGATCGGAACCGGAATCATCGGCACTTCGATCTGCGACGAGACGGCGAGTACCAGAGTGCCAAGCGCAACGGCTGCAAGACGCATTGCAGGGGAACGGGATTCCAGATTGAGCGGGCTGAAGGATGTCTGAGACGGAGCGAAGGTCGCCATGGTTTCCTCAAATTATAGATAAAATTAGGGTACGATCTATATCTTTTTAGCGTTCCTGACAATAAACGCAATAGGGGCAACAGAAGGGTGCGTAGCACTGGGGTCAGTCAGCCGACAATCGCAAACGAATCGCGCGTCTTGCCCGATGCGGTTTTGACCGGACGATGTCCGATCCATTGCACATGGCGGGCGAGAATTGTAACCGCGCTCTCGACATCATTCTGACGCAGTGCAGTAAGGATCGCGCGATGGTCGTGGTCGGTGCGGGTTTCCCATTCCGACCGCCAGGTGGCGAAAAGAAACCGGGCGCTGGCAGCATGGAGATCGTCGATGGCTGCAAGCAGGCGCGGCATGTTGCATGGTTCGAGGATGAGTCGATGGAAGCGGCGATTGGCATCTTCCCAGCTTCTGACGTCGCGTGACTTGTCGCCTTCCAGCGTGGCCTGTTCGGCGGCGTCGAGCGTTGCCTGTGTTATGTGCGGTGCGGCATGCCGCAACGCCAAGACTTCCAAAGCGGCCCGCATCTCTGCCACTTCCCTGATCTCGCTGATATCGAACGATGCAACCCGCACGCCGCGCCGCGGCTCGGAAACGGCAAGGCCCTGCGCCTCCAGCCGCCGGAATGCTTCGCGCACCGGCACATGGCTGGTCTCGAATTCTTCGGCAATGTGATCTTGGCGCAGTTTCGTGCCGGGTTCGATCTCGCCTGCGATGATGCGGTCGGCAAGAATGCGGCTGATGCGGGCTGCGATGGTTTCGCCGGGAGTGTTTTGGGCAGGCTGAATCATGAATTTATAGATAATATGCTTTGCCTGTTGGGTCGAGCGATATTGCCTTTATTGACAGAGAATCGGGGGCAGCAGCGCTTTTGCTGGACGAATGAGCTTGAATTCCTTATAACGCCGCCATTCTGCACGGAAAGCACTGTGGCCCCATTGCGGCCCTTCTCTGCTTGATCTCTGTTTCATGCGTGACGCTTTCTCCGTGCGCAGCATTTTAAACAGAACAGGGGTGCCATGGCCGGCCATTCACAGTTTAAGAATATCATGCACCGCAAGGGCCGTCAGGATGCGGTGCGGTCGAAAATGTTTTCCAAGCTCGGGCGCGAAATCACCGTTGCTGCCAAGCAGGGTCTGCCTGACCCTGCAATGAACCCGCGTTTGCGTCTGGCGATCCAGAACGCCAAGGCGCAGTCCATGCCGAAGGACAATATCGAGCGCGCCATCAAGAAGGCTGCCGGTAATGACGGCGAGAATTATGATGAAGTGCGCTACGAGGGCCGTGGTCCCGGTGGCGTATCGGTCATCGTGGAAGCACTGACGGATAACCGCAACCGCACGGCATCGAATGTGCGCGCAGCCTTCACGAAGTCGGGCGGATCGCTGGGTGAAACGGGCTCGGTTTCCTTCATGTTCGACCGCGTCGGTGAGATCGTCTACAAGGCTTCCGTCGGCGACGCCGACAAGGTCATGGAAGCGGCCATCGAAGCCGGTGCCGACGATGTACAGTCCGGTGAGGAAGAACACGTCATCATCTGCGCCTTCGAGGATATCGGCGAAGTGTCCAAGGCTCTGGAAGCTGCTCTCGGTGAAGCCGAATCGATCAAGACGATCTGGAAGCCGCAGACCAATACCGAACTGGACGAGGAAAAGGCCCGTTCCGTTCTCAAGCTTCTCAACGTGCTCGAAGATGATGACGACGTGCAGAACGTCTACACCAACTTCGAAGTCAGCGACGAAGTCATGGAAAAGCTGAGCGCCTGATTTCGACGCTCACGGATTTTTGAAACTCCCGGCTTGTCCGGGAGTTTTTTATGCAGGCAGTGGAAACCGGCAATAAAAAACCCCGCCGAAGCGGGGTTTTTTGAACCATGCAAACCGGATTAGATGCCGAGATTGCCGAAACGGTTCTTGAACTTGGTAACGCGACCGCCGCGATCAAGCAGTGTCTGCGAGCCGCCCGTCCAGGCCGGATGGGTGGTCGGGTCGATATCGAGGTTCATCGTATCGCCTTCCTTGCCCCAAGTCGAGCGGGTCATGTATTCGGTGCCATCGGTCATCACGACCTTGATGGTGTGGTAGTCGGGATGGATATTGGCTTTCATCTTCTCAATCCTGAAAGTCTGGGGAGAAAAGCGCAGCCTTGACTATCGAAACTGCGGCACTTTCGCCCAATGGCAGATATGAAGACCCATTACCTATAGGCAACGGCTTCCAAAAGGGTTGGCGAGCCTATACATCAGGCGCACGGCAATAACAAGGGCGCAATCATAAGAATGGCCGACCGGGATACTGAAATTGATATGAATCACGAATTGACTACAGAAGAAAGCCGCAAACGCCGCTCGCTGAAGCCTCTGAAACGAATGATGCCGTTTCTGGCGCCCTATAAGGGGCTGGTTGTAGGCGCGCTGTTTTCGCTGGTTCTGGCCGCAATGACGACCCTTGCCGTGCCCGTCGCGCTGCGGCGCATGATCGACCATGGCTTTACCGGCTCGAATGCGATCTTCGTCAATAATTATTTCGGTATGCTGGTGCTGCTGGCGCTCATTCTCGCGCTGGCGTCTGGCCTGCGCTATTTCTTCGTGATTTCGCTCGGCGAGCGGGTGGTTGCGGATCTGCGCAATGCGGTCTTTTCGCATGTGACGGCGCTTTCGCCGGAATTCTTCGACCGGTCGCAGTCCGGCGAAATCGTTTCGCGCCTGTCCTCCGACACGACACAGATCAAGTCAGTGGTGGGCGCTACGGCCTCTGTCGCTCTGCGCAACATGATTTTGGGTGTCGGTGCGCTGGCGATGATGGTTGTTACAAGCCCGAAGCTTTCCGCTCTGGTCATTGCCGCTATCCCGATCATCGTTATTCCGCTTATTGCCTTCGGGCGTTCGGTGCGTCGCCGCTCCCGCATGACGCAGGACATGCTGGCGAACGCCAATGCCTATGCCAGTGAACAGATTGGCGCGATGCGCACCTTGCAGGCTTTCACCAACGAGGACATGGTGGTTGGGCGCTTCGGCAGTGCGGTGGAGAAGGCCTTTCAGGCGGCACGATCCTCCATTCAGGCGCGCGCAATTCTGACGGCTTTCGCCATTTTTCTGATCTTTTCAAGCATTGTTGCTGTGCTCTGGTTCGGTTCGCGCGATGTGCTGGCAGGTACGATGACTGCCGGTACGCTTGGTCAGTTCGTGCTATATGCAGTGTTCGCGGGCAGTTCCTTCGGTGCCTTGTCGGAAGTGGGTGGGGAACTGGCGCAGGCAGCAGGTGCGACGGAACGGCTTGTCGAAATTCTGGACGAAGAGCCCGGTATTGCTGCGCCAGCCCGGCCAGTTGCCATGCCGATGCCGCCGCGTGGCGAGATAGTGTTCGATTCGGTACACTTCTCCTATCCGACACGACCGGATGCGCCGTCGCTCAATGGTGTCAGCTTCACTGTGAAGCCCGGCGAGACGGTCGCGATTGTCGGTCCCTCGGGTGCAGGCAAGAGCACGATCTTCGCGCTCGTCATGCGCTATTACGATCCGCAGTCGGGTAAGATCCTGATCGACGGCGTGGCTTTGCCTGATGCCGACCCACAGGCCGTTCGTGCGCGCATCTCAACCGTGCCGCAGGACGTCGCGATTTTCGCTACCAGCGTGCGGGAAAACATCGCCTTCGGTAGACCCGGAGCGAGCGACGAGGAGATTGTGGCAGCGGCAAAGGCAGCCCTTGCGCATGATTTCATCATGGCGCTCGACAAGGGCTATGACACGGAAGTGGGTGAACGCGGGGTGACGCTTTCAGGCGGCCAGCGCCAGCGCATTGCCATCGCGCGGGCAATCCTCCGTGCTGCACCCATCTTGCTGCTCGACGAAGCGACATCGGCGCTTGATGCCGAAAGCGAGATGCTTGTGCAAAAGGCTCTGGACGGCTTGATGGCTGATCGCACGACGCTTGTCGTTGCTCACAGACTTGCGACTGTGCTCAAGGCCGACCGCATTCTCGTACTCGACCATGGCCATATTGTCGAAGAAGGCACGCATCAAAGCCTTGTCGAAAAGGGCGGTATCTATGCCCGTCTGGCCAAGCTGCAATTCGAGGCCGGGGCAGGCGCCTTCACCGCCAAATAAAAACGGGAGGGTCTTGCCCTCCCGTTCTGTCTTTATCGCTCGGTTAGTTTCAGCTCGATGCGCCGGTTTTTGGCGCGGGCATCGGGTGTATCGGAGGCGTCGAGCGGCTGATATTCCCCGAAGCCAGCTGCAACGAGCCGATTGGCCGGGACGCCATTGGCGATCAGGAATTTGACCACGGCGGTGGCGCGGGCTGATGAAAGCTCCCAGTTGTCGCGGAAGCGCCCCGTACCTGCCAGCGGCACGTCGTCGGTATGGCCGTCCACACGAAGCACCCAGTTGATGTCGTCAGGTATTTCCTGATTGAGCTGAACCACCGCATCGGCGAGTTTCTTCATCTCGATCTGGCCAGCAGGATTGATATCGGCTGAGCCCGTGGGAAACAGCACTTCTGACTGGAAAACGAAACGGTCGCCGACAATACGGATATTTTCCTTGTCCGACAGGATTTCCCGCAGACGACCGAAGAAATCGGAACGATAGCGATTCAGCTCCTGTACACGCTGCGCCAGCGCGACATTCAGGCGGCGACCGAGATCGGCTATCTTGGCATTCGATTCGCGGTCCCGGCTTTCAGAAGCATTGAGCGCGTCTTCAAGCGCTGCGATCTGCCGGCGAAGCGCTGAAATCTGCTGGTTCAGCAGCTCCACCTGACTGAGCGCGCGGGCGCTAACCTGCTTTTCGGCATCAAGGCTTTCGGACAGTTCACCGGCACGCTTTTCTGCTGCAGCACCAGCACCGCTGCCTTCGTTCAAAAGGCTTTGCAGGCGCGAACGCTCACTTTCCGCGCTGGACAGCGAAGCCTGCAGATTGGCGATGGTATCCTGCATGTCTTGCGAATTGCTGCGCTCAAGCGACAGAAGCTGCGTCAATTCCTGTATCTGGCTGTTGAGGCGTGCAAGCACGCTGTCCTTGTTGTTGACCTCGCGGCTGAGCAGGAATTGTGCCAGCACGAAGACGGTGAGCAGGAACATGATTGCGAGCAGCAGCGTCGTCAGGGCATCGACGAAGCCCGGCCAGTAATCGACATGCCTCTGTGAGCGGCGGTTGCGGGCGAGGGACATGGCGGCTTACTCCGCCTTGTCCGAGCGCTCGGATTTGTGGTCATGCGAGCGCTCACCGATGGCCTTGGTCAGACGATCAAGCGTCTGGCGGATCGCTTTCTGCTCGTCGGCCTGTTTTTCCACCCAGTCACGCATGATCTGCTGTTCGCTGCGCATGTTCTTGACGAGGCCCTGTATGCCTTCTGCGAGATTGGCCAGCGCTGCCGTAGTGCGCTGCGTGGGTGCGTCGCCACCATGCAGGTTCTGCAGCCTGTCAGCCAGAACGCGGATTTCTTCCGTACCGCCATTCGGATCGGCTCCGATATCGGAACCGAGATCGGTGACGGAGGAAAGCCAGTTCTCCAGTTCCGTATAGAAGCGGTTTTGCGCCCGGCCCGCCTGAAGATCGAGGAAGCCGAGAATGAGCGAGCCGGAGAGACCGAACAGCGACGATGAGAAAGCCGTACCCATGCCGGAAAGCGGAGCCTGCAGGCCCGCCTTCAACGCATCGAGAACGTCGCCGGTGCTGCCGGAATTGGGATCGAGCGTCTGAATGGTGCGCCCGATGGACCCAACCGTTTCCAGAAGGCCCCAGAATGTGCCGAGAAGTCCGAGAAAGACCAGAAGCCCGATCAGATAGCGCGATATATCCCGGCTTTCATCGAGACGCGTCGCGATGGAATCGAGGATCGAGCGCATGGACGCAGTGGAAAGCGCCATCGACTGGCGGCGGCCGATCAAAGCGCGCATGGGGGCCAGCAGGACGGGTGGGCGTGTCGTGCCGTCACGGTCACCGTCGCGGAATGAATTAACCCAACGGATTTCGGGGAGGAGGCGCAGCACCTGTCCGAAGGCGAGCAGGATGCCGACCAGCAGAACGCCGAGGATCAGACCGTTGAGACCGGGATTGGTGACGAAGAAAGTGTGGATCTGGCGCATCAGGATCGCGGCCAGAAAGGCAACGATAATAATGAAGATCACCATGGACAGAATGACGATGCGCGGGCTCGACAGGCGGTAGGGGTCGAAATTGCGTCCCTCGTCCAGACGGTCCCGGGAAAGTCTCAAATCGCTCATGCGTTGCGCTCCATGGTCGCGTGTTTGAACAGGAGCCTACTTCATTAATTCATGAAGCGGAATCGTCTGGATACGAAAAAATGAAGGCAAAAATGCTTCAGCGCGCCGCTTTCACACGACGCGCTGAATTGAAAACTGATAATGCCGGAATTAGATCAGATCGGCTTATTAATCGTCTTCAACAAGGCTTTCTGAATGACCTCATTGCCTGCAACGATGGTTTTGGTGCCGAAAATATCCTGTCCGCCGCTCTTGTCCGAGACAAAACCTCCGGCTTCGCGGATCATCAGCATGCCCGCGCCGAGGTCCCAGGGATGCATGCCGTCTTCCCAGAAGCCATCCAGACGGCCGCCCGCGACATAGGCGAGATCAAGCGCGACGGCTCCCATGCGGCGAATGCCTGCCGTTTCAGCCATGACGTTGCGCAGTTCGACCAGATAATGGCCATGATGACCGCGGCCCAGATGCGGGATACCCGTTCCGATGACGGAATCGACCAGCTTGTTGCGCGATGCGACGCGCAGGCGACGGTCGTTCAGGAATGCACCGCCACCGCGTTCGGCGGTGTAGAGTTCGTCCATGGCCGGATTGTAGATGACGCCGGCAACGATCTGCCCCTGTCGCTCGAGTGCGATGGAGACTGCGAAAACCGGAATGCCGTGCAGGAAATTCGTGGTGCCGTCGAGAGGATCGACCAG
The DNA here is from genome assembly GCF_041929965.1 of Brucella oryzae. Classification (NCBI taxonomy): domain Bacteria; kingdom Pseudomonadati; phylum Pseudomonadota; class Alphaproteobacteria; order Hyphomicrobiales; family Brucellaceae; genus Brucella; species Brucella oryzae. The sequence continues at coordinate 72,186 of NZ_JBHEEO010000011.1, read as the reverse complement.
CCAGCGGTGCTGTCCGTCCTTGGATTCAACCTCACCGGATTCTTCCATCAGGAAGCCATAATCCGGGCGGGCGCGGCTCAATTCCGTGTAGACGATCTTTTCGGCGCGGCGGTCTGCCTGGCTGACATAGTCGCCGGGGCCCTTGAGAGAAACCTGAAGATTCTGGACTTCGCCAAAATCACGGGCGAGGCTGCGGCCGGCCTTCATAGCGGCCTGTACCATAACGTTGAGAAGGGCTGAGCGGGCCATTTCATTGTCCTTGTAAGCATGATCCCGTAGCGTGGATTTTGGAGGGGATCACGCAGTTAGTTATAAAAAGGGAGCGAACATCCAGCCAGAAACATATGCGGCGGACGGTCGGGGGAATTGAGCGATCTGAGAAAGAACGGTCGCAATTGTTGCGACATGCGGCGTCCGTGGACGCCGCATAATCGGGCGGCTTAAGCGCGGCTGACGTAGGTCAGTTCGTTGGTGTCGACGATCACGCGCTCGCCGGATTCGATGAATGGCGGAACGAGGATGCGGATACCGTTTTCGAGCACAGCCGGCTTGTAAGACGAGGCAGCGGTCTGGCCCTTGACGACCGGATCGGCTTCGGTGATGGCGAGCGTGACCTGATCCGGCAGGCGGATGCCGATCGGCTTTTCTTCATAAAGTTCGACCGTGACCATCATGCCGTCCTGCAGGAAGGCGGAACGGTCGCCGACGAAATCCTTGGCCAGCTCAAGCTGTTCGTAGGATTCGGTGTCCATGAAGATCAGCGCTTCGCCCTGTTCATAGAGGAACGAGAAATCCTTCTGTTCCAGACGAACGCGCTCGACGGTTTCGGCAGCGCGGAAACGTTCGTTGAGCTTGGTGCCGTTGATGAGGTTCTTGAGTTCGACCTGATTGTAGGCACCGCCCTTGCCAGGCTTGACGGCGTTGGTTTTGACCGCAACCCACAGGCCGCCAGCATGTTCGATGACATTGCCGGGGCGGATTTCGTTACCATTGATCTTCATGAGCTTGATCCGGAATGAAAATGTGAAACCATGTGCGGTTCGGCGACGACGAAAAAGCAACCTCCCGCTTATATACGCGGAGATTGCGCACCTGCCTTATACTCGAACCGCGATAATCGCGTCTCCAAGACCATAAAACTGCGCCTTGTGCAAGCCTGAGCGCGAAAAGAGAGCTCGTCCGGCCAGAAAATTCGCCCAAAAATCAGCGAACGCGCAGATTGTTGGCAGTTTCTATGGCCTGCTTGATCTGATCGTCAGCCAATCCGTCCATCATATCATTGAGGTCCGGCGCGCGGAAACCGGCGCGCTGGGCGACGATATACCAGGCCGCAGCCTTCACGAGATCGCCTTCGGTGCCGATGCCATCGCGATAGAGGCGGGCGAGCCATGCCTGCGCCATCACCATGCCGCGCTGCGCACCAAGACGCATCCAGCCAAACCCCTGTTCGTAGTCGCGGTCGCCGCCGCGTCCCTCGATCAGCCAGCGACCGAGATCGAACTGCGCCGTATCGTAGCCTTGCGCCGCTGCGAGCAGGAGATAGGTGCGCGCCTTCTTGTCATCGCGGGGAATAGTGGGGGTGCCATTGGCATAGATCTGGCTGATCGCATATTGCCCGTCAGCCAGTTTGGCTTCCGCCGCCTTCTCGAACCATGGGACGGCAAGGTCCAGCCCCGGCTTGCCCGGCGTTTTCACCATCAGCATCTGGCCGTAATTGAACTGGGCCATGGCATTGCCGCCTTCGGCCGCTTTCTTCATCAGTTTCTCGGCCTTGACGGGGTCCTTCGCGACATAAGTGCCCTGAAGCAGCAGCGCTGCATAACGGAACTGCGCTTCGACAACTCCATTGTTGGCGGCTTTTTCATACCACTGTGCCGCCAGTTTCTGGTTGGCGGGGACACCAAGACCGCGCGCATAAATTTCTGCCAGAAGTGTTTGCGATGCCGGGTCGCCCTTTTCCGCCTGCGGTTTGGCCAGATTGAAGGCGGTCAGATAAAGGCCGCGCTGAAACGCGCCGAAAGCTTCGTCTGCCGGCTTGTCGCCGAAGCGGCTCGGATCGATGGGCGGCATCGGTTCCGTGGTCGCCGGTTGCGGCAGCATGACCGGTTTGGCGGGCTTGTCGGCCTTCTTGTCCTGGTGATTACCCTGCTGGCTGCTCTTCTGACCGTGGACCGGCTCGCCCGCGGCCAAAGCGGGGAGGACCGGCAGCGCGAATGTCAGAATGGCAGCGAGAAGAAATCTGTTCTTCATGGGCATCGGCAAGACCTTGATGAAAGGATCAGTTTTCAAAGCGCGGCGCTTTTTCGTCAAGCAGCCGGTTGGCTTCCGCGATAGCTTTTGCCGGGTCTTCGGCGTCGAAGACGGCGCGTCCGAGGGCCACGAAATCCGCGCCGGTTTCGGCTGCGGGGATAATGCTTTCCAGCGCGCTGCCAGCTTGCGCAATGCAGGGTATCTCCACCATCTGCGCCCACCATTCGGCCAGCGACAGGTTGCGCGGATGGGCGTCCGGCTTGTTGTCCGCGCCGATCTTGCCGAAAAAGACGTAATCGGGCTGCAATTCGCCGATTTCCATCGCGCCATGGCGGTCGCGCAGATTGCCTGTGCCGACAATCATCTTCGGCGTGTGTTTTTCTATCGCCTCGGCCAGATCGGCGGCCTTGCCTTCAATGTGGATGCCGTCCGCCCCGACGCGTCCTGCGATGCGCGTATCGTTGAGGATCAGCGCTGCGGCGCCTTTCTCCTGAATGACGGGAATGGCCCTTTCGGCTGCGGCCTGAAAGGTGGCCTCGTCGAGATCGCCGGTGTCGAGAATGACGCTTGCGACGTCACCGCCCGAGAGCGCCGCCGTCAAAAGCTTGGCGAGGGCCGCGCCGTCGGCAAGCGGTGGCGCAACCAGCACGATGCGGCAGCGATCTGTTTCAGTCTGGTGAGCGGGCGTGTTCATGAGCCAAGCCTAACGGGAAAAACATGATGGAATTCGGGCAATAGAAGCGTTCTGTTTATCGGAAACAGAAGCGGCACTCTATCTATTTGTTTTATTGCATTTATGCGACGCAACCGGGCTTCCGCAAGTATTCATTGGCAAAACGCTTTTGGGTTCCCGCGCGTACGGGCTGGCATAATGTTATCCACTGGAACGAAAGTTGATCGGAACCAACCCGGTTCTGCCGGGATTAACGGGTATATAACCCACATCAATACTGGGCACTGACGCCCTGGAAAACGTGTGGAACTGTTCCGGCCACCCATCCGGAATAACACGAAGAAGATTGGAAAGTCTTGCAGTCCCAAGTGCAGGTGCTTTCCTCAAAGATAGGCAGGCTGGTAAATGAATATTGCGACCGCTAGAGAAGCGATGCCCGCACAACCCGCGAAAATGCGCGACACGCGCATCGACGTGTTCCGTGCGCTCGCGCTGCTAACGATCTTCATCAACCATGTGCCCGGCACGATCTACGAGAATCTCACGCACAGGAATCTCGGGTTCTCCGATTCTGCCGAGGCTTTCGTGCTGATTTCCGGCATGGCGGTGGCGCTTGCCTATGGATCGAAATTCGCGCCCGGCAACCGCCTGCTCCTCTCGCTCAAGATGTGGCGCCGTGCGGGTGTGCTTTACACCACGCATATCATGACCACCATGGCGACCATCGCCATCTTTGCCTCTGCCGCCATCTTCCTGAAGCGGTCGGAATTGCTCACGCAGATCAATATCGCGCCGCTGGTCAAGCATCCGGTCGAAGCGCTGTTCGGCATCGTCACGATGGGCCATCAGCTTGGCTATAACAACATCCTGTCGATGTATGCCGTGATGCTGGTTCTGACGCCGATCCTGCTTCTCCTGGCGCGCATCAGCCTGCCGCTCATGCTCGGCGTTTCCGGCACGGTCTGGTTCCTGTCGGGCCTCTATCATGTCGCACCGGTCAACTATCCGACCGAAGGCGTCTGGTTCCTCAATCCGCTGTCGTGGCAGTTCCTGTTCGCGATCGGTATTGCAGGCGTGATGCATGTGCGCCGCGGAGGCGAACTGCCGAAGCATCCGCTGCTGATCGGCCTTGCCGTCGGCTATCTGGTGCTGGCGCTCGCCTGGGTGCGCATCCCGCTCTGGAGCATTGACATGTCCATGGGGATGCCGATGGTCATCACCGGTTTCGACAAGACGTTCCTGTCGGGTCCGCGTCTCCTGCATGTGCTGGCGATTGCCTATCTCATCGCCGTTGTTCCGACGCTGAACAACATCGCCAGAACCGCGCCGGACAATCCGCTGGCGATTCTCGGCAAACACTCGCTCCCGGTCTTCATCGCCGGTACGCTGCTGGCGATGGTCGCGCAGGTGATGAAGCTCGTGAATCCGGGCGGCTTGCCTTATGACACGCTGCTGATTGCGACCGGCATCGTCATGCAGTTCGCTCTGGCTTACTATCTTGAATGGCTGCCGACCATCGGCTGGAGCAAGAAGGGCGCGCCCGCTTCGGCAAAGCCTGCGGTTCCTGCTGCCGAACCCGTCAAGATGCAGGTTGCCCCAAGCTCGAAGCCTGCGATGCAGCGCTATTAACCACCACTGGTCAGCCGCCCGTTCCGGGCGGCTTCTCTTCGGGTGAAAAGTGCCGGATTGCGCGGAATTATCCACAGTGTGGCGCAGAAATTAACCATTCATTAATCTTAAGAATGTTAAATGGTTTACATCCAGTTCGGCTGGATTCTTACCGAGTGGTTTAGCCACTCTGTTTGACGCCTCCCTGTTAAACTCCTGAGAGCCGCCATCGCGGCTCTTTTTTTATGCGCTTTTTGCCGCGCCTGCGCTTTCGTCAAAAGCCTGCTAAAATGTTAACCGAATGTTAAACATAAACTTGCGCGACCGTGTATGAAGGTGCAGTTTATCGTGGACTTGTTTAGCACAGCTGTTCCGTCTCAGCCTCCCCCATGGTCGAACAGCGGTTCAATGGTTTCATTCGTATCCGTCTGGCATATCCCACTGGGCGAATACGGCAACGGAATGGGCCGCCGATGCAGGCGGTCATGCAAGGTGGCAGAGCAGTGATTAGCGAACAGGGCCAGATGCCGAGCAACATGATCAGCCTCGCGGAGCGCATGGTCTTTTCGGATTCGTTCAAGCCGATCTATGCCGAAGGCATGGATATGGTGGAGGAAGCTGCAAGCTATCTCGACGGCGAGGGCCGTGAGGATGCGCGTAATCTTTCCCGCGTGGCTGCAACGCTTTATGCCGCCGAATCGATGCGCTTGACCACACGCCTGATGCAGATCGCTTCCTGGTTGCTCCTCCAGCGCGCCGCTCGCAGCGGCGAGATGACCCGTCAGCAGGTCGCTGCCGAAAAGGCCAAGGTGCGTCTCGACACGCCGTCGGCTGGGGAAAATGCACAGGGCTGGTCTGAGTTGCCCGCAGCGTTCAGGGAACTTGTTGAAAGGTCCATGCGTCTACAGGCACGCGTGCGCCGCATGGACCGCGAAGTTTACGGCGAAGTTGTTTCACTGCAGGGCGTTCCGCGTGGCAATCCGGTTTCCGAACAGATCGTATTGCTTAAAACCGCTTTTGGCGCTTCATAACCACTGATCATATGCGCCTTCGTGGCGTATGTTTCTCTTTTGTTCACTTTTCTGCTGTCAAGTGAATCCGTCTGAGGATAGGGTTCGCTTATGAAAGAAACGATTCGCATCATTGGTATCGATCCGGGCCTTCGCCGCACCGGCTGGGGCATTGTCGAATCGCTGGGCAATTCACTGCATTTTATCAGTTCGGGAACCGTGACCTCGAATGCCGAGATGGATCTGGCATCGCGTCTCTGCCAGTTGCATGAAGGGCTTTCCAAGGTCCTGCATGAATATATGCCGCATGAGGCAGCCGTCGAACACACCTTTGTCAACAAGGATGCAACGGCAACGCTGAAGCTCGGTCAGGCGCGCGGCATTGCCTTGCTGGCTCCGGCGCAGGCAGGTCTTCCTGTCGCGGAATATGCGCCGAATGCGGTCAAGAAAGCCGTGATCGGTGTCGGTCACGGTGAAAAGCAGCAGATCCATATGATGGTGAAAGTGCTGATGCCGCGTGCATCGTTCGATACCAGCGATGCCGCCGATGCGCTGGCCATCGCCATTTGCCATGCGCATCACCGGCAGAGCATTGTAAGCGCCCGCCGGTTGCAACAACTTATCGCGTAGGTGACCATGATCGGTAAGCTCAAGGGTGTGATCGATGAAATCGCCGAGGATCATGCCGTCATCGATGTGCATGGCGTCGGCTATGTGGCGTTTTGTTCGGCGCGGACGCTGGGCAACCTTGGCGGTGCGGGCGAGGCGGCAGTGCTGTTCATCGAAACCTATGTCCGCGAGGACGTGATCCGCCTTTATGGGTTCGCCAATCAGCTTGAGCGCGAATGGTTCCGCCTGTTGCAGAATGTGCAGGGTGTGGGCGCCAAGGTGGCGTTGGCGGTGCTGGGCACGCTGTCGCCGTCGGAACTGGCCAATGCGATTGCACTGCGAGACATTGCGATGGTGTCACGCGCGCCGGGCGTCGGCAAGAAGGTTGCAGAGCGTATCGTGACCGAACTCAAGAATAAGGCTCCCGCCTTTGCCGGAGAGGCAAGCGGCACAATCGGGCTCAAGCAGGAACTTGGCGCGGGCGCTGCTCCGGCACCGGTTGCCGACGCTGTGTCGGCACTTTCCAATCTTGGCTATTCGCGGGATCAGGCCGCCAATGCCGTTGCAGCTGCACTGAAGGAAGCAGGGGAGAATGCCGATTCGGCCAAGCTCATCCGCCTGGGTCTGAAGGAATTGTCGCGGTGATTTACTTGCCTGAGCGAAATGTTCATGCGAGGAGGAAGGCATGAGCGACCGCAACCCTCTCATCGATGCCGATAGACGCGTAGACGAAGACAATACGCTACGCCCGCAGACGCTTGACGATTTCGTGGGCCAAGCGGCGGCGCGCGCTAATCTGAAAGTCTTTATCGAAGCCGCCAAAGTGCGTGGTGAGGCGCTGGACCATGTCCTGTTCGTTGGTCCTCCCGGACTCGGCAAGACAACGCTGGCGCAGATCATGGCCAAGGAACTGGGCGTCAATTTCCGCTCCACATCCGGCCCAGTCATTGCCAAGGCGGGCGATCTGGCGGCTCTTCTGACCAATCTCGAAGAGCGCGACGTGCTGTTCATCGATGAAATTCATCGACTTAGCCCGGCTGTGGAAGAAATTCTCTATCCGGCCATGGAGGATTTCCAGCTCGACCTGATCATCGGTGAGGGGCCTGCCGCGCGCTCGGTCAAGATCGATCTCGCCAAATTTACCCTCGTTGCGGCAACCACCCGTCTCGGGCTTTTGACCACGCCGCTGCGTGACCGCTTCGGCATTCCGACGCGGCTCAATTTCTATACGGTCGAGGAACTGGAATATATCGTTCGGCGTGGCGCGCGCATCATGCAGATGGGCATTTCGCCGGATGGCGCGCTGGAAGTCGCCCGCCGTTCGCGCGGCACACCGCGTATCGCCGGGCGGCTGTTGCGCCGCGTGCGTGATTTTGCATTGGTCGCAGGCGCAGATGTCATCGATCGCAAGACCGCCGACGAGGCGCTGTCACGTCTTGAGGTAGACAATCGCGGGCTGGATCAACTTGACCGGCGCTATCTCAATATCATCGCGCGTAATTTCGGCGGCGGTCCGGTCGGGATCGAAACCATCGCTGCGGGTCTGTCCGAGCCGCGTGACGCAATCGAAGATATTATCGAACCCTATCTGATCCAGCAGGGGTTTTTGCAGCGCACGCCACGCGGCCGCGTTTTGACGGCTGTTGCCTGGCAGCACCTCGGATTACCTGCGCCCGCTGAAATCATCCAGCAAAGCCAGTTTGGCCTCTTCATGGAAGACGAATGACCGACAAACAGCAAAAGGCCGTATCCGGCGAACTGAAGGATGGCGCGCATCTGCTCTATGCGCGCATCTATTATGCCGATACGGACTTTTCCGGCTTCGTCTATCACGGTCGCTATCTCGAATTCTATGAGCGTGGACGCACGGATTTCCTGCGCCTGCAGGACGTTCATCATATCGAACTGGCCGAAGGTGCGCTTGGCGAGGAAATGGTATGGGTCGTTCGCCGCATGGAGATCGACTACAAATCGCCCGCGAAGATGGACGACCTTATTCTGATCGAAACCCGCGTCAGCGAAATTCGCGGTGCGCGAGTCATCATGGCGCAGAAAATTACCTGCGGTGAGCGCCTGCTTTCGGAGGCTCGGGTCGAGGCCGTGATGATTACCAAAGAAGGCCATCCGCGGCGCATTCCCGATGAGTGGCGGAAGGCCTTCAAAAACTAAACTTTACGATTGTTGATATATTGTTGTGGTTGAAGTTTGCAATACTAAGGTTTATTGCGGTACGTAGTATTCAATATTTCAAGGTTTGTTTGATGCCTTTTTATCCTGAATTTAAACGGCAATTTGTTGCCGGGGATTTAGTGTATGGTTTATTTGAGCAGAGGGGTGTGTATGCAAATAAGTATAAGGAATTTTTTGCATCCAAAACTCCGATGAATATTTCAACAATCGATCAGTATGCGATATCAGATGCAGAGAGAGATATGTTGGAGAGAAAAAGAATAATGCCGACAAATCAAGCTGAATTTTCAGAGTTCACTTCAAGACATCATAAATACCATAGTATACTGTCAAGTAAGTTCATTAGGTTTGAAGATAGGTATATTTATAATGATGATGTATTAAAAAGAAAATGTAAGTCCGGTTTGGGGTGGATGGTTGATTCAAAAATGACCGTTCATTTTATTTTGGATGGAATTAATATGACTGAAGTGGTTAATAAATCCAATATTCAAGACAAAAGGGGGTGTACATCTGGTGGATCTACATTGAGATCGATTACGGGAGCGGAATTGAGGTGGATTTATCGTAATAGAAACAATATCAATGTTCAACGTCGGGTGCAGTTCTGGAATAAGGGACAGCCTGTTTCACCGCCTTGGTTTGGAGTTGGAAAAGAATTGTGGGATCAGTATGAACCGCGATCTGATCCAGATATGTCGACGGTATTATCAATACTATTTGGTCATAATTGATTAGGGCCGATTGAGAATTAGGTTTCGGGCGTGGCGTGAGCCGGATTTTGCTCCTAAAACCTGTGCAATTTTCATCCATACCACGTTCTAAAACTAATTCTCAACCGGCCCTAATCAATTATTCTAGTTTAAATTATTTTAAAAATATTGTCAGATACTATCTGAAGTTTTGAAGGGCGCGTTGTCTAATTTTATGTCGAATTCACGCTCGTTCGATGGGATGCGTAAACTCTCGTGTCTTTTCGCATAAACGCTAACGCATCTTTAACCATAATATTCCATTAATCCCCGTGACGGAATCGGTTGACGGGCAGGCCACACGCGCAGCGCCTTCCTTTCACCAAAATTAACCGTAACAAGCGCCTGATGGATTTAAAGTTGAAATCCGGGAATGGCGGTTGCGGTGCGAAGTGTCGACCGCTCGTCGGGCTGGTACGGCTTCAGGTAAAAAGCTGCGCAGGTTTGGAGCGTCTGTTTTCAGACGTTGAGTAACGGATTTGCGACACCGCCCGGTCATGTGGCCGGGCGTTTGGATTCGAGGACGGTAGATCGATGGAAAATGTTGCGTTAGCGGCCCCCGCCGCCGATGTTACCCTCTGGGGCCTGTTCATGCAGGCGAACTGGGTCGTCAAGCTGGTTATGCTTGGCTTGCTGTTCGCCTCGATCTGGACCTGGGCTATCATCGTAGACAAGACGATTGCTTACGGACGGGCGCGCCGTGCGATTGATCGCTTCGAGCAGACGTTCTGGTCCGGCCAGTCGCTGGAGGAACTCTATCGCAATCTCGGTGAACGTCGCACCACGGGCATGGCGTCGATCTTCATGGCTGCGATGCGTGAGTGGAAAAAATCATTCGAGAAGGGCGCTCGTTCGCCCATCGGCCTCCAGATGCGTATCGACAAGGCCATGGATGTCGCGCTGGCGCGTGAAAGTGAAAAGCTCGACTCGCGTCTGGGCTTTCTGGCGACCATCGGTTCCGCGGCCCCCTTCATTGGTCTGTTCGGTACGGTTGTCGGTATCATGACCTCTTTCCAGGCGATCGCCGCTTCCAAGAACACCAGTCTTGCTGTTGTGGCGCCTGGTATCGCCGAAGCGCTTCTGGCAACGGCAATCGGTCTTCTCGCTGCTATTCCAGCCGTTATTGCCTACAACAAGCTGTCGGCAGACGCGGGCAAGATCGGTGGACGGCTGGAAGGCTTTGCAGATGAATTTTCCGCCATACTGTCGCGCCAAATTGATGAGAAGCTGACGCCGCGTAATTAAGCGGCTTCAAGCATCAAGTGTAGTTTCAGCCTTCAGGAATCTTGCAATGGGCATGTCGGTAGGAAATCAGGGAATGCAGTCGGGCGGACGCCGCAGGCGTGGTCGCAGACCAGCATTGATGAGCGAAATCAACGTGACGCCGTTCGTCGACGTTATGCTTGTTCTCCTCATCATCTTCATGGTCTCAGCGCCGCTCCTGACCGTCGGCGTGCCGATCGACCTGCCTGATACGCAGGCCAAGGCCATGAATGCCGATACGCAGCCGATCACTGTTTCGGTCAACAGCGAAGGCAAGATTTACCTGCAGGAAACCGAAGTTCCGATCGAAGAAGTGGTGCCGAAACTCCAGGCTATCGCCAAGACGGGCTATGAAGAGCGTATTTTTGTGCGCGGTGACAAGGCTGCCGATTACGGCACCGTCATGAAAGTCATGGCCCGCATTTCCGCCGCCGGTTTCAAGAATATCGGCCTCGTGACCCTCCAGGAGCAGGATAGCTGACGCCATCATGAAGGCTGGCCTGACATCTTCTGTTGCCTTGCATGCCGTTGCGGTCGCGCTGGCAGTGGTTTCGTTTTCCTCGCCGAAGGCTTTCGACGTGCAGGATTCGGAATCATTCCCTGTCGATATCGTACCGATCGAGTCGATGACCCAAATCCAGCAGGGCGACAAGAAAGCGCCTATGAAGGAAAAGTCGGCTCCTGTGCCGACAACCAAACCGCAAACCGTTCCCGACGCTCAGAATGTCGGCGATCAGGACGTAGATACCACGACGCCCCCAAAGCCCGACGCGAAGGCGAAGCCGATTGAGACGGCTGAGGAGCCGAAGGCGCAGCCCGAACCGGTGAAGAAGCCGGAGCCGAAGCCCGATCCGAAACCGGAACAGAAGCCGGAAGAAAAACCGACGCCGGTTCCCGCAACGGAAATGCAGGCAAAGCCGGAGCCGAAGCAGGAAGTGAAGCCTGATCCGGTGGCGGAAGCCATCGAAAAGCAGGCCGAAGCACCGGACGCAGAAGCGCCGAAGCTGCCGGACAAGGTGCCGGCCCCGGAGGCAAAGCCGAAACCGCCGCAGGCGCAGACGGCCAAGACCAACGAGCGCAAGCAGCCGGAAGAAAAGAAGAAGACGCAGAGTGCCTCGCAGACTTCGCAGTCGAAGAAAGACGCGATTGCCGATGAGGTTGCAGCGCTTCTCAACAAGCAGAAGGCGTCTGGCGGCGGCGCGAAACGCTCCACCGATCAGGCATCGCTGGGCGGCAAGAAGAATACTGGCGGCTCCAAGCTCAGCCAGAGCGAAATGGACGCGCTGCGCGGCGCGATCTCGAAGTGCTGGAACGTGCCTGCCGGTGTGGCGGATGCGCCGGGGCTGGTCGTGACCGTCAAGATGAAACTGAACCAGGATGGCTCCATTCAGGGCGTTCCGGAAGTGACATCGGGCGGCGGCGGTGACGGTGTGGCGCGTGCCGCAGCCGAAAGCGCCAAGCGTGCGGTTGCACGCTGCGCACCGTATAATCTGCCAGTCGACAAATATGATTCATGGTCGGAAGTGATCGTCAACTTCGACCCGAGCGAAATGTTCTGACCGGGGTTCCGGTCGCCAACCACTGCAAGGACAAAGAGGTCCCAGAAGACATGAAAATCGGCATCATCAATACAAAGATCCGGACGGTCTTTTCGGCTTTCGCGTGTATGATTGCCGCAAGCCTTGTCTGCACCATGCCGGCGCGCGCCGTCGTGGAAATCAACATCAACAAGGGTGTGATCGAGCCGCTGCCGATCGCCATCACCGATTTCCTTTCGGCCGACCAGCTCGGGCCGAATATCACGTCGGTCATCGCAGCCGATCTAGAGCGTTCGGGTCTTTTCGCACCGATCGACAAGGGCGCTTTCATCGAAAAGATTTCCAATCCGGACGCGGCTCCGCGTTTCGAGGACTGGAAGGTCATCAATGCGCAGGCGCTCGTTACGGGCCGCATCACCAAGCAGCCGGATGGCCGTCTCAAGGCCGAGTTCCGCCTGTGGGATACGTTCGGTGGCCAGCAGATGATCGGACAGCAGTTCTTCACCACGCCGGACAACTGGCGCCGCGTCGCGCATATCATCGCTGACGCCATCTATGAGCGCCTGACCGGTGAAAAGGGCTATTTCGATACGCGTGTCGTTTTCGTCGACGAATCCGGTCCGGCACAGAAGCGCGTGAAGCGTCTGGCCATCATGGATCAGGACGGCGCCAATGTGCGTTACATTTCCGACGGTCGCGCCATTTCGCTGACGCCGCGTTTTTCGCCGAACCGTCAGGAAGTCACCTATATGTCGTTCGAGGGCGGTTCACCGAAGGTGTATCTGCTGCAGCTTGAGACTGGACAGCGTGAACTCGTCGGCAACTTTCCCGGCATGACCATTGCCCCGCGCTTCTCGCCCGATGGCCAGAAAGTCGTGATGAGCCTGCTTCAGGACGACGGCAGCGCCAACATCTACACGATGGATCTGCGCAATCGCTCGACAACGCGTCTGACCAACAGTCAGGCGATTGATACGAGCGCATCATATTCACCCGATGGATCGCAGATTGTCTTCTCCTCCGACCGTGGCGGACGTCCGCAGCTCTATGTCATGGGTGCCGACGGCTCCAATCCGCGTCGCATTTCAATGGGTGACGGCAGCTATTCCACGCCTGTGTGGTCTCCGCGCGGCGATCTCATCGCCTTCACCAAGCAGTCGCAGGGCCAGTTCTCTATCGGTGTGATGAAGACTGACGGTTCGGGCGAGCGCCTGCTGACCTCGGGCTTCCATAATGAAGGTCCGACCTGGGCTCCGAACGGTCGCGTTTTGATGTTCTTCCGCAAGGCGGCAGGCGCAGGCGGACCGAAGCTCTTCACCATCGATCTGACCGGTCGCAACGAGCGCCAGATCCAGACGCCGAACTTCGCGTCTGATCCGGCCTGGTCGCCGCTGCTCGAATAGAGCATTTCCAGCAAAAGTGTGAAGCGGTTTTGCGTTCGGAAATGCAGCAAAACAAATAGATCGGGCGGGTCGGCGGTCTTGGCAGGAGACGAACTTGTCCGGGCTTTTGCGGAAAGTTACCAAAGTTGAAGGCGCGAAACTCCGGTTTCGCGCCTTTTTCATGGCAAATTGCCACAATCATTGTGACGGAGCCGTGTTTCTGCCGTATTTTGCTTTCAGGGACTAGACCCAGAATTGCTGCCGGAAATCGCCGGTTGCACTTGGCCGCAAGAAAATATTAACCATACTTCTTGAGCCTGTCTTAACCTCAATATGATTATTGGATGGTTACGCAGGAACATCAAATCTTAAGGAGCTCCGGCCCATGCGCCGTATCCAGTCGATTGCACGTAGCCCGATCGCTATTGCCCTTTTCATGTCGCTCGCCGTTGCCGGTTGTGCGTCCAAGAAGAACCTTCCGAACAATGCCGGTGATCTGGGTCTCGGTGCAGGCGCTGCAACGCCAGGTTCCTCGCAGGACTTCACAGTCAATGTCGGTGACCGCATCTTCTTCGATCTCGATTCTTCGCTGATCCGCGCCGATGCACAGCAGACGCTTTCCAAGCAGGCTCAGTGGCTGCAGCGCTATCCGCAGTATTCGATCACGATCGAAGGTCATGCCGACGAACGCGGTACGCGTGAATACAACCTCGCTCTCGGTCAGCGCCGTGCAGCTGCCACTCGCGACTTCCTCGCTTCGCGTGGTGTCCCGACCAACCGGATGCGTACTATCTCCTATGGTAACGAACGTCCGGTCGCAGTTTGCGATGCCGACTCGTGCTGGTCGCAGAACCGCCGCGCCGTCACCGTTCTCAACGGTGCAGGCAGCTAATCTGACAACAGCTGGAGCATTTCCTGTTTTTCCTGATTATGGGAAATGCTCCATTCTTGATTTACGCGCATCTTAATCCGAAAACCGTTTCACACTTTTCGGGATGCGCTTGGGTGTTGCGAAGAAGCGGCTTTCGAGCCGCTTTTTTCGTTTTTGACGGATTGTTTATTGGTTTTGACAAACTTTGGCCGAAGTCGCACTTGTCATAGTGGACGTCAAAAGGCCTTGCTTTTCGCATTGTCCGACGCAAAACCGCTTCGCACTTTTACTGGAAATGCTCTAAAAGCTCAGCTGATCGTGCGACAAATCGTGTTCAGTTTCCATTCAGGCGCGGCACTCGATCATCTTTTTATTGTAAGTTGGATGGGTGAATTAGCAGGGGCAAAAGGGAATGAGGAAACCAATGAGGAAAGTGACGCTGGCAATCGCCATGCTGCCGCTTTTGGCGAGTGCTCCGGTTCTGGCGGCATCCGTTTCTTCGCAGGCTGGTATTCAGCTTGCGCAGGTTGGCGCTCCCGGCGGGGATCAGTTTTCCCAGCAAATATGCAATCTGGCGCATCAGAACGCCCAGTCCTATGCGCGTATCTTGCAGCTTCGCGACAAGATGCTGAAAATCCAGCGCGATAACGAAGCTCGTTTTCAGGCGTTGGAGAAGGGACGTGGCGGCGCTCAGAAACAGGTCAGCGTCGGCTCGACGGCTATTCTCGATGATGCCATGCGCGATAGCGGCGCAGGCGGCGGGCAGGGCGGCTATCAGAGCCCCGGCATGCAGCAGGAACTGGTGCGCAACCTGACCGGCAAGGTCGAGGATGTGGATGCCCAGATTTCGTTCACCGACAATCAGCTGCAAAAGACGCAGGAAGACAATGAATTCCGGTTTGAAGAACTGGAAAAGAAGAACGGCATAACCTTGCCATCGTCCAGCGGTGCGTCTCAGCCGGCTCCCGCTGCAGCGTCGCCGGGAGCTGATCTCTGCGCGCAGGGCATGGGCAACCCCGCCGGGATCGCGGATGCCTTGAGTGCACGTGCGGAAGCTATGAACTTCCAGATCCTCGAAATGCAGGATCAGATGCAGAAGATGCAGGAAGCAAACGAAAACCGCTTCCAGTTTCTGGAAACCGGCAAGCGCGCCGATACGGATATTCGGCAGGCTGGCGGCGACACGTCGCTCGCCGATGCCGGTTCAAGTCAGGACAATAACGGAAACCTCGTTAACGGGGTTTCCGAAGGCGCTTCGCAGAGTGCGGCCAACCAATCATCTGGCGCCGATTCCGTGGCTATTGGTTCCAACCCGCAGGGTGGACCGGCGCGTGGCGAACCGCCACAAACGCTGGGTTCCATCCGGTTCGACGCCAATGGCAATGTAATCGGCGAGACGCTCGATGCCACACCACGCACGGTACAGCCAGGCGTGGCGCCCGGTGCTGCGACGGGCGGAACGGCTGCGGGCGATGCGGTCGCATCCCTTCCGACCGACGATAATCCCAATTCGCTCTATCAGGCATCCTATCAATATCTGATGTCGGGCGACTACAAGGCCGCCGAAACCGGTTTTCGTGAGCATGTAAAGCGCTATCCGGCTGATCCCAATACGGCGGAAGCCCGTTTCTGGCTTGGAGAATCGCTTTACGGCCAAGGCCGTTATCCGGAAGCCGCAACGGTTTTCATCGATACACAACGCGATTATCCCGATTCGAAACGCGCGCCGGAGAATATGTTCAAGCTCGGCATGACGCTTGAGAAAATGGACAATCGCGATGTCGCCTGCGCAACCTTCGCGCAGATTCCAGAACGTTACCCCAAGGCGGCGCCTGCCATTTTGAAGCGGGTTGCCGACGAGCGCAGCCGCGCAAAGTGCTGATTGCGGAGTTTTTTCGTGGGGCTTAGCCCGAGCAATATTTCCAAATTATTCGAGCCATTCGGATTTGAGCAGGCAAGGGCCGTGATAGCTGCCGTTTCGGGCGGTAGTGACTCTCTTGGCCTGCTTTTCCTCCTCCGGGATTATATGGCCATGCTCCAGAACCCACCCCGGCTGATCGCTGTGACGGTGGACCATCGGCTACGCGCCGAATCGCAAGCCGAAGCCGAGAATGTCGGGCTGCTCTGCCGACAATACGGGATTGAACACCGCATTCTCGTCTGGGATGAGGCCAAACCGGCAAGCGGACTTTCCGCTGCCGCGCGCACCGCGCGCTATCGCCTGCTGGTACAGGCGGCGCGTGATGCTGGCGGAGCCTTCATCGTCACGGGCCACACGCAGGATGATCAGATCGAAACCTTTCTGATGCGCAAGGAACGCAGCGCCCATGCCGAAGCTCGGGGGCTCGCCGCAATGTCCTCACGCTCATGGCTGGAGGGCATGGGGCTGGAGGGCTCCGTTGAACTCGACCGTCCGCTGCTCTCTGTCTCACGGCAGACATTGCGTGATGAATTGCGGGCCAGGGGTATCAGCTGGGTTGATGATCCCAGCAATGCCAACACGGAATATGAACGGCCGCGCATTCGGCTGGGTATCGCCGCCGAGGCTGACAGGCAGGCGGTCCTCAAGCAGATTGCCGAAGCGGGAGCGGCGCGCGAGCGGGACAATGCGGCCTTGATTGAAGCACTGGGTGATCCGGCGAGCTTACGCATTGACGCGAACGGGATTTGGCTGGTCGATCCGCAGCTTTACGCCGCGCTTCCTGACAATGTGAGACGTCTTTTCGCAGGTTTGCTGGCAGCCATTGCTGGCGGACGCCGTTTCCTGCCGGGCGACAGCGAGCGCTCACGCATCGAACGGGTTCTGTCTGGGAACGATGACAGCCATCGTCTAACCGTTTTCGGCGCCTTGATCGAGCGCGGTGAGAACGGCTTCCCGCATCGGTTCCGTCGCGAAAAACGCAATCTGTCGAATCTTCATCTGGAACCGGGCAAACCTCTCGTCTGGGATGGGCGATTCCGTTTTTCGAATGAAGGAAGGATGAGTTTCGATCTCGCTGCGCCGGGACGGCAGGAGCTTGCAGATTTCCTGAAGGCGGAAAACATCGAAATCGATTCTCGAAAACGTGAGACGTTGCTGGTTTCTCCGGCTCTTTATAGGGAAGGCAGGCTTTTTGCCCTGCCGTTTCTGCAGAATGCAGAATTTCCGCAAGGCGTTCATATCGAACGGCATTTTGCGATCTTCGATCATGTGTTGCCGGGACATGATTTTGGTCTCGCAATGGCCGTTGAAGCACGTATCGGACGCAGCTGCGCGGAAATGTCCTAGAGCCGTTTCAGGGCCAACAGAATCACAGGAACGGCTCTATCTTTTTGTTTCGACGCATTATCCACGCAAAACCGCTTCGCACTTTTGCTGGAAATGCTCTTTTTATAAACCAGAGTGAGAAGAATCGAGGATGCGGGGGCGAACGCGCCTTGGCAAGGCCATCCTTCGATCCTATGTTAGACCGAAACATCGTTCCGTGCCCGCGGAATGGCCGTGGTATCGATTGGACCCGATATGAATCCGAACTATCGCAACTTCGCCCTCTGGGCGATCATTGCTCTTCTTTTGATCGCGCTGTTCAACCTGTTCCAAAGCCCAGGTCAGCGCTCTAATTCCCGTGAAGTTTCCTACTCGCAATTTATTGACGACGTATCCAACGGTCGCGTGAAATCGGTCACGATTACCGGCCAGAGGATTACCGGTACTTTTGCCGACAATGGTTCGACCTTCCAGACCTATTCGCCGGGCGATACTGGTCTCGTTTCGCGCCTTGAAAGCAAGGACGTCGCGATTACCGCCCGCCCCGAAACCGACGGTTCCAGCTCGCTGATCGGCATTCTCCTGTCGTGGCTGCCGATGATCCTGATCCTCGGCGTGTGGATTTTCTTCATGCGTCAGATGCAGGGCGGCTCGCGCGGGGCGATGGGCTTCGGTAAGTCGAAGGCCAAGCTTCTGACGGAAGCGCATGGCCGCGTTACCTTCCAGGATGTTGCTGGTGTGGACGAAGCCAAGCAGGATCTTGAGGAAATCGTTGAATTCCTGCGCGATCCGCAGAAGTTCCAGCGTCTTGGCGGCAAGATTCCGCGCGGCGTTCTGCTTGTTGGCCCTCCCGGTACCGGTAAGACGCTGCTTGCGCGTTCGGTCGCGGGCGAAGCCAATGTTCCGTTCTTCACCATTTCCGGTTCGGACTTCGTTGAAATGTTCGTCGGCGTCGGCGCAAGCCGTGTCCGCGACATGTTCGAACAGGCCAAGAAGAATGCGCCTTGCATCATCTTCATCGACGAAATCGATGCTGTCGGTCGTCATCGCGGTGCCGGTCTCGGCGGCGGCAATGATGAACGGGAACAGACGCTCAACCAGCTTCTGGTCGAGATGGATGGCTTTGAAGCCAACGAATCGATCATCCTGATCGCGGCGACCAACCGTCCCGACGTTCTCGACCCTGCATTGCTGCGTCCCGGTCGTTTCGACCGACAGGTTGTGGTTCCGAACCCGGATATCGTCGGTCGCGAGCAGATTCTCAAAGTGCATGTGCGCAATGTGCCGCTTGCACCCAATGTTGATCTCAAGGTTGTCGCACGCGGCACACCGGGCTTCTCCGGTGCCGATCTCGCCAACCTCGTGAACGAAGCTGCCCTCATGGCCGCACGCCGCAACAAGCGTCTGGTGACCATGCAGGAATTCGAGGACGCCAAGGACAAGATCATGATGGGTGCGGAACGCCGCTCCGCCATGACGCAGGAAGAGAAGGCGAATACGGCCTATCACGAGGCAGGCCACGCCATCGTAGCGCTTAATGTGCCGAAGGCCGATCCGGTTCACAAGGCAACGATCATTCCACGCGGCCGTGCGCTCGGCATGGTGATGCAGCTTCCGGAAGGTGATCGTTATTCGGCAACCTATACCTGGATGGTGTCGCGACTTGCCATCATGATGGGCGGTCGCGTGGCTGAAGAACTGAAATTTGGCAAGGAAAACATCACTTCCGGTGCGTCCTCCGATATCCAGCAGGCCACGAAGCTTGCCCGTTCGATGGTGACGCAGTGGGGGTATTCCGACAAGCTTGGTCGTGTGGCTTACGGTGACAATCAGGAAGAAGTCTTTCTCGGTCACTCGGTCTCGCGCACGCAGAATATTTCGGAAGAGACCGCGCAGATCATTGATGCCGAAGTGCGCCGCCTGATCGACGAAGCCTATGCCGAAGCGACCCGCATCCTCACCAAGAAGAAAAAGGACTGGATCGCGCTTGCCGAAGGTCTGCTCGAATATGAAACGCTTTCTGGCGACGAGATCAAGGAACTGATTGCGGGCAACAAGCCATCGCGTGATCAGGGCAACGATACGCCGTCGCGCGGTTCGGGCGTGCCGAAGGCAGGAAGCCCGCGCAAGCGCAAGGGCAGTGAGCCTGGCAGCGAGCCCGGTATGGAGCCGCAGCCGCAATAGGCAGTTCTAAGTTGAACAGAGAAAGCCGGGTTGTCCCGGCTTTCTTGCTATCGGGCTTTGCGTGGGCTACCGCAAAGTGTCGTTAAGGATTTCAGCGCATCATATTGCACCAGCTTACGACTTTGGACGTGGGAAGATTGCATCTGCCGCCAAAGGCGAAATTGCATTTGTGAGGGTTTTCGCGTTAAGAACAGCGAAAATCTGCTGTCTGGCTGCTATCTGGCTAACCGACAGCCATTGCTCGCCGGTTATTTCAGGCGACATATATTGGAAGACATAGAGAGCGGTTCATGGCTCAGCGCAAGGCGAAACAGATGACACGGAAATATTTTGGAACCGATGGCATTCGCGGACAGGCAAACAGCTTTCCGATGACACCGGAAGTTGCCATGAAAGTCGGCATGGCGGTCGGTCACATCTTCCGCCGCAAGGGTCAGGCTTCACGCGTGGTGATCGGTAAGGATACGCGCCGCTCCGGCTATATGCTGGAAAACGCGCTGGTGGCCGGTTTCACTGCCGCCGGCATGGACGTGTTCCTGCTCGGCCCGATCCCGACGCCTGCCGTTGCGATGCTCTGTCGTTCGCTCCGTGCCGATATCGGCGTCATGATCTCGGCATCGCACAATCCATTCTATGACAATGGCATCAAGCTTTTCGGTCCGGATGGATACAAGCTTTCCGATGAGATCGAGCTCAAGATCGAGGCGATGATCGATGGTGATCTGGCCCCTTATCTGGCCAGCCATGGCGACGTCGGCCGCGCCAAGCGCGTGGATGGCGACATCTACCGCTATATCGAATTCGCCAAGCGCACGCTGCCGCGCAATATCGATCTGAATGGCCTGCGCGTGGTGGTCGACTGCGCCAATGGCGCTGGTTACAAGGTGGCGCCTGCCGCTTTGTGGGAGCTGGGCGCGGAAGTCATCACCATCAACAACGAGCCGAACGGCATCAACATCAATGAGGATTGCGGCTCGACGCATCCCATCGGTCTGATGAAGAAGGTTCACGAAGTGCGCGCCGATGTCGGTATCGCGCTTGATGGCGATGCGGATCGTGTGCTGCTGGTCGATGAAAACGGAACTGTTATCGATGGCGACCAGCTGATGGCCGTCATTGCCGAGAGCTGGGCCGCAGCTGACCGTCTTGAAGGCGGCGGCATCGTGGCGACGATCATGTCCAATCTCGGACTGGAGCGTTTTCTCGCTGACCGCCACCTGACGCTGGCTCGCACCAAGGTGGGCGACCGCTATGTGGTCGAGCATATGCGCGAGCATGGCTTCAATGTTGGCGGCGAGCAGTCCGGCCATATTGTTCTGTCCGATTTCGCGACGACAGGTGACGGTCTGATTTCCGCGCTGCAAATCCTCGCCGTCGCGCAGGAGCAGGGCAGGCCGATCAGTGAAGTCTGCCGCAAATTCGATCCGGTGCCGCAGCTACTGAAGAATGTGCGTACCGCTGGCGGCAAGCCGCTGGAGAACAAGCGGGTGAAGAGCGCGATCAATGAAGCCACCGAACGTCTTGGCGTTCAGGGTCGCCTGGTTATCCGTCCGTCCGGCACAGAACCGCTCATCCGCGTCATGGCGGAAGGCGACGATCGTGGTCTGGTGGAAAAGGTCGTCAATGACATCATCGATGTGATCTCGTCTGAAAGCAGTGCTGCGGCCTGATCGCTTCGATGAATGAATACGAACAAAGGTGCGGGCAAAACCCGCGCTTTTTGCGTTTAAATTCGGCTTCAATAAATTAGAGAATGTTAATAAACTTGGTAAAAAAACAAGGTTAAGTTGTATTTAACTTTTGCCGCATAGTCTTCCCTCAAACATCCGTACCCGTCGCTTGCGGCGGCGTGATTCTTCGATGGGGCAGACATATGAAAAGTCTTACAAAAACTCTTTTTGCCGGTGTGGCGGCATCGGTTGCCCTGATGGCTTCGGCACCGGTCGCTTTTGCGGCCGACATCTTTGAACCTGTTCCGGAAGTCCCGGAAGTTGTCGTTGCTCCACCTGCCGTTGGCGGCTGGTATCTGCGCGGCGATATCGGTTATTCATGGAATAAATTCAACGGCGCGGACTATACGCTTGTCGGGCGCGGATGTGATCCATGCGGCAACGAAACCACTTTTATCGACAAAAAAGACATTAAGGGCGGTGACCTTAAAGGTTCATTCCTGATCGGTGGTGGTATCGGCTACCAGGTGACGGACTATTTCCGCACAGATTTGACGCTCGATTATATGACGCGCTCGAAATTCACGAGTGAACGTGATGAAAGCCATATGTCGGCGCTGTCGCTTCTGGCGAATGCCTATGTCGATCTCGGCAATTTCGGCGGTGTGACGCCCTATGTCGGCGCTGGTATTGGCGGCACGCGCATCAAGTGGGCCGATCTCGTCGATACAACAAACGGCGGCGCATTGCCTGGTGATGCCAACTGGCGTTTTACCTACGCTCTCATGGCGGGCGCATCGGTTGATCTGACCCATAACCTCAAGCTGGATGCCGGTTATCGATATCGCCATGTTAATGGCGGCAAGATGTTCGATGGCAAATACGGCGTTGGCGACGGATATGACAAGGGGATGGACATTCACGATGTCCGCGTCGGCCTGCGTTATATGTTCGGCGGTACAGAGCCTGCCTATGCTCCGCAGCAGGTTTCGACCATCGTGGACAGTCCCGTCTACAAGTAAAAAGCAAGCTTTTAGGCAGCAAAGGCCCGGTCATCCGGGCCTTTTTCGTTTGGAAGCATAGTAAATATATCCATATATTTATGTGATCTTAACCATGTTCATTCATACATGATAATACATTCATAAGCGGGGATTTCATCATGTCTATGCAATGGCGTGCTTTCTGTTCGTCGGCTGTTTTGCTGGCGGGATTATGCGTCGCATCGCAGTCCTTTGCCGCCGATCTCGATATGATCAGCTATGAGCCGGGTGCTCCAGTGCAGCAGCCGGTCGAAGTCGGGTCCGGCTGGTATCTGCGCGGCGATATCGGCTACAACATCTCTTCCAGGGTCAAGCTTCAGGCAGAGACACCTTTCGGGAACGGGTCCCAAAGTTTTGATCTGGACAAGAATATCGTGCCTTCCGTCGGCATCGGCTATCAGTTCACGGATCATCTGCGCGGCGACGTGACGTTCGGCTATTCCAAGCAGAGCTTCGATGATTACGACGTCGAGGTGCGCAGCTGGGACATGATGGCCAATGCCTATGTCGATCTCGGCAATTATTACGGCTTCACGCCGTATCTCGGCGCCGGCCTTGGCTTTGCCAATGTGCGCTACTCCATCGATACGGCCTATGGTGACTATAAGCTGGACGATGATTATCGTCTCGCCTGGGCGCTGATGGCGGGTGTAGGCATCGACGTGGCATCCAATATCAAGCTCGATATCGGCTATCGTTATGGGGTCATCGAGGGGGCCGATATTGCAAGCATGGCAGGAATTACGCTGAGCGATAAGGACATTCGGTCCCATCAACTGCGCGCTGGCGTGCGTTTCACGACCTGGTAATACCAAGTCTCATCGAGACTTGGTTAAGCCCGTGCGGCAATTGAGCATTTTTCAGGGCGTGGATAGCGTTAGCATCTTAGCGCCCTGCTATAATTGCAGCGGGCCTTGCGGCCCGCTTTGCAGTTCATTGTTTTAGCTTTATCGAATTTTTCGTTTTCATATGCGCCCCGAATCCTTACAGGAGAAAGAATGCGTCGAACGCGTTTCCTGAAAAGGGGAGGGTTATGAAAGCAATTGCAGCGTTTTCTGATTTCGTAGGCCGGACTTTTGCCGTCTGGGTCATTATTTTCGCCGTTCTCGGTTTTGTTCTTCCGACGACATTCAGCGTGTTTGCGCCTTGGATCGTGGTTCTGCTGGGCATCATCATGTTCGGCATGGGCCTGACGATTTCCGGCAAGGATTTTGCGGAAGTCGCCAAAAGACCTTTCGAGGTCGCCATCGGTGTGCTGGCACAATTCATCATCATGCCGCTTCTCGCCGTATTGCTGACGCGCATCATTCCGATGTCGCCGGAAGTGGCCGCAGGCGTCATTCTGGTTGGCTGCTGCCCCGGTGGCACGGCCAGTAACGTCATGACCTATCTCTCGAAGGGTGATGTGGCATTGAGCGTCGCCTGCACCAGCGTCACCACGCTGCTGGCGCCGCTGGTTACGCCTTTCCTCGTCTGGTTCTTTGCCAGCCAGTATCTGCCGGTCGATGCCATGAGCATGTTCATCAGCATCGTCAAGGTGATCCTCGTACCGCTGGCGCTCGGTTTCATTCTCCAGAAGCTCGTGCCGGGCGTGGTCAAGACTGCGGTGCCCATGCTGCCGCTTGTGTCGGTCATCGGTATCGTGCTGATCGTCGCGGCCGTGGTTGCGGTCAACAAGGCCGCTATCGCGCAGTCCGGCCTGCTGATCTTCGCCGTTGTCGTCCTGCATAATTGCTGCGGCCTGCTGTTCGGCTATTTCGCGGCGCGTTTCGCAGGGCTTTCGCTTGCCAAGCGCAAGGCGATCAGCATTGAGGTCGGCATGCAGAACAGCGGCCTTGGCGCTGCGCTCGCCAATGCGCATTTCTCGCCGCTTGCCGCGGTGCCGAGCGCTGTCTTCAGCGTCTGGCATAATATCTCCGGCGCGCTGGTCGCAAGCTATTATGCGCGCATGGAAGACAAGACGACAGAGACGCAGACTGCGACACGATAATGGAGTTCTGCCCGCCCGGAGTTATCCGGGCGGGTTTCGTTAAAATATTTCACGAATGGCGTATTGAGGAAGAACGCGCTTTCGGCTATCCCGGTAAGTGGGCCACGTCTCCCCAACGAGACGCGTGCTATCTGAGAGGATAGAAACAACATGACGACGATTGCGAAGCCGGCAGTTCGCCCGGCTAATCCTAATTTTTCATCCGGTCCCTGTGCAAAACGTCCCGGCTGGTCGCTGAATGCGCTGGTCGATGCGGCGCTTGGCCGTTCGCACCGCGCGAAAATCGGCAAGACCAAGCTCAAGGAAGCCATCGACCTTACCCGCGAAGTACTGCAGGTGCCTGCCGATTACCGTATCGGTATCGTGCCGGCTTCCGACACCGGCGCTGTCGAGATGGCGCTGTGGTCCATGCTCGGCGCGCGTGGCGTCGATATGGTCGCGTGGGAAAGCTTCGGCTCGGGCTGGGTCACGGATGTGACCAAGCAACTCAAGCTCGAAGATGTTCGCAGCTTCGAAGCGCCTTACGGTGAGATTGTCGATTTTTCGCAGGTCGATTTCGACCGCGATGTCGTTTTCACCTGGAACGGCACCACGTCTGGCGCGCGTGTCCCGAATGGCGATTTTATTCCGGCTGACCGCAAGGGTCTGACCTTCTGCGACGCGACCTCTGCTGCTTTCGCGCAGCGCCTCGATTTCGCCAAGCTCGATGTCGTTACCTTCTCCTGGCAGAAGGTGCTGGGCGGCGAGGGCGCGCATGGGATGCTGATCCTTTCCCCACGCGCCGTGGAGCGTCTGGAAAGCTACAAGCCCGCATGGCCGATGCCGAAGATTTTCCGCATGACCAAGGGTGGCAAGCTGATTGAAGGTATCTTCGTCGGTGAAACCATCAACACGCCCTCCATGCTCTGCGTGGAAGATTATCTCGATGCGCTGAAATGGGCGAAATCGCTCGGCGGTCTCGATGCGCTGGTTGCGCGCGCCGACGCCAATTTCGCTGTCCTGAACGATTTCGTGGAAAGGACGCCATGGATCGCCAATCTGGCCGTGAAGCCGGAAACACGCTCCAACACCTCCGTCTGCCTTACAATTGTCGACAGGCAAGTGACTGCCTTGTCTGCCGACGAGCAAGCCGCTTTCGCCAAGGGCATCGTCACTGCTCTCGACAAGGAGGGCGTTGCCTATGACATCGGCGCCTATCGCGATGCCCCTTCGGGTCTGCGCATATGGGCGGGTGCGACGGTGGAAGCTTCCGATCTGGAAGCGCTGACGCATTGGCTGGATTGGGCTTTTGCAACGCAGAAGGCCGCGCTGAAAGCGGCTGCCTGAGCAATTTCATGCATGACGCCGTGGCCGTGTTGGGACGGTCATGGCACGCATTTCCCATTATTCGCAGCATTTCCTGAAGCAGATTGATCTGCATTTACAGGAAATGCTTGGTCTGAAAATGTTTGAAGGAGGCCATTATGGCACCTCGCGTTCTCGTATCCGATAAGCTTTCGCCCACCGCCGTCCAGATCTTCAAGGATCGCGGCGTGGAAGTCGATTACCTGCCCGATCTCGGCAAGGACAAGGAAAAGCTTCTCGAAGTCATCGGCGATTATGACGGTCTGGCGATCCGTTCGGCCACCAAGGTCACGGAAAAGCTGATTGCAGCGGCGAAGAAGCTCAAGGTCGTCGGTCGCGCCGGTATCGGCGTGGACAATGTCGATATTCCGGCGGCTTCGCGTCGCGGTATCATCGTTATGAACACGCCTTTCGGCAATTCGATCACCACGGCCGAACATGCCATTGCGCTGATGTTCGCTGTGGCGCGGCAATTGCCGGAGGCCGACACATCCACCCGCGCAGGCAAGTGGGAAAAGAACCGCTTCATGGGCGTGGAAATCACCGGCAAGACGCTCGGCGTCATCGGCTGCGGCAATATCGGTTCGATTGTCGCGACCCGCGCCATCGGCCTGAAAATGCATGTGGTGGCTTTCGATCCGTTCCTGTCTGAAGCCCGTGCGCAGGAACTGGGCGTTGAAAAGGTCGAGCTGGACGAGCTGCTGGCGCGTGCCGATTTCATCACGCTGCACACGCCGCTGACAGATAAAACCCGTAACATCATCAATGCGGAAAATCTCGCCAAGACCAAGCCCGGTGTGCGCATCGTCAATTGCGCGCGCGGCGGCCTGATCGTGGAAAAGGATCTGGTGGCGGCGCTGAAATCCGGCCATGTGGCCGGTGCCGGTATCGATGTCTACGAAACGGAACCGGCGACAGAGAACGAACTTTTCTCACTGCCCAATGTCGTCTGCACGCCGCATCTCGGTGCATCAACCTCAGAAGCGCAGGAGAATGTCGCGCTTCAGGTGGCCGAGCAGATGTCGGACTACCTCGTGAAAGGGGCCGTTTCCAACGCTATCAACATGCCGTCGATCACGGCGGAAGAAGCGCCGCGCCTGAAGCCGTTCGTGAAGCTTGCCGATGTGCTCGGCGCCTTTGTCGGTCAGGTCACGGATGAGCCGATCCAGGAAGTCGAAGTGCTGTTCGATGGTTCCACCGCCACGATGAACACGCGCGCATTGCTGAGCGCGGCTCTGGCCGGTCTCATCCGTCCGCAGGTGGCCGATGTCAACATGGTTTCCGCGCCGATCATGGTAAAGGAACGCGGCATCATCGTCTCGGAAGTCAAGCGCGACAAGTCCGGCATCTTCGACGGCTATATCAAACTGACGGTGAAGACCACCTTGCGTGAACGCTCCATTGCAGGAACCTGTTTCTCGGACGGCAAGGCGCGTTTCATCCAGATCAAGGGAATCAATCTTGATGCCGAGGTCGGCCCGCACATGCTTTACGTCACCAACAAGGACGTTCCGGGCATGATCGGCTTGCTGGGCACGATCTGCGGTAAGCACAATGTCAATATTGCAAACTTCTCGCTTGGACGCGACCATCCGGGTGGCGATGCGATTGCCATGCTCTATGTGGATGAACAGATTCCACAGGCAGCACTTGACGAACTGACGGCTCAGGAGGCAATCAGGGCGGCAACACCGCTTGAGTTCAACGTCGGAGAAATTTGAGAAAATGGTTGAAGAGATGGTACAGCCGGAATGGCGGCGCATGCACGAGCAGGATATTGCGAGCGTGACTGCGGTTGCCAATGTTGTCCATCTCGATTTCTTCGAAGATGAGGCGGTCTTCCGGGACCGCTTCAAACTCTATCCGGCAGGCTGCTTCGTGCTCGCCCGTGACACTGAAATCCTCGGTTACGGCATCAGCCATCCATGGAAGCTGGATACGATCCCGGCTCTCAACGCCGTTCTGGGCGAACTGCCCGACGATACCAACACCTACTATATCCATGATATCGCGCTTCTGCCCGAAGCTCGTTCCAGCGGCGCTGCCACCCGCGTCGTCGAACTGATGGCCCTGCAGGCTGAACGCGATGGCTTCGTCACCATGTCGCTCGTCGCCGTCAACGGCTCGCAGGGCTTTTGGGAAAAGAAGGGCTTCGTCGTCCGCGACCTCCCGGCACTTGAGGAAAAGCTGAAAAGCTATTCAGAAAATGCACTCTATATGGTCCGCGCCGGCTAGGTCGCAGATATTCCGCTTCTGGCGGGCTGCAAATGGCGTGATTTTTCGCTTCCGGTGCTCATGTACATTTCTTAGACGCATAGTCTTGTCCGAAAAGTCTGCAACTTTTCGGGACTATGCTTGGCGTACACTCCGCTCCGGGTCTCAAAGATCACCATTTTCGCCTCCCCAGAGACTGAATCTGTACCGACCCTGAGCGCCCTTCGTTCAAGGCGTGTTCAAAAATCGCGAATTTCTTGCACGAAAGAGTCGCGCAAGCCCGATTGAATCTGTATAGAGACGAGGGATCAGCACCCCGTTGCCCTTGATGGCGGCGTCCGGGCCGCTTTGATCCTTGGATTTTCAAATAGAAGCCAAGGAGTTTCTTCAATGGCAAATGTGGTTGTCGTCGGGTCGCAATGGGGCGACGAGGGCAAGGGAAAGATCGTGGACTGGCTGTCCGAGCGCGCCGATGTCATCGTGCGCTATCAGGGCGGTCATAACGCAGGTCATACGCTTGTCATCGACGGCGTCAGCTACAAGCTTTCGCTGCTGCCTTCCGGCCTCGTGCGCGGCAAGCTCAGCGTCATCGGCAATGGCGTCGTTGTCGATCCGCATCATTTTGTTTCCGAAGTCGAGAAGCTGCGCGCGCAGGGCATCGACATCAATCCGGATGTGCTACGCATTGCTGAAAACGCACCGCTCATCCTCTCCATCCATCGCGAACTCGACGCCATGCGCGAAGGCTCCAATTCGGGCCTCAAGATCGGCACGACCAAGCGCGGCATTGGCCCAGCCTACGAAGACAAGGTCGGCCGTCGCGCCATCCGCGTGATCGATCTGGCCGAGCCGGAAACGCTGCAGCCGAAAGTCGAACGTCTGCTCGCGCACCACAATCTGCTGCGTCGCGGCATGGGTCTTGAGGAAATCGCGGTTGAAACCATTCTGGCCGAACTGACTTCGGTTGCTGACCAGATTCTTCCCTATATCGACCAGGTCTGGCGCGTTCTCGACGAACGCCGCAAGGCAGGCGATCGAATCCTGTTTGAAGGCGCGCAGGGCGCATTGCTCGACAACGACCACGGCACCTATCCGTTCGTGACGTCCTCCAACACGGTTGCCGGTCAGGCTGCTGCCGGTTCGGGCCTTGGTCCGACAGCTATCGGCTATGTACTCGGTATCACCAAGGCCTACACGACGCGCGTTGGCGAAGGTCCGTTCCCGACCGAACTCGATGACGAAATCGGCCAGTTCCTTGGCACCAAGGGGCATGAATTCGGCGTGGTAACGGGGCGCAAGCGTCGCTGCGGCTGGTTCGATGCCGTGATCGTTCGCCAGACGGTTCGTACCTCCGGCATCACCGGAATCGCGTTGACAAAGCTTGATGTTCTGGATGGCCTCGACGAAATCAAGATCTGTGTCGCCTATGAACTCGACGGCAAGCGCATCGACTATCTGCCGTCCTCCATGGGCGCGCAGGCGCGCGTGAAGCCGATCTATGAAACGCTGCCGGGCTGGTCGGAAACGACTGCCGGTGCGCGTTCGTGGAATGATCTTCCGGCGCAGGCGGTCAAATATGTCCGTCACATTGAAGAGCTGATCGGTGCGCCGGTGGCGATGCTGTCCACCAGCCCGGAACGCGAGGACACGATCCTCGTCACCGATCCGTTCCACGACTGATAGTTTGTAGTTGTGAATTGATGTGTTCGGAGCAGCTTTTCCGGAAGCTGCTCCGATTTTGTTTTGACCGTTGTACAAAGAACGCAATCAGCGGCGCAAAGCTTTGCAACAGGGTGATTTTTGCCACTATTTCACCGCATCATTTTGAAAGTCTTCGCTAAATCGTAGCCAGAGACTTTGCTTTCCCTTGATTATTGTGATTATTGGGACATTTATTGCATCCTGTGCTTATTGTTCATCTGGACGGGCGGAAACCGGGTAAGACGGAATGGCGGATTTTGTAGCGGTACTGAAAAAGACGATCGATGCTCAGGCGGACAAGTCGCCTGAATTGCGTCAGCGCGTTTATGCGAAAGCGCGCGCAACGATCGAGCAAAAGCTTGTTACGGCAAATGCCTCGCAGGCTGTGGCTGTCCGCCAGCGCAATATTCTCGAAGATGCCATCGCCGAGGTCGAAGCTTTTTATGCGCCGCCAGCAGCCGTACCGGACGAGCCGGTCGAGGATGCACTGGAAGATTTCCTGCAGGAGGCGAATCAGGACGCAGCAACGCGCGCACCGTCTCATGAAGACAATGAAGAGCCCGTATTTTCCGGCTCGCCGCGTGACGAGCGTCGCGAAAGTGCTCCCAGAGAGGATGATGATACGCCAGCCCTTGCCGCCGAGCGCAGCGACGACTGGATGGATCGCGCCAAGGAAAAGACGCAAGCCCGCCGCAGCGAATATATCGAACGCACGGCCCGGAAAGAGCAGCGCTCTTATAAGGGGCTGATCGCCGGTCTGATTGCTGTTCTGCTGATTGGCGGCGCCGGTTATGCGGTCTGGGCCAACAAGGACAAGATTCAGGAGCTGGCATCTAGCCTCGGGCGCAGCGATGCGCCTGCGACCGGGTCCGATACTGAAACACATCCGGAAGATACGACCACGCCGGCAGCTGACACCAACACGGCGACGACGGGTGGCGAACAGGCACCCGAGCAACCGCAGCAGCCTGCAGGTGAGCCGAAATTTACGCAGCGGCTGATGCCGGACGGCAGCGAAACCGATAGCGGACCTGCCGCCGGTGCAAATGGTATCGGCGAAGGCACGTCGACTGCCGCTTCCACGCCTGCGCCCGCCGGAACGAATACGCAGACAGGTGCGCAGCCCGGACAGAATCAGGCCGTTGCCGTCGGCCAGCAGGCGCTTCTTTATGAAGAACGCGGCGGCGCGGGCTCGGATTCGGTCGAGCGCGGCAATGTGGTCTGGTCGACCATCGAGGAAAGCCCGGAAGACGGAAAGCCCGCCGAACCGGCAGTTCGCGCCATGGTTACGATGCCGACAAGCAAGGTCGAGCTGAAGATGACCATTCGCAAGAATACGGATCAGTCCATTCCGGCGAGCCATCTCGTCGAACTGGTGTTTACGGTGCCGGAAGGCTTCCCCGGTGGCGCGGTGGACAATGTGCAGCGCATCACCTTCAAGGATACGGAGCAGGCGGCAGGCAATCCACTGATCGCCGTGCCGTCGAAGATCGGCGACAACTTCTTTATCGTGTGGCTGAACGATGCCCGCACTGCGCAGGATACCAATCTATCGCTGATGCGCCGTCTGCAGTGGATCGATATTCCGATCTCCTATCGCAATGGTCGCCGCGCGCTCATCAGCCTCGAAAAGGGTGTGCCGGGCGAAAAGGCATTCAACGACGTGCTGGGCACAAACTAGCGTTACGTATCGAAATAGAAAAAGGCCGCTTCGAGCGGCCTCAGACTGCTGACAAACCTCCGGCAGGGTCAAAATGACCTCAGATTCACGGAACGTCCCAGATTCAGAACGTGAACAAATCGGAATCAAAACCCCTCGTTTTTGACTGCTTCCAAAAATCGAGGAGTTTGTAATCAATCTGAGGCCGCTTCGAGCGGCCTTTTGTTTTGAGGCGAACTTGAAGCCGCGTCGGTTACTTCTTCTCAGCGAAAGCCTTGATGGCCTTGGCGACTTCGTTCTGTGCAGCTTCGGCGCTGTCGAAACCGCCCAGTTCAACGACCTTGCGGCCTTCCGGCAATTGCTTGTAGACGCGGAAGAAAGCTTCGAGGCGCTGCTGTTCGATCTTCGGCAGATCGGTGATTTCCTTGATGTTGTCATAAGTCGGATCGATGTCCGTAGTCGGAACAGCGACGATCTTGTCGTCCTGGTCGCCGCCATCGATCATCTTGAGGACACCGATAGGGCGTACCTTGATGATTGCGCCTGGAATAATCGGCTCACGCGTATAGATGAGGGCATCCAGTGGATCGCCGTCGCCGGCAAGCGTGCTGGTGATCGAGCCGTAATTGGCCGGATAGATCACCGGCATGGACTGGTAGCGGTCGACGACGATATGGCCGGTCTTGTCATCGATTTCATATTTGGTGAAGCTGCCCTGCGGGATTTCGATAGCCGTGAAGAACTCCTTCCCGTCCTGTTCCTTCTGCGGATAATCGAGGAAGGAGACATATTCGGAAGCAGATGCGGCGGTGGCAGCGGTAAGCGCAAGAGCTGCGGCGAGCAGGAGCTTTTTCATGGGACGACCTTCAGGTTTGGGTGAAACACGCCCTCGTCCCTAAAGCCAATCCATTACAGTGATTTGACAGTTTTATATCGGTTGGGTGACGGTTTCCGCGAAGAACCGCCTGCGATATTCCGCAGGGCTGATACCAATTTTCTGACGGAAGTGGTGGCGAAGCGTGTGGGCGCTTCCAAAGCCGACTGAAGCAGCAACATCGTCAATGCTTGCCTGTCCCTGAGAGAGCAATTCCCTGGCAAGCGCGATACGCTCCATGGTGAGCCAGTCGCCGGGTGTGGCACCGGTTGCCTCAGTAAAGCGCCGCAGGAATGTGCGCGGGCTCATCCGGCATTCGGCAGCCATGCGCTCGATTGTCCATCCTGTGGCAAGATCGGCGCGCATCCGGTCCAGAATCGGGCTGATTGCAGCACTTTCGCGCTTTGTGACCGGACGTTCGAGGAACTGCGCCTGTCCGCCCGTGCGGTGAGCGGGCATGACCAGCCGCCGGGCAACGGAATTTGCAGCGGCGGCTCCGAAATCCTGTCG
This sequence comes from Brucella oryzae, assembly GCF_041929965.1. Classification (NCBI taxonomy): domain Bacteria; kingdom Pseudomonadati; phylum Pseudomonadota; class Alphaproteobacteria; order Hyphomicrobiales; family Brucellaceae; genus Brucella; species Brucella oryzae. The sequence continues at coordinate 39,603 of NZ_JBHEEO010000011.1, read as the reverse complement.
GACGATTTCGATCAGGAGATCTATTCCGGCTGCACTTCCTGCCGAAGTGAAGATGCGATCATGTTCGCGATAGAGCGACGCATCATCGACATCGATTTCGGGGTGTTTTTTCCGCAATGCGTCGGCGTGGTGCCAGTGTGTTGTTGCGGTGCCGCCGTCCAGCAGTCCTGTCGCGGCTAGCACAAAGGCTCCCGAACAGATGGAGGCAAGCCGCGCGCCGCGCCGGTATGCGCGACGCAGCCTTTCGCTGATGGCTTCCGGCACTGGAACCTCTGCACCTTTCCAGCCCGGAACAATGATGATGTCGGCCTCATCGATGAGGTCAGGGGTGCCATCGGGCGTGATGACGAAGCCGCCATGCGCACGTAACGGGCCTTCTTCGATCGGGCAGCTGGCAAAGCGATACCAACCGGCTCCCATCTCAGGGCGGGGCAGGCCAAAGATTTCGGCAACAATGCCGAATTCAAAAGTGCAAAGCCGGTCGTAGAGAAGCGCCACAACGAGCGGGCCTTCGGGTGCTGGCAGCGGGTTTGTCATTATCTTTACGTATATTGTCAATCACGTCAATTGCAAGTGAATTGGCAAATGGGCGAAATCGCTCCTGAGACAAAGGAGAACGCCCATGGATAGTGCAGCCAAGACCGACAGGAAATCAGCCGTAACGGCCATCCCGCCTGCGCCAGGCGCTTTGGCGCGCGATCATTTCGCCGCCGAATTCACGTTCGAGACGGATTGCTGGGACGTGCATGATGCCTTGTCCAAGGGAGCTGATTTCGTGCTTCTCGACGTGCGCAGTCCCGCACTTTTCGCAGAAAGCCATATTCCGGGTGCGATCAATCTGCCGCACGGCAAGATCATCGGGTCCAAGATGGCACAATGGCCGCAGGAAACGGTTTTCGTCACCTATTGCGCGGGGCCGCATTGCAATGGCGCGGCACGTGGCGCCTTGCGGCTCGCCAATCTTGACCGGCCCGTCAAGATCATGGCAGGCGGGCTGACCGGCTGGATAGATGAAGGGTTTGAACTTGAGAAAGGCGAGGGGGATCAGTAATGCCCAAACAATTCTGCCGCAGAACGGTTGCCCGTCTGCGGCAGTAAATGGATCAGCAGATTATCAGTTTCAGGCGTGTGCTTCCTCGATAGGGTTCAGCGCCTTCTGCTGCTTGTGGGCCGCGGCCTTCACCGCAGCCTGCACCTTTTCAAAGGCACGCACTTCGATCTGGCGCACGCGCTCGCGGCTGATGCCGAATTCGCCGGAGAGATCTTCCAGTGTCATCGGATCTTCCGATAGACGGCGGGCCTCGAAAATGCGGCGTTCACGGTCATTCAGGGTATCCATCGCCTGTTCGAGCATGGAGCGGCGGTTTTCCAACTCGTCCTGCTCGATCAGAACCTGTTCCTGGCTGTTGCTGTCATCGACCAGCCAGTCCTGCCATTCGCCGGATTCACCTTCAGAAGCGCGCAGGGGCGCGTTCAGCGAAGCGTCACCGGACAGACGGCGGTTCATGGAAACCACTTCGTCTTCGCTGACATTCAGCTTGGTTGCGATCTGCTTGACCTGATCCGGGTTGAGATCGCCATCGTCGAGCGCCTGAATCTTGCTCTTCATCTTGCGCAGATTGAAGAACAGGCGCTTCTGATTGGCAGTCGTGCCCATCTTCACAAGGCTCCACGAACGCAGGATGTATTCCTGGATCGAAGCCTTGATCCACCACATGGCATAAGTGGCAAGACGGAAACCGCGTTCAGGCTCGAAACGCTTGACGGCCTGCATGAGACCGACATTACCCTCCGAAATCACTTCACCGATCGGCAGGCCATAGCCGCGATAACCCATGGCAATCTTGGCCACGAGACGCAGATGGCTTGTTACGAGCTTGTGGGCGGCCTTGGGGTCGGTATGTTCGTGGTAGCGCTTGGCCAGCATATATTCTTCCTGCGGCTCAAGCATGGGAAAGCGGCGAATTTCTTCCAGATAACGGGTAAGTCCCCCGTCACCGGATGTAATGCTTGGGAGATTCATCTGGGCCATAGAGCACCCTCCTTTATAATTTCAGGCTCCCGTTTGGCGAACCTGTCGCGGGGGCTGCCTCCTGCACTTCCCTCACGCGAGCCTCCATATATAGGCATGATTTTGGCGAAAACACGATCCTTTAACTCATGAAACAATCTGTCACTGCAATGTGAACGCCGCTGCATGACAAAGGTTGCAGAGCGCGTCTGAAATATATGGTCATTATGTGCTGAGAGAGCGGCTTTCACCGTGGCCGCGCCCCCCAATACTGATGATGAAACAGCCGATTTTTATCAGCGATCCATCCATTTGGCCAACCATGATAGTTGCCAGTATTATATAGAGTGCTTCCGGAAATTTTCCAGAAGGTGCTCCATATCTTCCGGCACAGGCGCTTCAAAACGCATCAGTTCCTCCGTGGCCGGATGGGTAAAGGCAAGCAACCAGGCGTGGAGTGCCTGCCGATGAAAACCGCGCACGGCCTCTTTCAGCGGTTCCGGCAGCTTGTTGGCCTTGGTCTTGTAGGCGCTGCCATAGTCCATGTCGCCGACAAGCGGATGACCGATATGTGCCATGTGCACGCGGATCTGGTGGGTGCGGCCTGTCTCTAGGCGGCATTCGACAAGCGAGGCCAGCGCGGTCGCATCTTCGCGGGGGCCGAATTTTTCGACCGTCACATAATGGGTGACGGCATGGCGGGCATCCTCGCGCTCTTCATTGACCACAGCCTGCTTGGTGCGGTCGCGATGCGAGCGTCCCAGATGCGCATCGATGAAGCCCTGCGGGCGTTCGGTCATGCCCCAGACGAGCGCGAGATAGGCGCGCTCCAGATCGCCGGTGCGGCCGTGATCGGCAAATTGTTCGCTCAAATGGCGATGCGAGCGGTCATTCTTGGCCACGACCATGACGCCGCTCGTATCCTTGTCGAGGCGATGAACGATACCGGGGCGGCGAATTCCTCCGATGCCCGACAAGCTATCGCCACAATGATATATGAGGGCATTGACGAGTGTTCCCGTCCAGTTGCCGTTGCCTGGGTGAACGACGAGCCCGGCAGGCTTGTTGATCACGATGAGATCGTCATCCTCGTATAGAATATCGAGCGGTATGTTCTCAGCAATCGGTTCGGCTGGCTCCGGCTCTGGCAGCACGACGGCGATTGTCATGCCTTCGCGCAGCTTCTGCTTGGTTTCACGGGCGGGTGCGCCGTCGATGGTCACATGGCCTTCGGCAATGAGGGACTGTACGCGGCTGCGCGAGAGTTCCGGCCCCAATGCTGCGGCCAGCCATTGGTCGAGACGCTTGCCTGTGGCATCGGAGTCGGTCGTAAGCTCTTTCACTCGTGTCTTTCCTTCATGAGAGCCGGTCTGTCGTAACGAAATCGTCAGAACTGCTCTATCTCTTGGTTTTACCGCATTTATGCGGCGTCAAATGTTTCCATTTGGCTGCAAAATGCTCTATCACGCGCCACACGCCATAATATGGCGAAGTTCGAACCGGAGTCGTTGAATGCAGGATCCACACTATCCGAGATACCAGAATCATCAGGATTCAGGATATCAGGACTATCAGCAGGGCTATTACCCGGATGAACAGGCCGAGCCCCCGCTTGATCCAGCCATGGAACGTGTGCGCCGCAAAATGATCCGGCTTCTGGCCGTCTCCATCGGTGTCATGCTGATCGGTCTTATGGCGGTGCTTGTCGCCGTTGTCTACAAGATCAATCGTGCGCCGGAAACTCCGCCGGCTGAAGAAGCCCGTTCCGATATCCCCGGACAGGCTGCGCCCGCTCCGGTAAAGCCGGAACCGCCGAAGCTGATCGAATCGCAGATCAACCTGACGCCGGGCACCCGTCTTCTCTCGCAAAGCCTTTCCGGCAACGAACTTTCGCTGGAAACCCTGCTGCCGGACGGCGGTACGGAACTCATCATCTATGACTATCGCGAGTCGCGCATCATCGGCCGCATCAAGCTCGGCAATGTCGAATAGGGCGGACAGGGTTTGATTGGGGCGGCGTGATTGCCGCCCATTTGTTTCTGCCTTCGAGGATTGCGCTTTTTCCTTTTGGCGATTATATCAGCGACATGGCTTGAAGCGCGTTTCGATTTGATTCAATCAAATCGGCGCTCCAAGCTCTAGTGTTTTAAGCATAAGCTTGTCGATCCTCATTTCACTCCGGTCGGCTTATGCTCTAAGCGCCCATCGTCTAGCGGTCAGGACGGCGCCCTCTCACGGCGCAAACAGGGGTTCGATTCCCCTTGGGCGTACCAATGGCTTGGCTCTCTGATAAATGTGGCGCTGGCTGGTCTAGCCAATTTCAATCCATATTCGCTCCTGGTTTCTGCAAAACAAAATAGGCATATCTCTCATCATTCACGAGAGCATCGTAGGGCTTGAGTGAGATGGAGACCGGTTTGAAGCCCACGCTTTCCGTCAGCAACCAGAACTGGTCGATGGAATAGGTCGTCATATTCGCCAGATTCCGTCGATATCCCCACCGATAGCCGCGCGTATTCGATTTATGGGTGGAATATTTGATCTGTATAACGGCAAGACCGCCTGCCCGGAGATGCTGAAAAGCTATCCTCACAAGCTCGGCGCCGTACTCCACCGTCGGAATGAGCTCAAACACATAGGTGCAAATATAGATGTCGACCGGCTGTCTTATCAGCTCCAGTGATTTCTGCGGCCAGTTCATATCGACCAGTATAGGAATAAAACGCTGATATCCCGCGTCAGACAGCCGGGCGGCACATTCCTTCAAAGATGCGGGAGATACTTCAACCCCGAGATATTCACTGGCTACATCCACGAATTGAACTGCATTCGCACCGCCCCCGCACCCCCATTCCAGAATTCGGGAGCCTTGCATGTTGACGCCGAGAGAAGCCGCTGCATCTTGCACGAATTTTCGGTGCAACTGCCCGATCTGAGTCCATACGGTATCAGAAAGACCGCCACTTCCTTTCCAGTGGGAATTTGATTTATGTTTATTGGACGTTTGATCGGCCCAATATTCTTGGGCGTCGGATGCAATCCTGTTGGTCGATTGCCTGTAATTCAGCCTCGTCGCCGCATAAGCGACTGAACGCCTGACATATCGCGCGATCGGCATAACCATTTGTTGCGCCCTCTGTTATGCGGCCAGAATAGCAATAAATATTTGCGGTCCGTAGGCGAAACGAGGGTAAGGCGGTTACTCCATTGGTATTGTCATCTATGGCGAAATACTAATTTTGGCTCATCGTTTTACACTTTTCCGGATGGTACCAGAGCGCGTTTCGATCAGATCGGTACTCTAAATGTTTTTATGCGCATCTTATCCGAAAACCGTTTCACACTTTTCCGGATGCGCTCTAAGGTAGGTGCCAATATGGAGCCAACCAAACGCGGAGGAACGATGAGCGTTTCAATCAAAACCGGATCGGCAAACCTTATTTGCGATGGGATCGATAAAGGTGCAGTGGAATATAGCGTCGCTATTCCCGATGACGGCGCGGACCTGACAAAGCGCGGTAAATTCTGGGGCAGCAAGGATGCGATATCCGAGGCGATGAATGCGTCTGTAGTCGGCCTTAAACCACATGAAGGCGAGACCTATCCGGTGGCAGTTGAAGAGCTGGATCGCGATGGAGCAGCGCTCTTTACCGTGCTTGCCACAGCCGAATGACAATGGTTCGCAATGGCTTGAGATAAAGCGGTGACGCCCCGATCAGAGCGCAAGCGGGACTGGTGTTTTTCTGCGATCATATCACTGTTCTTCGGTGCTGCAACGGCGTTCATATTCTACTATATCGTCCTGTTTGGCGTCGGTGATGATGGTTATCTTGTCATATTCAGTATCTGTACTGCGCCGGTGGCGATAATCTTCGGTGTTTGGGGTCTGGTTTACTGGCGAAGTCTCGTTGCGTTTATCGGTCTCTTTCTCTGCCTGTCTCCACTTATTTATCTTGGCATTTTATGACCAAGCAAAAAATCTGCAACTATCCCGTCTTTGCGGGATATGAATGCTGCATATGGTGGTGTTACAGTTAATGCATGTGGAAAATTGGATCGAATATTTATCCTCAAATCCATAATGCTGTCAGGGTGAAAGGTATTCTTGCAGAACCTTTCTCGCCCAGAGATGTGCGACGTGTCGCTCCGGGCTGGCCCTATTCCAGATACTTCTCGTTCCTGGCCGAAAACTGCACCGACAATCAACCGGAGGGCGATGCGCTTTTCGTGCGGGTGGGCAGGGGACAATACCATCTGAACGACAAGGCGGCTGCGTCCGAGTGCGAACAGTTTGCGCTCTAATGGGTTGGGGAGATCGTGATTGCTCCAGTTGCAAAAATTTGCAACTGGCAGTGCGACGGTGCATAATCGGAACATGAGTGAATCGTATAAGAAACCCGATTATGAACAGGAACTGCGCCAGGCAGGTGTCCGCATCACGCGGCCGCGCCGGATCATCCTGAACATATTGACCGAGACGGAAGATCACCCCGACGCGCTCGAGATTTTCCGCCGTGCGGTCGAGATCGACAGCAGCATTTCGCTTTCGACCGTCTATCGCACGATGAAGCTTCTCGAAGAACGCGGCGCCATCCACCGGCACGCCTTTGCCGGAGGGCCTTCGCGTTTCGAACAGGCAAGCGGTGCGCATCACGATCACATCATCGATATGGATTCCGGCGATGTGGTGGAATTCCGCTCCGACAAGATCGAAAAATTGCAGGAAGAGATCGCCCGGTCGCTCGGGTATGAGATCGTGCATCATCGGCTCGAACTTTATTGCAAAAAAATTCAAACCTGACGGAACCAAGTTTGGTTTGCTGCGTTAAGCGCGCATGAAGGTCGTGACCCCGCCCCCACAACACGGCCTTCAGAGTTCGCCTCAACCTCCCCGCAAGAGGCGAGCGGCGAGAATGCCGCGCTGACCGTCAAACGTTATGCTGCTGGCGTTCCGCAAATTCAGAGCAAGCCGCCGTGGTTCAGGCCCAGGTCTGACCATGGCGGCTTTTTTTGTGGGCTGACGAGTTATCGTCAGATCAGGCGTCGAATTGTTCCGTGGGGATGAGGAGAGAATAGATCGCGCCGGTTCCGTCGATGCGATAGTCGGCGTGACCGTTGACGGAGGTGGGAACGATGCGTTGCAGCACGGCGCTGCCGAAGCGCGGATCGTGCTCGAAAACCTCGGGCATTGCAGGATTGGTTTCTTCCCAGCGAAACTCCAGCCTGTCGTCGCCGCTGGCCACATGCGTGACCTTTGCTGAAATTTTCACCTGTCCATAGGGGATCGAAAGGCCGCCGAAAGAGGTCGCATTGACCACCAGTTCATGCAGCGCAAGGCCGACATGCAGCGCGGCACCAGGGAAAAGATAGGGATTGTCGCCCTCGATACTCAGACGTTCGTCACTGACGTCGATGTATTTCTCGACTTGCGAATGCACGAGATCGCGGAACAGTGCGCCGCGCCAGTTGGAATCGGTCACCAGATCCTGCGAATAGGATAAGGACTGGATGCGTCCGCGGAATTTTAGCAGAAAATCGTCGATCGAATCGGTGAAACGTGCCGTCTGGCTGGCGATGCTTTGCACAATGGCAAGAAGGTTCTTGGATCGATGGCTGACTTCGCGCAGCAAGGTCTTCAACACCTGCTCGCGCCGTTTCAATTCGCTGATTTCAATGGCGGTCGTGACCAGCCCCAATATGTTGCCATTCTCATCCCGGTCACAGTCTATGTGAAACTCGACCCAGCGAAGCTTGTCACCATCATTGATGGCGATCTCCACATTCTGCGCCTCACCGGTATCCAGTGCCGCGCGCTTGGCGCTATCAAGTTTATGCAGGGTGGCGGAGAAAATAAAATCGCAGTCACTCCCTCCGACTTTCCATTTTTCCTGCCAGTAGAGCGGGATATTTTCCCCCCACGAATAAACCAGATCGGGTGTCTGGTAGAGCACGCATACATTGCTGTTGCGCACCGCCCTTAACAGCGCCCGCAGACGGGCTGCATCGGGTTCGGTGTCCTGCAGGGTGAATTTTGTGCCAGCGGTCATGTTTGCCCCGATTATCCCGCAGCCGAATTCAAAGCATTTCCAGCAAAAGTGCGAAGCGGTTTTGCGCAGGAGAATGCGATAAAACAAATATTGGGGTCGCTCCTTGGCAAAATGGCAGCAACTCCGGAAAAGCTGGGCGACGATTTATGTCCCATGACATCCATTTCATCGATTGGCCGGCGGGACTCCGTCGAGCGCTCATCCTGTGATCCTTGAACTGGCCCGAATTCTGGAACCGACAGAGCGTGTTTTGATCCTCGTTTCACTCCGGTCGGATTGTGCTCTAAACCGCCGCATGATGTAATGCGGCGGCAAATTTCATCAGGAAGCAGCATAGGCTGGTGTGTTTGAAGGTCAAAAACAGCCTTTGATTTTACACCCGTTATGCCTTGCGGATCGCCGAGGCGATGAGCGAAACGACGAGCAAAGCAAGGAACACGAAGAACAGAATCTGCGCTATACCGGCTGACGCACCAGCGATGCCGCCGAAACCGAGCGCACCTGCCACGAGTGCCACCACAAGAAATACGAGCGCATAATAAAGCATGTCCGGTCTCCTCTTTATTGTGTGAAGGAGAAACGACATCGAAGCCATATTGGTTCCATGGTTCCGGGAAAATTAAGGCGCTCACAACTCTAAATACTCATCACGGGTTATAAGGCGGTGCGATCTGGAGACCGGGTGGAGCGCCAGCGACCAAACTTCCGAAAGGCGTCTGCTCTTCGGAAGTTATGATCTTCGGTTCAGGCTGCGACCTGCGACGCTTCTTCGAAGAACAGCGCCTGGCTGATCAGTGCTTTCACCATATCCGGGTTGAACGGCTTGGTGACCAGGAAGGTCGGTTCCGGGCGCTCGCCGGTCAACAGACGTTCCGGGAAGGCGGTGATGAAAATGACTGGAATCGTGTCGTTCTGCAGAATTTCATTCACCGCATCGATGCCCGAGCTTCCGTCTGCAAGCTGGATATCGGCCAGCACCATGCGCGGCTTTTCCTGTTTATAGAGCGCCAGCGCCTCGTCCTTGGTGCGCGCGATGCCAACCACCTCGTGGCCAAGGCTTTCCACCATCTGCTCGATATCCATCGCGATCAGCGGCTCGTCCTCGATGATCATGATGCGCGTTGCAACCTGACGCGAAATCTCGGTCGATGCCGCCGACAGAACACGGCTCAGTTCGGCATCGTCCAGTTCAAGAATTTCGGCGGCTTCCTTGTCGGAAAATCCTTCCACGGCCACAAGCAGGAATGCCTGTCTGGGCAGCGGCGCGATATGCGAAAGATTCCTTGCTGCCTGCTTTTCCCATGCAAATTCCGACGCTGGTTCCGGCACACGAACCGAGGCCGTCTTATATAGATCGCAGAAAAGGCGATAGAGACCGATACGGTCTGACGAGGCGTCCGGAAAAATGCTGACATCGGCAATCAATGCCTCAAGGGCAGCTGCAACATAGGCGTCGCCGGAAGCCTGAGAACCGGTAAGAGCCCGGGAAAAACGACGGAGATAGGGAAGATGCGGCGCGATACGCGTCGATAACGTCATGGTAGTGGAACTCCTCAACTGCCGCTTTCGTTCATTAAATGCACATTGGCGGACAAGGTTCAAATCCTCTCCCACCCATGCTTTGAGCGCAGCATTATGGTACTCTAAACGGGATAGTTTGAAAAAAGTTCCGAAAGACGAGGACATATTAGGGAACTTTTTGATAGCCTGTGCATTTCCCGGACAAGCAGGGGCTTATATTAATAGGGTAGGGCAATCAGCCCGGAACGATCAAGATATGGCAGAAAAAGAAAACCTTCACATGAACGGAGCCGGGGTCAGGTCGTCCCGTCGCGTTCAGAAGGATATACTAGGACCAAATTGTGAAGTCGGATTGAAACTAAAGGCACTGTACACCTCGATACAGGATGAGACGATCCCGGATCGCTTCCTCGATCTTCTCGAAAAACTCGATCAGGCTGAACAGGAGAGTATGCGTGAACACAGCACCCGGTCCGTCGGTTGAGAGTAATGCACAGTTCAAGCGAGAGCTCCTGTCATCGCTGCCGAGCTTGCGCGCCTTTGCGGTGTCGCTCATCGGCCAGCACGACAAGGCGGATGATCTCGTTCAGGACACGATCATGAAAGCCTGGGCCAAGCAGGAGTCCTTCGAGATGGGGACCAATATGAAGGCCTGGCTCTTCACTATCCTGCGCAACGAGTTCTACACGCAGATGCGCAAGCGGGGCCGCGAGGTGCAGGACACGGATGGTGTGTTCAGCGAACAGCTTGCTGTGCATCCCTCGCAATATGGCATGCTCGATCTGCAGGATTTTCGCGCAGCGTTGGAGCAATTGCCCGACGATCAGCGCGAAGCGATCATTCTCATTGGCGCTTCGGGATTTGCTTATGAGGAAGCTGCGGAAATTTGCGGTTGTGCCGTTGGAACGATCAAGAGCCGCGTCAGCCGTGCCCGCACACGGCTGCAGGAAATCCTCAAGATCGAAGGTGAAAGCGATTATGGCCCTGATGCCGATTCATCGCGGGCGACCTTGAGAAGCTTCGCATGATGCATCATTGAGCCCTCCTTCCATCGGAAGGGGGGCTTGTGTTGCCAAAATCCCAAACATGGGCGGGTTTTTACGCGCAGCGATTGCTTTTTATCGCCAGCCACTTGTAGGTTAGTGGCTGCTGATATTTCTTGTCGGCACAGTGATCGTTTGTTTGTGGGTTGCGTCCTTGCCATCAGCCTTGTTGCAAAAACTGCTTCAATCGTCATCGAAGCCGGTTGCGGTTATCGTCTCGCTCGGCCTCGTGCTATTGTCGGCGGTGATGACGCTGTTTCTGTCGACCGGCGTCAACCACCAGGTTGTCGACATTTCCCGCAATTATGCATTGCGTCAGCAGGTCGACAAGGTAGCCCGTCTCGCCAGCAATATCGAAATGAGCCGTCGCGGCTATCTCCTGACGCTCGATGAGACTTATCTCGATCTCTATCGCAATACGATCCTGAGTGTCGACAAGACACTGGCTGATCTGGAAGCCCTGACCGACCAGAACCCGCTGCAGGATGCGCGGGTCAAACAGATACGTGCGCTGGTCGAGCGCGAGCAGGAAGATGTGCGCCAGACGGTCAATCTGGCCCAGTCGGGTGATGTGGCTGCGGCGGTTGAAAAAGTGCGCGGCGACGAAGGCAAGGTGCTGATGGACCAGCTTGCCAATACCGTTACCCAGTTCATCGATGCGGAAGAACAGCAACTCCTCGAACGCAATGAGCGGATCAACCGCATGCGTTACTGGATGACGGCGACCTCTATCGTGGCGCTGGCTTCGGCCGCCATGCTCGCACTTTTGCTGTTCAGCCGCATTCAGCGTTATGCGCGGTCCATGTTTGAAGGACAGTCGGCATTGCGTTCCGAAAAACAATTGCTGGAACAGCGCGTGCAGGAGCGTACCGCCGAGCTTGAGCAGGCGCGTCGCATTGCTGAGCATGAGCGCCAGCGGGTCGAGCTGCTGCTGCAAGACACCAATCATCGCATCGGCAATTCGCTGGCTACAGTTTCATCCCTGCTTGGTCTTCAGATGCGGCAGACACGCAGCGAGGATGCCCGCGCGGCTCTTTCTGCCGCTCGTGATCGCGTCCAGACCGTGTCGACAGCGCACCGGCGCCTGCGTCTGGGCGAAGATATGGAATCGGCGCGCGTCGACGATTTTCTCGGAACCGTCATCAACGATATCCGAAGTGCTATCGGTCAGGACCGCAAGATCGAGTTCTCGACGGATTTTGCGCCGCTTGATCTGAAGGCGCGTGACGTGACGACAATCGGCATCATCCTCGGCGAGCTTGTTACCAATGCGATCAAACATGCATTCAAGGGACGTCAGGAAGGGCACATCCGGATCAGCCTGAAGCCGGGCGAAGACGCCATTCCGGTGCTGGTTGTGGAAGACAATGGTGTGGGCTTTGACAAGGACCAGCAGAAATCCGTTGAAAAAAACGGTCTTGGTACACTGGTGATCGAACAGCTTTGCATGCAGTTCGGTGAAAAGCCCGTCTACTGCAAGACCGACGACGGCGCGGGAACCAAGGTGATTGTTCGCCTGTCGTCGCTTGCGGAAGAAGGCGATATGCCTGCCGGCAAATAAGCAGACCGTGAAGGTGGAAAAGAAAACACCGGCCTCATCTGGCCGGTGTTTTCGTCATGGAGTGATGTGGTCAGCTTTGCGGAGGGCGCTTTTTCTTGTCTGAAAGCAGCGAGACCAGAGCAATGCCTGCAAGCGGCAGGGCAGCAGCAAGTATGGGACGCTTGAGGATTGCAGGTATCGTCGCGATTGCCGCCGTCGCCACCATTGCCGATTTTTCCGCCTCGATTTTCTGCTTGCGCTTTTTGGCCTCGGAAGCGGCCTGAATCTTCAAAACGGCGAGAATGAGCAATGCCACGATTAGCGATAGCGCGGCAAGAATGAGGGCCGCGAGAGGACCGCCGTAGTTCTGTGCCAGTGCCAGAAAGGCGGCGACGCAGAAGAAGGTGATCGCAATGATCGCGAAGATGGCGATTGCCGCCCCGAAAATTGCCGCACGTTTGGTTTGACCTGCGACGAATTTCAGTTCCTCGCCTGCCAGAGCAGACAATACGGGCATGAGAGCTTTCAGCATGGTACGCCTCAGCGGCGCGAGAGCAGGGCCAGCAGATAGCCGACGCCGAGTGCAGTGGCGAGCGAGGCAATCGGGCGTTCGCGCACCGTTGCCGTCAGCTGGGCTTCAACATCCTGCGCCTTGTTGCGCAGATCGTCGATGGCGTCCTCGCCCTGAATATAGGCGCTTTTGTAGGTTTCCTTCGCGCTGCGTTTTGCGTCACGGACGGTCTGCGAACCGAGATTGGCAAGTGTCGCCGCAATGGCAGCGATATCTTCCTTCAGTTGCTCAACCTGAGCCTGAAGGTCTTCTGTGCTGGCATCGGTCAGCGCTTCCTCGATCTTTTCTTTGATGTCGCTCGTTTTTGCGGATGCACGTGCCATATCAGCTCTCCTGTTTATTCTCTGATTGTCGTTCGGATAACGTGCGGCTGGCCTAATGGTTGCATGCAAACCCGTCAGCGGCAACAAGACCAGCCGGTTGTTGCAAGTCATGGTAAATGGTGGGGTAAATAGAGGAAACGGCGGAAGCATTGCCGATAATGCTTCCGCCAGTGTCGCGAAGTGTCACTCCGCTTCGCCGTGAAGGATCGTGCCTTCCGGGTCCTTTTTATAGGCTGCGTCCGAATAGGCTGGCTGCGCCTGCAATTGCTCCTTGGTGAACTGTGTGAACACCTTCACCTTGTCGTCCTTGCCGGATGCGACGTCGAGATTGGCAATGGAAACAGCCACCGGCTTGGAATTGATGCCGAGGAAACCGCCCACATCGACGACGAAGGCTTCGGTCTGGCCGTCGGCGGTCATCAGGACATCGCCGACCGTTCCGATCTTCGTTTCATCCGCGCCGAAAACCGTTGCGCCGATCAGCCTGTCCGCACTCAAGCCTTCGGAGGGAACCGGCTTCATGCCCTCGGGCATGGATCTGTCGGCCTTCTGCGTCGTGATCGTCTTTTCCGCAGCGGGCGGATCGGTACGCGGTGCGCCATCCGCCTCGAAAGCCGCGCTGCGGTCGAATGCCGGTGCCTTTTCGAGCTGTTCCTTGGTGGCGTCCACGATCAGCCAGCGCTTGCCGTCATCGCGAACCACCCATGACAGACGGTCGAAGCCGATGGCGACATTCTTCTCTCCGACACCAAGAAAGCCACCAACCCCGATGACAACTGCCTGCGGGCTGCCATCGGCGCCGAGGATCATGTCATTAACCGTACCGATATTGGCGGCGTCGTCGGAAGGTCCGTTATAGACTGCCTGTCCGATGAAACCCGATACCAGAAGCTGACCCGGAGACGCTACGAAATATCCGTTCTCGCTGGCGACCGGTTTTTCCTGTTTCTCGTCGGAGAAAATCGGTGAACCGTCCTGCGCGAAAGCGGGAAGGGCGATCAGCGCGGCAAGAACCGTGGAGGCGAGAAGTCTTTTCATGGGAACTCCTGTCGGAAATTAAGGCAAACCGAAGGCGAGGGGCAATCTCGCCGTCAACAGGAGAAAAAACGAGGAGAAACGGCTTCAGTTCCGCTCAAAATCTGTGTTATTCGGACGTCAAAATTGTGAAACCCGTGTCTTCTACATGGCAGAATTACGGCAAGCACTCTTTTAGGTTGAAAAACTCTGCTTCAGGCCAGTAGCAGATAAGCCGCTCCGGCCAGCATGAGGAAGGCCAGTCCGACATGTGCCGGCTTCAGGGAACGCTGCTCTACCGGCAGCGGATCGTCGTTTCCTGCCATGGCGGTGCGCGCCGCATGTTCAAGCGTCTGGATATCCTTGAGCATCATTGGCATATCCTCCAAAATCCCGGTCCGGCCGGAACTGCATTTCCTCCCGCGCCCCCGGAATTTTCCTTTAAATCCAACCCTCAGGCGCTTGGTTGATCCTATCAGGTCTGATTTGGCGCGAATGTGCAACTGGCAAAAGGACGAGAGCCGAAAAATGTTCGCTCATCCTTGGGTATATGATGAAAATACCTTTGAAATGAAAACATGACTTGCGTCATCATATTATTGGGAGTTAAGAAGAGGCCAACAGGCGGCGCGACGGCCTGCATGAGGGTTTAGTCATGTGCGCGCGGATTTGAACAATCAAAAGGCGATCAAAATGACTGGTTTCTGGCGAAAAGGCTTCATGGCTGCGGCGATGGGCATCGGCTTGCTGGGTGCGGCTTCAGCATTGGCTCAGGACGCAACTCCCTCGACGAATGCCCCGGCAGTTCCGGCCAGTACGGTTCAGGCCCCTTCTCCTGAACTGATCCAGTCCCAGACGGTTGCCCCTGCCGCAGCGCCGGTCGAAAGCGAGAGCGGTTTGATTCTGCCGCACGATCTGTCGCCATGGGGCATGTTCATGGCGGCCGACTGGGTCGTGAAGGCGGTGATGATCGGTCTGGCACTGGCTTCGCTCGCCACATGGACGGTTTGGGTTGCGAAGTCGCTTGAACTGGCCGGTGCCCGCCGCCGTGCCACCAAGGCATTGAAAGTTATTGGCCATTCGGCAACGCTTGCCGAAGCTGTCCGCTCGCTGGAGGGTGCCAAGGGACCGGGCGCAATTCTGGTCCGTGCTGCAGAAGATGAGGTTCGCCTTTCGGGGCCCGCACTGGCGCGTGCCGGTGGCGAAGGTCTCAAGGAGCGTGTTTCCTCGCGCCTGTCGCGTATCGAGGCCAAGGCCGGACGCCGTCTCTCCAAAGGCACCGGCATTCTTGCGACCATCGGTTCGGTTGCTCCGTTCGTCGGTCTGTTCGGCACGGTCTGGGGCATCATGAATTCGTTCATCAATATCAGCCAGGCGCAGACGACGAACCTCGCCGTCGTTGCGCCGGGTATTGCCGAAGCGCTGCTCGCGACGGCCATCGGTCTCGTTGCCGCTATCCCTGCCGTGGTTATCTATAACGTGTTCGCCCGTTCCATCACCGGCTACCGCTCGCTGCTCGCCGATGCTTCGGCAGGGGTCGAGCGCCTTGTCAGCCGCGATCTGGATTTCAGAACGGCCGGTGTGCGTGAAGGCACGCTGCACGCAGCGGAGTAGGCACCATGGCTGGTAAAGTTCGCGAAGGCGGCGGTGACGATCTCGAGCTGAACCACGAGATCAATGTGACGCCCTTCATCGACGTCATGCTGGTTCTGCTCATTATTTTCATGGTGGCAGCGCCTCTGGCGACTGTGGATGTGAAGGTGGATTTGCCTGCCTCGACGGCAGCGCCCGCACCGCGTCCCGACAAGCCACTTTATGTAACACTGAAGGAAGACCTCAGCATCAGTGTCGGCAATGACACTGTTGCTCGGGAGCGCCTCGGCGTGGCGCTGGACAGCCTGTCGGAGAAAAACAAGGAAGCCCGCATCTTCCTGCGCGCCGACAAGAATGTCGGCTATGGCGAATTGATGCGTGTGATGAATCTTCTGCGTGAAGCCGGCTATCTGAAGATCGCGCTGGTCGGTCTTGAAACCATCGGCGCGGACCAGAGCGGAGCGGTACCTGTCGGTGCTCCTCAACAACCGGCATCCGCGTCGCAAACTCCCGCAGCGCAGGGGGCCGCGCAATGAATGCACTTCCGCCCGACCATCCTCCTGTAAAGGTGGCTTCGGCTGACACCCATCATCATTCCTTCTGGCATGATGCGGGGCGCTGGTTTGGCGCGGGCATTCTGGTTCTCACCGTTCATGCTGCCGGTGCCTATGCCATTCATATGGCACAGGAAGAAGACCAGCCCGATGGCTCGCAGGTTGCCGCCATGGTGGTAGAGCTTGCGCCTGAGCCGGAAGCGCCGATGGAAGAACAGGTTGCGGAAGAAGCCCAGCCGGAAACGGCTGAAGCACCGCAGGAACAGGCAGAGCCGGAACCGGCCCCGCAGCCAGAACCGGTGCAGGAAGAACCGACGCCACCTGAACCGGAAGAGGTGACGCCGCCGGAGCCTGAGCCGGAACCACAAGCCGTTCAGGAGCCGGAAGAAGTCGTTCCGGATGTGGTCGAGGCTGAAAAGCCCGAAGTGGCTGTTCCGCTGCCGGTTGAAAAGCCGGAAGTAAAGCCTGAACCCAAGCTGGAGCCGAAGCCAGAACCGAAAAAGGTTGAAAAGCCGAAGCCGGAAAAACCAAAACAGCCCAAGGTCGAAAAGCCCAAGCCCAAGAAAGCCGAGAAGGCACCCGAAACCCGTCAGGCGGCTGCACCGCGCATGGACGCCGATGCGGGTGCGAAGGCTGCAGCAAACCGTCGAGGTGAAAACTCGGCATCCGCTGGCGTCAGTTCTTCCAAATGGACGTCAAAGCTGCAGTCCCACATGGCGCGCAATGTGCGTTTCCTGCAGCGCAAATCGCGTAATGCGAAGGGGCTCGTTCAGGTTACTTTCGTGATTGATCCTTCGGGCAATGTGCTTTCGGCTCGTCTGGCCGGTTCGTCCGGAAATCCGGACGTGGACCAGCTTGCACTCGAAGCGGCGCGCCGGGCTTCGCCGGTGCCTGCGCCGCCAGCAGCCATTGCCAAGGCGCGCATGCCGATCACCCTGCCGCTGCTGTTCAAGTAAGCAAAGCTATCTTAAAGGCCGGTCTGGAACAGATCGGTCTTTTCCCTGAGAGCCTGTTCCCAAAGGCGCCAATCCCGGTCTGCAAATGGCGCTTTTTGAGTCAGGCTCTGACTGCCATCACTCCACAAAGCCGAACATCGGGCCATAGCCGCCATGCCATGAGACATCGTTCCGCTCCAGCGCTGGAACGTAAATGCCAGCGCCGCCACCGCCATCCAGAAACAGTGCGTTCGGGCATTTAAGATGGTCTCGAAACAGTCGCGCGAAGTCGTGGAAATTGACCGCATCCTCGCTGACTGCGAAGCGGATCGCGCCGCCATTGCAAACACCGACGCCGCTGCGCCGGGTCTTGTCGGTTGAGCCGACGATGAAAATCGGATTGATCCTGTTGCGGATCACCAGCATCGGCCCGGACTGGGTGGCCAGTCGCGGCTTGATCCTTTGCTTCAGAAAACGGTCCGTCGGCAGGATTTCCGCGCCCTTGTCGCCGAGGTAAAAGATGCCGTTCGGCTTCTTGTAGAAGTTCGGCACAGGGCCGGAGCCTTGAGCGGGTACTGTCCTGCTTATCGGGTGAAGTTCGCGGTCATCTTCGATGTAGAGGCCCATCGGTGAAAAATCGGGCTGGTACATTCCGGCATTGAGCGCGAAAACCAGTGTCTTGCCGCGACTTGCGGCGGCATCAGCCAATTTTGAAAAATTGCGATAGGGTTCGCCATCCGCATTCTTCCAGAACAGATGCAGGCCGTCCGCCTTTGCCTCGCAGACAATATAGTTTGCCTCTTCAAAGGCTTCGCGCTTGCAGGTGTCAGCGCGGCCCGGCTGCGTCAGCGCTGCTATCGCAGCAAGCACAATCGCAGCAGCGAACAGACTTCTCTTGAAGGGAATCATCACGTGTTGCCTCCCATCAGTGTTTTGCTATTCGGATGACAGTGCCACGGCGGGCAGCAGGCGGGAAGCCTTGCGCGCAGGCAGGAAGCCGAAGATCAGGCCGGTGGCGAAAGCGCAGGCGAAGGCCAATAGCACTGGTCCGACACTGTAGCCGACAGAAAGACCGGCCCAGCCCGCGATGGCCGCAGCGCCCAGCCCGATCACGACACCGAATGCACCGCCAATGGCCGAGACCGTCAATGCCTCGGTGATGAATTGCAGCAGGATATCGCGTCGCCGCGCGCCGGTCGCCATGCGCACGCCGATTTCGCGGGTGCGCTCCGTCACGCTCACCAGCATGATGTTCATGACGCCGATGCCGCCGACGAGCAGCGAGATTGCAGCGACGGACCCCAGAAACAGCGTCATCGTATTGCCCATCGCCGTCGCGTCCTCGCGGATGGACGACATGTTGGTTATCATCGTGTCGCGTTTCTTGTGGCGCTGGTCGAGCAGGTCCTGAATCTGTTCCTGCGTCGTGTTGATGAGGTCGGAATCCTTCACCTGCACGGTGATGGTGCGCACATATTTCTGGCCGAACAGCCGCAGATTGCCGGTGGAAAGCGGCACGATCACCACATCGTCCTGATCCGAACCGCCAAAGCCTGCGCCCTTTGGCTCCAGGGTTCCGATCACCTGAAACGGAATCTTCTGGATCAGAATATACTGGCCGATTGGGTTGCTGCCGTCGGGAAACAGCGTGTTGACGACGGTTTTGCCCAGCACTGCGACGGGCGCATAATTGTCCATATCGCTCTGGCTGATGAAATCGCCCGTCGCCACTTTCCACGATTTGGCTTCGGAAAAGGCGGGTACAGTCCCGTTTGCCTGCGACTGGTAATCGACATTGCCGCGGCGCAGCGTCACGGTGCCGGTGACTTCGGGGACGGCGGTTCTGATGTTCGGCAATTCCAGAATGGCATTGGCGTCTTCGGGAATCAGCGTTGCTATCTGTCCTGTTCCGCGAAAACCTGCCATGGACGGGCGCACCAGAATGAGATCGGTGCCCATCGCATTGATGCGGTCGAGAATCGAGTTCTGCGCGCCGGTGCCGATGGCGAGCATTGTCACCACGGAACTGACGCCGATGATGATGCCAAGCAGGGTGAGAACCGTTCGGAAGATGTTGGCCCGCAAGGCGCGCATCGCCATTTTCACCGCTTCCGAAACATCGGCAATGCGGGCGGAATTGCCTTCAAGGCTCTCCTGCAGCCGGAACGGCGCCTGCGTATCGGGAATGGCGCGCTTGACGGTGTCCGAGAGTATCTGTCCGTCGCGGATTTCGATTAGCCGGTCGGCGCGCTCAGCTACTTCGCGGGCATGGGTGATGACGATGACGGTATGACCCTGCGCGTGCATGGAGCGCAGCAATTCCATCACATCCTCGCCGCTCTGGCTGTCGAGTGCGCCGGTCGGCTCGTCGGCAAGGATGATCCGACCGCCATTCATGAGCGCGCGGGCGATGGAAACACGCTGCTGCTGCCCGCCGGAAAGCTGGTTGGGGCGGTGGTCGAGGCGGTCGCCGAGCTTTAGCGAATTGAGCAGTTCGGCGGCACGCGCATGGCGTTCCGATGCGGGCAGGCCCGCATAGATCGCTGGAACCTCGACATTTTCCTGTGCCGTCGAGGTCGAGATGAGATTGTAACTCTGGAAAACGAAGCCGAAGGTTCGGCGGCGCAATGCTGCAAGCGCATCGGCATCCAGTGTCGAGACGTCCTCGCCGTCGAGCAGATATTGCCCGCCGCTCGGGCTGTCGAGACAGCCCAGAATGTTCATCAGCGTCGATTTGCCGGAGCCGGAAGCGCCCATGATCGCGACGAATTCGCCAGCCTGAATATCGAGCGTGATGCCATGCAGCACCTCTACGGCAAGGTCGCCATTGTGGTAGGTCTTGCGGATATCATCCAGTCTGATGAGCGGCGTTTCGTTCATGAGGCGGCTCATCAGAACAGGCGCATGCCGGGCCTGCGGCCACGCTGGCCCGCGGCGGCTTCCGCCCCGCTGGAAGCGCTGGTGACGATAACCTTGTCGCCTTCCTCAAGGCCGCTTTTGATCTCGGTCTGCACGCGATTGCGCACGCCGATCTGAACCTGACGCTCGGTGATCGAGTCGTTGTCACTGACGACCTTGACCGAAATCTGCGGCTTGCCTTTCTGGTTCTGGGGGCCTTCGCGCTTGTAATTCAGCGCCGAGGAGGGGACGATCAATACGTCCTTCGCCTCATCAAGAATGAAATAGACCTGCGTGCTCATATTGATCATCAGTTCGCCGGTCGGGTTCGGGACGTCGAACAGCGCATAATAGAGCACGACATTGTTCTCGGTCGCAGGCGTCGGCTTGATCTGGCGCAGCGTGCCGGTAAAGCGCTTTTCAGGCTGGCCGAGCAGGGTGAAATAGACCGGCATTCCGGGTTTCAGCCTGCCGATGTCAGCTTCCGAAACCTGTGCTTCCACGGTCATGACCTTAAGATCGGCCACGGTGACAATGGTCGGCGCGCTCTGCACGGCATTCAGCGTTTCGCCTTCCTTGGCAGCCTGATCCACCACCGTGCCTTCCATGGGGCTGTAGATCTTGGTGTAGCCGAGATCGACCTTGTCGCTGGCAAGCTGGGCCTCCTGCTGGCGGATCTGCGCGCCGAGCGCCTTCACATCCGCATCGGCCATGGCGAGGTCGGCGTCGGCTTGGTCGACGGTGGACTGCGATACGCCGCGCGTGGCCAGAAGCGAGCGCTGACGCGCTGCATTGGCCTTTTTCAGCGTCAGCTGCGCTTGCTTGCTCAAAAGCTGCGCCTTGAGATTATCAAGCTGGGCGCTGGCGATTTCCACCTTCTTCTCGAAGGGCGACGGGTCGATCTCGGCGATAAGCTGGCCCTGCTTGACCTGATCGCCCACTTCGACCTTCACGCTTTTAAGCTGGCCGGAAACCTGCGCGCCGACATTGATGCTGCGCAGCGCGCTGAGCGTTCCGACGGCGGTAATGGCGTTTTCGATGTCGCCACGTGTGACTGTTTCGGCGAGATAGCTCGTTTTCTGGCTGCCCGCTTCGCCCGAGCCGTAAAAATACCAGCCCGCGCCCGCCACGATTGCAGCCAGCGCAAGCCAGAGCCACCAGCGACGCGCGCTCTTCGGCGACGGTGCCTTGCGCTGCCCGGTTTTGGAAGAATCGGAAGATGTAAGCACCGTCAAACCCTCAAGTTTTCAGAACCTCCGCTTTGGAGATTCATCAATATGTCCCGCAAAATTTTCTGCCGCATGCAACCAAAGCGAGACGAAGTGCGCCCTGATGATGCGTTGCTTCCGGGATATCTATGCTTCTCCGCTCAGGATTTCATCTTAATTATTTGTCATGCAACAATTGCCGATGAAACAAAGGCTGGCCGTTTCTCCGCTGCTGTTGGCAATCCCGCATATAGAAAGCGGCGAAGCGAACAAAGTTGGCAACAAGATGCAACTTATGGTTATTCTTTTGGAAGTCGTAAAGCAAAACACACTGAATACAATAATTAAGTGTTCTTAAATTATCTCCTGATTAAATAAGGTCGGGAAACCACAATCTGAAAGTAAATAAAATAATTCAGAACGTGATCTGTCCGCGAAAGCGGATGGTCGGCGCATGCGTGGTGCATGTTGTTTTGAAATGGCATGGAAATAAGGTTTCAATGCTCTTGGACGGGAGGGCAAATGGCTTACCTTATTATGGGACGAAAGAGATATCTATCTTCAACGAGCAAGTCCTGTGGCTTGCTTCGAAGAATACCTTCTTTGTTATTTTTCAAGAGAAATAAAAGCGGCACTGCAGCAGTCGAATTTGCAATATTGGCGCCGGTTTTTCTTCTGATCCTGATGGGCATGATCGCCTTCGGCCTCTATCTGGGTGTGGCGAATGCCGTGCAGCAGCTTGCAGCCGACGCCACGCGAACGGCGCTGGCGGGTATCGATCCCCCGGAACGGCTGACGCTGGCGACAACTTACATCCAGAGGAACGCGGCGAAATATTCGCTGATCGATCCGGCGAAGATGCAGGTGAATGTCGACAATGCGCAGTCGGACCCGAACCAGTTCACGGTTACGATCCGATACGACGCGGAAAACCTGCCGATCTGGAACCTGATGACGGGCCTGCCGCTTCCCGACACGACCATCACAAGGGCATCGACAATAAGGCTTGGTGGAATCTGACTCAGGGGTGGGGGCATTCGTTATGCGAGGTTTGGTATCGCGTTTCCTGCGTGCGCGGAGCGGCAATCTGGCGACGATGGCGGCGCTGGTTTCTCCACTGTTTCTGGCGGTAGCGGCATTCTGCGTGGACACGAGTTCGTTGTTTCTGGAGCGGCGCCAGCTACAAAGCATGGCTGATTTTGCCGCCGTTGCGGGTGCAGCTTCCGTTTCGCAGGCCAATGATGCCGTGCTGCGGCAATTGCGGGCAAACGGTCTCGATCCGGTGTTGATGACCGGCGCCTACGATCCGTCCGTCGTCAATGGAAAGACCGACAACAAAACGCGTGTGTGGGTGGAGAAGGGCAATTATTTTCCTGACAAGAGCCGTGCGGTCCAGAACCGTTTCGTGACTGGCGGAGCAAACCCGGATGCGGTTCGCGTCCGGCTGGCGCGCCCGGGCAATCTCTATTTCGGTCAGGCTTTCATCAATCGCCCCGCGCTTGGGGCTACCGGCATGGCCGCGACAAAGGCAGAAGCAGCTTTCTCCATCGGCTCGCGATTGTTGAGCCTGAATACCGATCAAAGTGTGTTGAACGGACTTTTGGGTCGTCTCTTGGGCACCACCCTCAATCTGAAGCTTGCCGACTACAATGCGCTGGCTGCGACCGATATCAACCTGCTTGGCTTTCTGGACAAGCTCGCCCCGAAAGTAGGACTGACGGCCGGTACTTATGACCAATTGCTGAACACAGATGTTTCGGTGGGCATGCTGGCGAATGTGTTGGCCGAAGTGGTGACGAACAATCCGACAGCAAAGGCGGCGCTGGGCATTCTGGGCAGGGATGCTGCTGCCCTGGCTGCGAAACTGCCGGTTGGAAAGCTGCTGGGGCTTGGATCGCTGGCAAACGCCTCGATAGGTTCCGGTTCCGGATACAACATAACCGCGAATGTTCTGCAGATGGTTTCGGCAGCGGTCATGATTGGGGGCAAGCATCAAATCAATATCGACTCAGGGTTGAACGTCCCGGGATTACTGGGTGTTACCTTGGAGGTGCTGGTGGGAGAACCGCCGCTGAACACTCCTTTTTTCCGGGTTGGCGCAGCAGGCTCCTTCGTTCGTACGGCGCAGGTTCGGTTGAAACTTGGTATCCGCGTCGGTGGTGAATCGGGTAGTCCGCTGATTGGGGTTAAGCTTCTTGATCTCAACCTGCCACTTGCAATCGATATTGCTTCGGCCGAGGGAGAACTCAAGAGCATAAGCTGTCCATCGGGCCCGACGAGCGCCAATGTCGCGATTGCAGCAAAACCCGGTATCGCTGGTATCTATCTTGGAGAAACCGGCTCCTCCTTTTACGATTTGAACCGGAAACCCTCCGCGAGCCGAACGAAAATAGCAAATGCGAAGCTGTATCTTTTAGGAATTCAAGTTGATCTTATCGATCTTGAAGCGAAAGCTGAAGTGAAACTGGGAGAAAAGACGACTTCCCTGTCATTCAACTACAGCGATATACAGAATAGAAGGATCAAGACCGCTTATTCAAGCGATTTGGTGTCTTCTCTTTCGAGCTCTCTTCTCAAGAATATGGAAATAGATCTCAATCTGCTGGGAATAATCAAGCTGCCGCTGGGGGATGTGGTGGGGCTGGTGGGAGTCTTGCTAACCCCGGTAGCGCCTCTGATCGACAACCTTGTTTTCGGAATTCTCGACTTGCTCGGTGTCAAACTGGGAGAGGCGGACGTGCAGGTCACTGGCGTTCTCTGCCAGCGCGCCGTTCTCACACAATAAAGCCCGGTGAACCGGGCTTTATTGCGATTTGTGTGTTTATGCCGTGCCGGTCGAACCGAATCCGCCAGCGCCGCGCGTGGTATTGCTCACTTCGGCGCGCTCTTCAATCTTCGGCTGGATCACAGGCGCGAAAACGGCCTGTGCGATGCGCATACCGCGTTCGATGCGGAAATCGTCGTCGCCCAGATTGATGAGAAGAACCTTCACCTCGCCGCGATAATCGGAATCGATGGTGCCGGGTGTGTTGAGGCAGGTAATGCCGTTCTTGAAGGCAAGGCCCGAGCGCGGACGAATCTGTACCTCGAAGCCTTCCGGAATTTCAAAAATCAGCCCTGTCGGCACCAGTGTGCGGCGTCCCGGCAGGAGAACGATCTGGCGATCTTCGGCAACAGCTGCGCGTAGGTCCATGCCTGCCGAACCCGATGTCTCATAGGCCGGGAGGTCCAGACCTTTCGCATGTTCGAGGCGGATGATGCCGAGCGCTGGCGCTTGAGCGGATGCTGCGGTCATGAGGGAGCCTTTCTTGCGAGAAGTTAAATTGGCGACGCTCATACGTGAAAACCAATCAAAGGTGTACCGCCTATTTGGTGTTTTGCAATGATAGTGCTGCACAGGATCATGCTTTTACACTATGAGTTGCCCTTCACAGGGGATTTAATCCCGTTCCAGCGGAACTGCGGTCGTTTCCTTGATTTCTTCCATGACGAAAGAAGCCGAAACATCCGACAGGGGCACACTGGCGATCAGCCGCTGATAAAGCCGGTCATAGGCTTTGACATCCGAGACACGCGCTTTCAGCACGTAATCCAGATCGCCAGTCATGCGATAGACGCCGACGATTTCGGGAAAACGCCCCATCGCACCGCGAAACTTCGTCAGCCAGTTGGGATCGTGGCTCGATGTGCGCACAAGAATGAAAACGGAAAGGCCGCAACCGGCCTTTTCGGCGTCGATCAGAGCGACACGCGCCTTGATGATCCCTTCATCCTCCATGCGCTTGACCCGCCGCCAGCAGGCGTTGCGCGATAAGTGTACCCGCTCGGAGAGAGAATCAACGGACAAGGTGCCATCGATTTGCAGCTCATCCAATATTTTGCGATCAATTTCGTCGATAACTGGTTTCATAGTGGGATGATTGTCCCAATAATTAGTAATTATCAAGGATATTTTGAGATTTCATCTCAGGTGCATTTGCTAGAATGATTTTCCAGAAAGGCGCGATATGCGCCGCTAGCGCATCGGCCCAAAAATCGGAATCGATTTTTGGAAAGCACGATGCGTAGATTCAATAAGTTAGGGCGACCTTTGTGCGTTCAAATGGACGCACAAAGGTCGCCCTAATACGGGAACAACTTACTCATTGACGGGAGTATTTTCCAATGACTACACGCATCACACGCCTCTTCACCGAGCACCCTCAGTCGGTCGACGAGACCTATTTCGAGCATATGGCCTTTGCCGGTCGTTTTTCGTTCAAGCTTTTTTGTGCGGCGTTTGCAGCACTGATTCATGCAATTTTGCCATTTTTGTTCGAGAAGACGGCGAGCACAATCGTTCGCCAGCTTTATGAGCGGACGCATAATCGGGGCCGGTAAACACCGGATCGCAAATGTGTCGTTGGGCCGCCTATCTCGGACCTGAAACCTATCTGGAAGACATCATATCGTCTCCCTGTCATTCGCTCGTGGCACAAAGCCACGATGCGCATGAAGCCAAAACTCGCACCAATGGCGACGGATTCGGCGTCGCCTGGTATGGCCATCGCGATGAGCCGGGGCTTTATCGAGATATTCTGCCCGCCTGGTCCGACCAGAACCTCCGCAGTCTGGCGCGACAAATTCAATCGCGCCTTTTCCTTGCGCATGTGCGGGCCTCGACCGGCGGTCTGACCAGCCGGTCCAACTGTCATCCCTTTGTTTCCGGGCGCTGGAGCTTCATGCATAATGGTCAGATCGGTCATTTCGACCGCTTGCGCCGCAGGCTGGAAAGCCATTTGAGCGACGATGTCTATGGCCAGAAGCATGGCGCAACCGATTCGGAACTGATCTTTCTGCTGATGCTGGAATTTGGCCTCGACAGCGACCCAGTGCTGGCCATGAAGCGCATGGTGGCAACGGTTGTCGAGGAAGCGGTGCGCGGCGGTGTGCCGCCATTTCTGCGGCTGACAGCGGCCTTCTCCGATGGAAACCAGCTTTACGCCATCCGTTATGCCACGGATGCGTTTGCGCCGACGCTTTATACGGCGACATTGGGCGGGTCGTCCGGCATATGCGTGGTGTCAGAGCCGCTGGACGGCGAGGCGGCAAACTGGATGGCGGTGCCGGCAAACAGTTTTGTCACCGTCTCCCGACAAGGCCGCATTGCGATCGAGACTTTCGAGGAGCCGATTTCCCTCCCGCAGGACACGGCGGCGATGCTGGGTAGTTAGGCCGATGCCTTTTATGTGTCAAAAGGCGCATGGTTTATGTGAGCCGGTCAAAGGTTGCTTTAAAGATCGCGACTTGCCCTGAGAGAATGTCACGCTGAGGTAAAATGAGTTTGGCTAGCGGCGTTTCGGCACTCGGTTTCACGCTGCCAAAATTTCGGATCATAAAATCAATCGATTCCAGAATCGCTTCCAGTCGGCTCCCATACACAGGTTCATGATGTGCAAGCCGATTGCGAACTTCATATATTGCTTCAAGATGGGAAGCGATCATTGCTCGCGTGAGCGTTTTATTCGGAAAAAGCTTCTTTAAAGCTCTTTTCCATAATGTCTGTTCGTAGTTTTCTGAAAAAAGCCTTTTCCAGAAGTGCATCGTCAAATGTGCGATGATCTGGCCATCTGAAACAGGATTGATACTCGCTTGACGTTTCTCTGCCAATTTACGGTGTTTTATACCGGCGGGCACTCCATTGGGAAACGCAAGGGCATCTAGCGCCACTTTCTCAGCATTCGTCATTTTGGAATAGATTGCGCGCCGCGCCTGTTGTTCTGCCTTCTTGATCGCATACACTTCGAGCGCAGACCATTTGAGCGATCGCGGGGGATTTCTTAGCCACCCGTTTATTTGCAGTGCGTTGTCCAGCTCGTGGCAAACCGCATTGCGTAGACTGACTTCGATCAATCCGGTGACGGCCATGATCGCGATGCCGAGACTCATCGTTGCTTGATGGAGTTCAATGGCGTCTTCAGATGTATTTGAACGCGTGATTGCCAGATATGTTCCCAAGCGCGGTGCTGAAAGGAGCGTGCTGATTGAGGCTATTTCAGGAGCAGAAAGGTATCTTGACATGGTTCGTCGCGATCAGTATATTTATTGATGAAACGTCGGGAAACGGTCGGCAGCACGCAAGTTCGTGACGGACCCCCGACGCTATAGAAGGCCACTATAGAAGTGGCCTTTTCTATTTCTGATGACTTTCATGTACTCTCCCAATATGTATTTGTTTAAAATCTATTAAATACGCATACTCGTTGTCAATATACTGATATTATCGAAAATTATATTGTATATAACTAATATAGTGTACATATTGATCAGGCATTCCCGATCAATATGCCTGCCGCGAGCACGAGGCCGCCGCCCAAAACCACCTGAAGCACAGAGCGGAGGAATGGTGTTTCCATGTAGCGGTTCTGGATGAAGGCGATGGCCCAGAGCTCGAAGAAGACCAGGATCGCTGCGATGCTTGTCGCGGTCCAGAAATCCTTGATCAGATAGGGCAGGGTATGGCCGAGACCGCCCAGTGTCGTCATGATGCCACAGGACAGGCCGCGCTTGATTGGCGAACCACGACCCGACAGCTTGCCATCGTCGTGGATCGCTTCGGTGAAGCCCATTGAAATACCGGCGCCGACCGAGGCGGACAGGCCGACCAGAAAGGTCTGCCATGTATCCTGCGTGGCAAAGGCGGCGGCGAAGATCGGGGCAAGCGTCGAGACAGAGCCGTCCATCAGGCCTGCAAGGCCAGGCTGGACATAGGTAAGGATGAATTGCTTGCGCTCGGCGGTGCGCTCCTCATCCTGCACATCATCCGGTGTCAGTGTCAGTTCCAGCGATTCTGCCTTGGCTTCATGCTGTTTTTCCTGCTGGGCAAGGTCGCCCAGCAATTTGCGCGTATCCGCATCGCTGACGCGCTTGGCTGCTTCAACATAGAATCGATAGGCCTGTTCTTCCATTTCCGACGCGGCTTCGCGCACCTTGTCGATGCCAAGCGGACGCACCAGCCAGTCCGGCTTGCGGTCATAATAGCCGCTGACATGTTCGCGGCGGATCAGCGGAATCCGGTCGCCAAAGCGGGCCTTGTGCCGCTCGATCAGTGCATCGCGATGGCCATGTTCTTCCGCCGCCATATGCTCGAAAATTTTTGCCGATTGCGGAAACTCATCGCGCAACCCATCGGCATAAGCCAGATAGATGCGTGCATCGTCTTCCTCGGAGGATATGGCAAGCGCCAGGATCTCCTGTTCGGAAAGCGAATCGAAAGGGCGTCGGTCGTTGCGAAAGAATCGGCTCAGCATTTCGGGAATCCAAATTTTAGAATGATTCTAAAATAAGATTTGGCATCGGGAAGTCAAGCCTTGCAGTGCAGGCGCAATTGGCGCATTAAAACGCGGCCCCCGCAATGAGGGCATCATATCAGCGACCTGATCAGAAGAGAGCGAATCGATGGCATCGACGAATCTTCACGCAAGCAATAATCCGCGGCCACTTAACCGGCAGGATTTCCGCACCCTTGGCCTTTCGGCCCTTGGCGGCGCGCTGGAGTTTTACGATTTCATCATCTTCGTATTCTTTGCGGGTGTGATCGGGCATCTGTTTTTCCCGCCCGACATGCCGGACTGGCTTGTGCTGATCCAGACTTTTGGCATTTTCGCAGCCGGTTATCTGGTCCGCCCGATTGGCGGCATCGTGCTGGCGCATTTCGGCGACAAGTTTGGCCGCAAGCGTGTCTTCGCCTTTTCGGTCTTCCTGATGTCGATCTCGACATTGGCCATGGCCTGCCTGCCAACCTATGCGACGCTTGGCGTTGGCGCACCGATCCTGCTGATCGTCTTTCGCATGTTGCAGGGGGCTGCCATTGGCGGCGAGGTGCCGGGCGCGTGGACCTTCGTGGCCGAACACGTTCCGGCCAACCGCGTCGGTATGGCCTGCGGTTTCCTCTGCTCCGGCCTGACGCTTGGCATCATGATCGGCTCGCTGATCGCGACCGCCATCAACTGGATTTTCACGCCCGAAGAACTGTCCGCCTATGCATGGCGCATTCCGTTTTTCATCGGCGGCATTTTCGGCTTGCTTGCCGTTTATCTGCGCCGCTGGCTGGCGGAAACGCCAATCTTTACCGAAATGAAGAACAGCCATCGTCTCAAGGATAAACTGCCGCTTGGCACTGTTCTGCGCAACCATATGCATGGCGTCGTCATTTCCGTGCTGCTGACATGGATCCTGTCGGCTGGCATTGTCGTCACCACGCTGATGACGGCGACGTTCCTGCAGAAGCTTTACGGCTACACGCCTTTGCAGTCGCTTGCCGCCACAAGCTTCGGCACGCTGTTTCTGATGTTTGGGACGGTGACGGCGGGTGCTATCGTGGACCGCATCGGCAGCGGGCGCTTCTTTGCCGTTGCAGGCATTTTCTTCGGTATTGCGACTTTCGTGTTCTACACCTATGCGGCGGTTTCTCTGCCTGTTCTGTTCGCGCTTTATGCGGTTATGGGGCTTTCGGTCGGCATGGTGGGCGCGGTGCCTTATGTGATGGTGCGTGCATTCCCGGCGCCTGTTCGCTTCTCGGGGCTGTCGTTTTCCTACAATGTTTCCTATGCGGTCTTCGGGGGTCTGACGCCGGTGATCGTGACGTCGCTTCTGGCGGTCAACCCGATGGCCCATGCCTGGTATCTGGTGTTCATCGCCGTTCTGACCTGCGGCCTTGGTCTTTACCTGATGGCCCGCAGCGATCAGGTGGAAGGCGAAATCGGTCTGACCGAGCTTTCGACCGGGACTGCCGTTCCACAGCCGAACTGATAAAAAGGGCCGCGAAAGCGGCACAGACTGCTGACAAACCTCCGGCAGGGTCAAAATGACCTCAGATTCACGGAACGTCCCAGATTCAGAACGTGAACAAATCGGAATCAAAACCCCTCGTTTTTGACTGCTTCCAAAAATCGAGGGGTTTGTAATCAATCTGGGCCGCGAAAGCGGCTCTTTTTTATTCAGAGTATCTTCTGCATGAAAGTCAGATCGAGCCAGCGCCCGAATTTCTGGCCAACCTGTTTCAGCGTGCCGCAATCCTCAAAGCCTTGCGATTTATGCAGCGCGATGGATGCGGCATTGCCCGCTTCTATACCGGCAATCAGCACATGCACCTTGCGCTCGCGCGCTTCGTCCACAAGCTCGGTCAGGAGCGCACGTCCGATACCGCCGCCGCGCGCATCGCTCGCCACATAGATCGAAAGTTCGGAGGAGTGACGGAAACCCTCGAAGGGGCGGAACGGGCCATAGCTCGCATAGCCAACGACCTGACCTTCACGTTCGGCAACCAGCACCGGAAAGCCGTCACGATTGCGGGCCTTAAGCCATTCGCGACGGTTTTCCAGATCGACGAGCGTTTCGTTCCAGATGGCGAGCGTGTTCTCGACTGCATCATTATAAATGGCGAGCAAGGCAGGGAGGTCGGCTTCCGTCGCATGGCGGATGAGGAGGGGCATTTCAGAGCCTTATTGAACAAGAAAACGGCGGGATTTCTCCCGCCGTTTTCGATTACTTGCAAGTGAAAAGAATCAGCCCTGCGCCTTCAATTCGAGCCGGCGGCGATGCAGGACCGGCTCAGTGTAGCCGTTCGGCTGTTCGCGGCCTTTGAAGACCAGATCGCAGGCGGCCTGGAAGGCAATCGACTTGTCGAAGTCGGCGGCCATCGGGCGATAGAGGGGATCGCCTTCATTTTGCTTGTCGACGACGGCGGCCATGCGCTTCATGGTTTCCATCACCTGCGCTTCGGTCACGACGCCATGGTAGAGCCAGTTGGCGATGTGCTGTGCGGAAATGCGCAGCGTTGCGCGGTCTTCCATCAGGCCGACATTGTTGATGTCCGGCACCTTCGAGCAGCCGACGCCCTGGTCGACCCAGCGCACGACATAACCGAGAATGCCTTGGGCGTTGTTGTCGATCTCTTTCTGAATGTCTTCCGGCGTCCAGTTCGGGCGGGTTGCGACCGGCACCGACAGAATGTCGTCAAGCTTGGCGCGCGGGCGGCTCTTG
The DNA here is from genome assembly GCF_041929965.1 of Brucella oryzae. Taxonomy (NCBI): domain Bacteria; kingdom Pseudomonadati; phylum Pseudomonadota; class Alphaproteobacteria; order Hyphomicrobiales; family Brucellaceae; genus Brucella; species Brucella oryzae. The sequence continues at coordinate 8,322 of NZ_JBHEEO010000011.1, read as the reverse complement.
AGTTTTTCCTGAATGGCGGCAACGTCGATCTGGTGGTAATGGGTGGCATGCAGCGTGGCGGCAGTCGGTGACGGCACCCATGCGGTGTTCGCACCGGCCTTCGGATGGGCGATCTTCTGTTCCAGCATCGCGGCCATCATGTCGGGCATGGCCCACATGCCCTTACCGATCTGCGCATGGCCGGAAAGACCGCATTCCAGACCGATATCGACATTCCACTGTTCATAAGCGCCGATCCATGCGGCCTGCTTCATGTCGCCCTTGCGGATCATCGGGCCGGCTTCCATGGAGGTGTGGATTTCATCGCCGGTGCGGTCGAGGAAGCCAGTATTGATGAAGACAACGCGATCCTTGGCAGCGCGGATCGCCTCCTTGAGATTGACGGTCGTGCGGCGCTCTTCGTCCATCACGCCCATCTTCAGCGTGTTGGGCTTCATGCCGAGCATTTCTTCCGTGCGGGTGAAAAGCTCGTTGGCGAAAGCCACTTCTTCCGGCCCGTGCATCTTCGGCTTGACGATATAGACCGAGCCTTCGCGCGAATTCATGTGGCGACCATTCGGGCCGATATCATGCAGCGCGATCAGGCTGGTGAAGGCCGCATCCATGATGCCTTCCGGCACTTCATGGCCTTCGGCGTCCAGAATGGCCGGATTGGTCATCAGGTGGCCGACGTTGCGCACCAGCATCAGGGAACGGCCCTTGAGCGTCAGATCGGAGCCGTCCGCAGCCTTATAGCTGCGGTCGCCATTGAGGCGGCGCGTCATCTGCTTGCCGTTCTTCTCGAACGTGTCTTCCAGCTTGCCGTTCATCAGGCCAAGCCAGTTGCGATAGACAGCAACCTTGTCTTCGGCATCGACGGCGGCAATGGAGTCCTCGCAATCCTGGATCGTGCTGACAGCCGATTCCAGAACCACATCGGCAATATGCGCCGGATCGGTCTTGCCGATCGGATGGTCCGCATTGACGACGATATCGACATGCATGTTGTTCTTGGCGAGAAGCACATTGGCCGGGGCGGCGGCATCGCCATTATAGCCCTTGAACTGGCTTTCATCCTTCAGCGCCGTTGCCGAACCGTCGGTCAGCTTGATTTCAAGCTTGCCGTCCTTGACGGCGAGGCCGGCGACATTGGCCCAGTTGCCGGTGGCAAGCGGCGCGCTTTCATCGAGGAAGTTTTTCGCCCAGGCGATAACTTTCTGCCCACGCTTCGGATTGTAACCCTTACCCTTTTCCGCTCCGTCGGCATCGGAAATCGCGTCGGTGCCGTAGAGCGCATCATAGAGCGAACCCCAGCGCGCATTGGCGGCGTTCAGCGCATAGCGCGCGTTCATGACCGGAACGACAAGCTGCGGGCCTGCGATATGGGTGATTTCCGGATCGACATTGGTGGTCGAAACCGAAAATTCCCCGCCTTCCGGCAGGAGATAGCCGATATCCTTCAGAAACTGCTGGTAGTCGGCCTGTGTGTAGCCCTTGTCACGGTTTTCCTTGTACCAGGCATCGATCTTGGCCTGAAGCTCATCGCGCTTGGCGAGGAGGGCGCGGTTCTTCGGTGCGAGATCGCGAATGATGGCGGCAAAGCCCTTCCAGAAACTTTCCGGCTCCACGCCGGTGCCGGGCGCGGCTTCTTTCGCCAGAAACTCCACCAGCTCGGGGGCAATGCGCAAGCCTTCAATCTCAACGTAATTACCGGCTTTCTGGGAAACCATGGCTCTGCCTCCTTCAATGTAAACAAATATGCTGCCGCCACTCTTCAGTGCCAGCTATCAAGCGCCTTTGAACCGCTTCGGCGCGCTTTCGTCAATCGGGGCGCCGGCACATCATCTGTGACGCTGCGGCGAAAATAGCATTTATAATGATAACTTGGCGCGAATATCGGCAGGCGTAAAGCCCTGCTCACGCAATGAGGCGAGCGCCGTATCATGACGGCTCTTCGACAGTTTCATTCCGTCGTCGCCCAGTACCAGATCGTGATGATGATAAAGCGGCTCAGACAGGCCGAGAAGCTTTTGCAACAGCCGGTGTACGGAGGTCGCGTGGAACAGATCGCGCCCGCGCACGATATGGGTGATGCCTTGCAACGCATCGTCCACCACCACGGAAAGGTGATAGCTGGTCGGCGTGTCCTTGCGTGCGATCACCACGTCGCCCCATTGCGCGGGATTGGTCTCAATGCGCCCTGTTTTACCATCCGGACCGGCACCGCTTTCGTGCCAGAAAAGTGGCTCACCTGCGGCTTCCAGCGCCTTGTCCATGTTGAGCCGCCAGGCATAAGACATGCCCGAAGCGATGCGTTCCATCTGTTCCTTTTCGGTCAGATCGCGCTCGCCTTGAGGATAAAGCGGCGTGCCGTCCGGGTCGGAGGGCCAGTCCTCGCCCTTGGCGAAAGCTTCGCCGATCAGCTCGCGAACTTCACCCCGGCTGAGGAAGGCTGGATAGACGAGGCCTTTATCGGCAAGTTTGGTGAGGGCGTTGCGATATTCGCCAAAATGTTCCGACTGGCGGCGCACCGGGGTTTCCCATGTCAGGTCAAGCCAGTGGAGATCGTCGTAGATGCCTTGTTCCAGTGCTGGCGTGCAGCGCGCCATGTCGATATCTTCCATGCGCAGCAGGAAGCGACCGCCACTCTTTTTGGCCATGTCCGCGTTCAAAAGAGCGGAATAGGCATGGCCGAGATGGAGCTGGCCATTGGGGCTGGGAGCAAAGCGGAACACAGGTGTGGTCATGGCAAGCTTGTTGTCAGTTGAATGTCATCTGATTCCATTGGTACGTTGTGCGCCAAGAGAATGAAAGGCTGTCCGATGCGGCGGATCGATACATTGAGCGATGTTGAGGCCGGGCTGGAGGCTCTGGTTCTCGCCGATATGCGGCTCGCCGAAATTCGCGGCCGCGCCCATGCCGTGCCGCTGCGCCGGTCCGAACCCGGATTTGAAAGCCTTGCTTCGATTATCGTCGCACAGCAGGTTTCAACCGCCAGCGCTGCCGCAATCTGGGCGCGGCTGAAGCGGGCCATCGATCCGCTGACACCCGAAGCCTATATTGCAGGCGGGGAGGACGCCTGGCGTTTTGCCGGTCTCTCGCGCCCCAAGCAGAAAACGCTTCTGGCAGTGAGCGAAGCGCTTGCTGAAGGTGGCCTCGACCTGCACGGGCTTTGCGACCTGCCAGCCGAGGAAGCAATCGCGGCCCTGACGGCGATCAAGGGAATCGGCCCTTGGACGGCGGAGGTCTATCTTCTGTTTGCCGCCGGTCATCCGGATGTGTTTCCGGCTGGCGATGTGGCGCTGCAAACGGCTGTCGGGCACGCCTTCGCCCATGAGACCCGGCCCGATGCCGCGGTCCTTCGCAAGCTGGCGGAAGAATGGGCACCGTGGCGCGGCGTGGCGGCGCGATTATTCTGGGCTTATTATGCGGCGATCAAGGGACGTGAGGCCGCGCCGCTTTTATAGATGCTGCTGTAAAACTTGCGTGTTTCCCGAAGCATAAATGCGTTTCCGCTTCACAATCCTGTCATGTCGGGCTTACATTATCCGTATCGGCTGATGATGGAATTTCGATTCGCAGACGCTTGATTCTCTGCTGATTGCAGTCCCGTCCTCACGAGATTGGAGCGTCGTTGTTGCGCCCAAAATGGACGCGCGGCGCTTCGATGAAAGCGCAATTCCGCATGGAGAGCCATTTCGCCCTTTTTCGGAGTTGCTCCGAAGGAGGTGCGCCTTGAATGTTGCCGTCTCACCCAGAACCGTCTCGACCAGTGGCTTGCCCGCGCTGGTTCTGAACGCTGATTACCGTCCGCTCAGCTATTATCCCCTGTCGCTCTGGTCCTGGCAGGATGCGATCAAGGCGGTGTTTCTCGAGCGTGTGAATATCGTGGCGGAATACGATCACATCGTTTCCTCGCCGTCCTTTTCCATGCGCGTTCCGAGCGTGATTTGCCTCAAGGATTATGTAAAGCCGCCGCGCTATCCTGCGTTTACGCGCTTCAACGTCTTCCTGCGTGATCGTTTCGAGTGCCAGTATTGCGGCTCGCCGCATGACCTGACCTTCGATCACGTTACCCCGCGTTGCCATGGCGGCGAGACGACGTGGGAAAATGTGGTCGCCGCCTGTTCACCCTGCAATCTGCGCAAGGGCGGCATGATGCCCGCCGTCGCGCATATGTGGCCGCGCCAGAAGCCCATCATGCCGACCGTGCAGGACCTGCACAATAACGGCCGTCTTTTCCCGCCCAACCATCTGCACGACAGCTGGCTCGATTTTCTCTATTGGGATGTCGAACTGGAACCCTAATCCCTACAGTTGTTTCCCACTTTTCGCAAAAGCGCCGTAGTAGCCGATCGCTGCAAAGAGCAGGCTTGCGACGACGTTCCATCCGGCAAAGGACAAGCCGAGGAAGTGGCCCGGCGCGCTGTCGCATGCGGGCGGACGCGTGGAATTGAGATCGCTCAGGAGATTGCCCGCATCCAGCGTGACCTTCATCGTTGCGGCACTGCAATCGACCGGTCCTGGCCAGTATTTCAGTTCAACGCCGGTATGATAGATGGCAAGCGCCAGCCCGAAGGTCATCAAGAGCGCGCTGACCAAAATAAGACCGCGCGTCAGGACCGGGGGCCATTTCAGGCCGTAGGAGACCCAAGCAGCAGCCAGAACCGGAACGCCTATATAATAAGGCGTGCGTTGTTCGAGGCAGAGCTTGCAAGGCATGAAGCCTGCGAGATGCTCAAAGCCAAGCGCCGTGCCGACAGTCGCGGCAAGGCCTATGGTCATAATGCCTGCGGTCCATGCCTGTGTTTTGCCGACCGGATTGTTGAGTGCAAACGCCATATGGGATTCCCTGAAAAGGCTCTTTAGATAAACCTAAGCGAAAAAATTGGCTTGTCTCCAAGCAATTTATTTTGACCGAGTTTGGGCGAACCGCTCAGGCGTGAAGATATTTCACAGCAAAGAAGAGCGCGATCAAGGCCACAGCCACGAGACTTGCGATCAGGCCCAGGCGCTTTTCGATGAAATCGCGGATCGGTTCGCCATATCGGCGCAGCAGCCAGGCCAGGAAATAAAAGCGCGCGCCACGCGCAACGATAGCCGATGCAATGAACAGCCAGATATTGATGCCGGCCGCACCGGACAGGATCGTCACCACCTTGATCGGTGGCAAATGCGCAAGACCGGAAGTGATCAGCATCAATAGAATGGTGTCGGCGCTGGTCGTGCCGCGCAACTGCTCGAACGAGTCCAGCTTGCCATACATTTCGAGTACCGGTTTGGCGATCTGTTCATAAGCATGATAACCGAGATACCAGCCCGCAATGCCGCCAAGGACAGACGAAACCGTCGCGATGAAGGCATAGCGCCAGGCGCGTTCGGGGCGGGCAAGCGCCATCGGCAGAAACAGGACGTCGGCTGGGACAAGAAAGACCGAGCTTTCTACAAAGGCGATGATGGCAAGCCACCATTCGGCGGATTTTCTTGCGGCAAGCGAAATCGTCCAGTCGTAAAGGCGGCGCAGCATATATTTTCCGGATTATCTTAGGCGAGAGCCATATTAGCGGTTGCACCGTCTATAAATAAAAAAGATGGCGCGAACAATGCGCGCCATCTTCTTTGAGGCTACTTTCCATGGAACGGTATGGAAAGCAGCAGTTTTTAACGCTTGTAGGCGCTGCAGATATATTTGGTCTCGAGATATTCCTCGATGCCGTATTTCGAGCCTTCACGACCGAGGCCCGACTGCTTCACGCCGCCAAAAGGCGCGACCTCGTTGGAAATGAGCCCGGTATTGTGCCCGACCATGCCGTATTCCAGCGCTTCGCTGACACGGATCGCACGGCTGAAATTCTCCGTATAGAAATAAGCAGCCAGACCAAAGATCGTGTCATTGGCCATGGCGATGACTTCTTCTTCCGTGTCGAAGGCAAAGAGCGGAGCCAATGGGCCGAAGGTTTCTTCCTTGGCCACGATCATGTCCGGGGTCACGCCTGTCAGCACGCCGGGCTCGAAGAACAGACCACCCAGTTCCTTGCCACCGGTGATGAGCTTCGCACCCTTGGACACGGCGTCGTCGATATGCGCCTTGACCTTGGTGATGGCTTTCGGCTCGATCATCGGGCCGATGACGATACCTGGTTCCGTGCCGTTGCCGACCTTGAGTTCCTTGACCTTGGCCGCTAGCTTTTCGGCGAACTTGTCATAAATCCCACGCTGCACATAGATGCGGTTAGCGCAGACACAGGTTTGCCCGGCATTGCGGTATTTGGAAATCATGGCGCCGTCGACAGCAGCATCGAGATCGGCATCGTCAAACACGATGAATGGCGCATTGCCGCCAAGCTCCAGCGAGATGCGCTTGATGGTCGGTGCGCATTGCGCCATCAGCAGGCGACCCACTTCGGTTGAGCCCGTAAATGAGAGCTTGCGTACAATATCATTGCTGGTGAGTTCGGCGCCGATTTCGCGGGCCTTGCCGGTAACGATCTGCAGAACGCCAGCCGGGATGCCCGCCTTTTCAGCGAGAACACCGAGCGCCAGCGCCGTCAGCGGCGTAAGATCGGCGGGGCGCACGATCATGGTGCAACCGGCGGCAAGGGCAGGTGCTGCCTTGCGGGTAATCATCGCTGCCGGGAAGTTCCAGGGGGTGATTGCGGCAGTAACGCCGACCGGCTGGCGGATGACCGTCAGGCGCTGTCCCGCCTGCGGGGCAGGGATGGTGTCGCCATAAACGCGCTTTGCTTCTTCAGCGAACCATTCGATGAATGATGCCGCATAGAGAACTTCGCCGCGTGCTTCTGCAAGCGGCTTACCCTGCTCGGACGTCATGATAAGAGCGATATCGTCAGCATTGGCCACGATGAGGTCGAACCATTTGCGCAGGATCGCGGTGCGCTCCTTGGCAGTCTTGGCTGCCCATGCCGGGAAAGCCTTGGCGGAAGCGTCGATGGCTTCCTTGATGGTCGCGACAGAAAGGGAGGGAACCGTGCCGACGACCGAACCGTCTGCCGGATTGGTCACGTCGATCTTGGTGCCGTCCGTGGCGTCTATCCAGCGCCCGTCAACAAGGCATTGCGATTTGAGCAGTGAGGGGTCTTTCAAAGCGAGCATATTGATGTTCCATCCCAGTCTTGCAGAGAAAGCGTGTTCAGTATACTGAACAGCTTACGGTATTTTGAATTAAACAGGCCGTGAGAACCAAAGTCAAACAGTTAATCAGGCGGACTATCGGGTGAATGGCAAAGCTATGACGAAAACGGTGAGCGACGAGGAGAGTTCCCAGAAACTGGTGCCAGCGGTTATGCGCGCGGCACAAATTCTGGATCAGATTGCTAAATCCGCGCAGGAAAGCGGCAAGGGAGTGGCGGAGGGGCTCAAGCTTTCCGATCTTGCCCGCCGGACTGGCTTGCCGAAAAGCAGCGTGCACGGGCTTTGCCAGACGCTGGTGCACCTCAAACTGCTTAAGCTCAACAGCGACGGAAGCTTTACGATGGGGTCGCAATCGGTGCGCTGGGCCAATGTGTTCATGGCGGGCAGCGACATTGTCGATGCATTTCATGAGGCGGTGGCGGAGGCGGATGGGCTGGGCGCGCATACATTGACGCTATCGCATCTCGAAGGGCCGGATGTCATTTATCTTTCGTGCCGCAACTCGACCGCGCCTCTGGGAATCACATTCCGCATTGGTATGCGGGTTCCGGCTGTCTTTACCGCGACCGGCAAGGCGATGCTGGCGGCGATGTCGCCGCAGGAGCTCGCCCGTCACCTGCCATCCGAATGGCCGGAACCGATTACGCCGGCAAGTGCCCCTTCGCTTGAGGTGCTGGAGGCGGAGATGGCGGACGTGAAGGCAAGGGGCTATTCGCTCGATAATGGCCAGTTGCGTGAGGGCATGTTCTGCATCGGCGCCGCGATCTGCGATCGGCCGTTTCACCCTACAGCGGGCATCGCTTTGTCGATGATGGCTGCGGAAGCGCGTCCCGACACGATAGAAGACATGGGCAGGCGGGTGCAAGCGCTTGCAAATGATGTGGCCGACCGCATGGGATGGCTCTCTGCCTGAAGCGGGGTCGACGCTTCTATATAGGACTGCCTTTGGGCGGTCCTTTTCATTTGAAGCCTGTGGAAAGAATTTTTGGAAAATTTTGGATTGGTCGTTGACAGTTTTGGATTGTGGGGTCTATATGGCGCCACAACGAGGGCGGCGACGCTGCTAGCGGCAGGTTGGTTCGTCCCTTTGGTTGGTTGAGCGGGTTGAGCTTTAAAGGTTTTAACTGGTTTGGCTGGCGGTCTTGACGGGGTGATTATCCTGTTGAGGTATGGAGAAAAGAACGGCTTTTA
>NZ_JBHEEO010000010.1:0-136132 GCF_041929965.1 Brucella oryzae | reverse complement strand
CAAACGCGACGACAATTTCCTCGCATCTATCCAGCTTGCTGCAATTCGTATCTCGCTACGTTCTTATGAGTCGGTTATCTAATGGTATTTCATCGTCATTATGGGGAGCATTCCCGGATACAACTCAGGATATCTGTATCGCAGCCAGATGTCCTGGAACGGATGGCCGGTCAACTGGCCAGCGCCGGCTGCGGCTGAGCCCAATAATTTATTATAAACGGTTGCCAAAAAACATTAATTGCTCAACAAAGGGGTTGAACTAAGCGATCAATGTCGAGAATGGAACATAGTTTGAAACGCATTAAAATTGGCTTGGTCTGGCTCTTTCTGGCAGGTATTTCGTCAGCCTATGCTCTTGAAGCCAGTCCTCCGGCCGTTTTGAAGCCGTCGCCGGCGCAAGTGCAGGCCGCTCGTCTAACAGCAGAATTTTTAACGCGTTTTCATTATCGGCCCGTCCCTTTGAATGATGCGTTGTCGGTCCGGATCATGAACCGGTTTATTGACTCGCTGGACCCGGATCGGCTCATTTTCCTGCAGGCGGATATTGATAAGTTCCTGACCGGCAGCAAGGAAATTGATGATGCGATCAAACGCCAGGATCTGACCATCCCGTTTTCCATCTTCAACGTCTATCAGATGCGCATCATCGAACGCATGACGTTTGCACGCAGCCTTCTCAAGCAGAACTTCGATTTCAACAAGCAGGAACATTTCTCTGTCGTACGCGACAAGGGGCCGTGGCCGCGATCGATTGAAGAGAGCAATGATCTGTGGCGCAAGCGCGTCAAGAACGACTGGCTGCGTCTGAAGCTGGCCGGTAAGGATGATGCAGCTATTCGCAAGACACTCGATAAACGCTATGAGAACTCTATCGAGCGCACGTTTAAATATAATAGTGATGATGCTTTCCAGTCATTTATGGCTGCTTTTACGACATCGGTCGATCCCCATACTGATTATTTTGGTGCCAAGGCTTCAGCCGAATTCGACATTTCAATGAAGTTATCGTTGGTGGGTATCGGTGCCGTCCTCCAGGAAAGAGACGATTATACGACGATCCGTGAGCTGGTTGCCGGTGGCCCGGCACAGTCATCGGGCAAGCTTGCCGTGGGCGACCGTATTGTTGGCGTCGGGCAGGGCAAAGAAGGTCCTATCAAGGAAGTAATTGGTATGCGTCTCGATGAGGTCGTACAGATGATCCGTGGTGACAAGGGGTCGGTCGTGCGGCTTGACATCCTGCCTGTTGATGCAGGCCCCGACGGCAAGCATCGTGTCATTACTCTGGTTCGTGACAAGATCAGTCTTGATAAACAAGCTGCCCAGAAAAAGATCCTTTCGGTAAAGGAGGGGAATGCTTCCCGCAAGATCGGTGTGATCACTCTGCCAGCGTTTTATGAAGACATTGAAGCGCGGCGCAAGGGCGACAAGAATTACAGAAGTGCCAGTCGCGATGTCGCCAAGCTGATCGCTGAGCTGAAGCAGGATAAGATCGATGGTGTACTGATCGATCTTCGCAATAATGGCGGCGGCTCACTCAGCGAGGCGATCGATCTGACGGGCCTGTTTGTCGGAAAAGGGCCGGTGGTGCAGCAGCGTAATGCCAACGGCGAAATCAAGGTAGAAAAAGACAATCTTCCGGCTCCAGCCTGGAATGGGCCGTTGGGAGTACTCATCAATCGCGGCTCAGCTTCGGCCTCCGAGATTTTTGCTGCGGCGATACAGGATTATGGTCGGGGCGTGGTCATCGGCGAACCGAGTTTCGGTAAGGGAACCGTGCAAACCGTGGTTAATCTCGACGAGGTGGCCAATAATCCCAAACCGGAATATGGCGAGCTTAAATTTACGGTCGCCCAGTTCTTCCGCGTTGACGGCGGAACGACACAATTGCGTGGAGTGACGCCCGATATCAGTCTGCCAGGGCTTTTCGATCTCAAACTTGTGGGTGAATCGAGCTTTGACAATGCTTTGCCTTGGTCTGAGGTAAAGCCTGCGAAATACAAATCGTCGGACGATATAAAGGCGTTGTTACCCCGGCTGCAGAGCCTGCATGATGAGCGTGTGCAGAAATCTCCCGAGTTCAAGGACTTTGCAGAAGATGTTGCAACGCTGAAAGCGCAGCGCGAGAAAACGGTTATTTCCCTCAATGAAACAGAACGTCGTAATGAGATGGCCGCTCAGGAGGAACGGGTTAAGGCACGCGGAAAGGTCAATGATGGTATTGATACGGCGATTGATGACGGTCTGCAATCGAATGAGCGAAGCTTGAATGATGATCTGGCCATCGAGAAAAACCGTAAGAACGCGACAGATGTCCTGCAGAACGAGGCTGCGGCGATTGTCGGTGATCTGGTTGGTCTACAAACAGCTGCGCCTAAACGCGCAGCCAACTAGCGCATGTCTCCCGAAAGTGGGAACCAGTTTCGGGAGACATGCTTGAAAACAAGTAGAACAGAGCAGTTCCAGTGACACGATCAAAACAGGAAATTGCTCTGGTTGAAAAGCACGGCACTGGCCTTGCTTGTTTGATATAGAACGTTGTTAAGCGCCGTTCGCCTCGTTGGATCAGGAGTTTCCAACAGGTATCTGATTCAACAACGCAAACAGAATGGCTGAGAGGATTGCTGCTGCGGGAACCGTTATCACCCAGGCGGCAGCAATCGTCAGTGCGTGTGAGCGGCGAACCAGCTTGCGACGGCGACGTTCTTCGACCGGAAGCGAATTCAAGGGCAGGGCCTGACGCGCTTTTTTTAACCGCCGTTCTGTATCCCATTCGCGGAAAAATCCGACCCCAAAGATCGCACCAATGGCAATGTGGGTCGAGCTGACGGGCAATCCCAGCCAGCTGGCGAGAATAACCGTGATCGCGGCTGACAGTGACACGCAATAAGCCCGCATCGGGTTCAGCTTGGTGATCTGATTGCCTACCATGCGAATGAGCTTGGGGCCGAACAGGCACAAGCCGAAGGAAATGCCACATGCTCCGATCAGCATAACCCAGAGCGGTATCACGACGCCGTCGTTTAACATGCCGGTCTGCGACGTCTGGACGATTGCCGCGAGCGGCCCGACAGCATTGGCAACATCGTTTGCACCGTGGGCAAAGCTAAGCAATGCAGCCGAAACAACCAAAGGGATGCTGAACAGGACTTTGAGCGACTTGTTACGGTTTTCTAGCCCCTGTGACTGGCGGCGAATGACCGGGATCAAAGCAATCCAGCTGCCGATGCCAAAAGCCAATCCGATAATCAGGGCTATCCCGATCGACACATCGATTAGTTGCTTCAGACCTTTCATGATCAGATATGTTGCGAAGGTTCCCGCCATGAGGCCAACAAGGATCGGCACCCATATGCGTGCAGCCGCAATTTTATCTGCACGATAGACGATACGCGCTTTGATCAGCCAGAGAAAACCTGCGGCTATGATCGCGCCCAGCAGCGGCGAAATAACCCAGCTCGCGGCGATGGCCACCATCTGAGACCAATTCACTGCTCCGAATCCTGCTGCGACGATACCAGCTCCCACCACACCGCCGACAACTGCATGCGTGGTCGAAACAGGAGCGCCGATCCATGTTGCGAGGTTGACCCAGAGAGCTGAGGCGAGCAGAGCCGCCATCATTGCCCATATAAACATGATCGGGGTCGCGAGCGTATTCGGTGCAATGATGCCAGTTGCGACTGTCGATACAACATCGGCCCCGGCAATGAGTGCGCCAGCACTTTCGAACACTGCTGCAATCGCAATTGCACCGCCCATGCTCAGCGCATTGGCACCGACAGCCGGTCCCATATTGTTGGCCACGTCATTTGCACCGATGTTCAAAGCCATGTAGGCGCCAAAAACGGCTGCAGCTACAACTATGAGCATTTGACTGGTCTGGCCCAACAGCATGGCTGCGCCAAGCCCGGCAAGCATGATAAATACGAGAGCAATGCCCGGCGCTATGAGTGGGCGTGCGACGTAACTCGCCGCCGTTTCCAGCTTGACAAAGCGGCTCAAATCCCGGTCCAGAGTGTCCAGATGCCGAGCTTCGAGATCTTCGTTTGCCATAATTTACTCTTGATTTCTAACGAAGCATCCGGCCAACACCGTCGCTTGGGAATGACTCATTTCATGAATTTGACAGGTGTTTAAATGCGGCCATTTTAAAAAGTCAATGATTGGGGGCTTCGATGGTGTTAAGTACCGATGGTCGATCATCACCATCCTGCAGCAGAGAGAAAGCTCCATTCGGCATTCAGTCGAGCTGAGACGGAAAGCTTCTTTTAGTATAAATCTGTATTAAGATGTTGAATTTATTGATATAGTTTTTGATCCAAATGCGCTGTCTCATCATTGCGAATAGGACGCTATATCTTACGCGATGCGGTTAAATCTCCGGCTTCTTATTTCTGGTAGGCAGCAGCCTGGAAACATAGGCCACTGCCTTCTCGGCGCAGGGTTATAGGCCGTTCGGCGCTCAGAAAAGGCTCATCAAGTGGTTTGAAAGCATGATATCGTTCGGGCCCATGTTCACTGTCGATTAACAGCCAATCGAAACCGGCAATGGCTGCCATTTCTGTTGCGTATGGATCAGCAAACCCAAGCCAGATGCCATGCAGACATTCTCCTCCTGCCTTGAGACGGTGTTTGAAATCATTGGTAGGTGCGGACATCTGGAAACCTAAGAGTTTCAAAGAAACACTGCCAAAAAGAGCCTTTATCGGACGGATGAATGAGCCGGAGAGAAGTATCTGTCCCGCTTCTATCCCCTGGTCATACTGAGCCAGCCGGTGAATCAACCACAATATGCCGGTCCCCGGGTCATTCAGCACGCCGACTCCGAGCCGGGTTCTTCTACAATACCATCGCGCTTCACGATTGCACCGATCCAGCGCAGATCGAAAGCGTCGATAGCATGCCGTTCCTTCCCCAATACAATATCTGCATTCGCCGCGTTGTTGCTGATTGTGTCAGTGATAATACGCGTCTTTCCGTGCGTGCTATCCGATAGCCAAGGCGCAAAAGCCGGGGGACGCGCTCCGTCTCGAAGATCTCGACAGGATCACGCCACTCGGACAATAACTGTAAATGCTGCGTTGGTTTGTCTTATTCGCTATATCATCCTTTGATTTTGTTACATTTTTTTGGGTGCCTCCAAATAGGTGCGGGCGTTTCGTTGCGTTTGATTTGTCCACTTTTTGACCAGAGGACAAAAAAAGCCCGCTTAGCGGGCTCTAAAACTGCTGCTCAATGATTTTAGATTTAAATCAGATTCTTTTTCCGCAAATCTGAAAGCGAATAGTAGCTAGTGAAATTGGTGTTTAGCCCGAGCAGAGGGAAAAGGCCCAAGTCGGCTAGATGTTTTTTCATTCCAGAGCGGTTGATACCCAAGATTTCACGAAGGTTGGTTAGGGAAATATAATGCTCTTTAAACTCGCGGATCGAAGATTTTTCCACGAGACGAAGGGAACGACGATATGCGGGCTTTTCTCGTACATATCCCTTTTTGATAAGTTCGCTCAACGTAATGCCGGATGCGCCCAATAGATGACTCGCCAATGCATGAGAGGCATGGGTTTCGTCCTCCACCGGGGTATAGGCTTTAATTGGTTTTACTACATCGAAGTGCACTCTCAACCGTTTCAGAAGACCCTCCGAACCCGGCATGATACGGACTTTGGCATGTCCATCGATAATTTTTTCAATGATCTGTGGGAAAGTAAGGCCAAAGGCCCTCCGTTTTACGGGCGCTCGCCATTCGGGATTTTCCTCGCTACACGTTTCAGCGTTCTTAGTCAGCTTCGCCACAAAGTCCTGAAAATCGGATTTAAGAATATGTAGATGGTCTCGTTTTTTCCTAAGTTCCGAACTCCCCAGAATTCCAGCTTCGATAAGCTTCCTAAAACTTGCTTCTCCTACTCCCAAGATCGACGCTGCTTCTTTGCCGTTGACGGTCGCATTTGCCTCTTCAAAGATCGAACGAGCTTTCTCAGCGTCAAAATAAATCGATGAGTTATGAAGCTGAAGTCGCGTGGTCAACCCATGTTGAATGATCAAAGCTTTAATTCGCTCCTTGTGAATACCATACTCCTCGTGAGCCGAATTCACGCAAAATAGGTATCTCCTTTCAATAGGGCGAACGAATTCCATGCCTGGTCCGAAAGGCATATTTCTTTCAGCAATTTCCTGGAAGAGCGTAATCACGGGTTCATAGGCTGGCTTGAATTGGTTCCTTCGAAGCCAAAGCATGATGGGTCCAAAAAAGTCGAGTACAAAGCGAGCCATCGGTCTCTTCTGGTCAATGGTTTCAATGATAATGCGCTCCAGTTCTGCCTGCCCTTTGCAGATAAGCCTAAATCCCCATTCACGCTGGTCCGTCGCTTCGTCCTGAAGGTCGGTGAGCTTATGGATTGCAATGAATTTACCCAAGTATCCTGAAAGCTCAGCAATGATATGGACATCCAATGTGTCGACCAGGTCGTCGGCTTTGGCAGGTTTGAAAATGCGGTCACGCAGAAACCGATCCATCAAGGGTGCCAAGCTTAGCTGATGATTGCGCGCCTGATTGCGGATGGTCTGGACATTTTGATCGACGAACGTAGCAAAGTCGTCGCGCTGGTCAAAAGAGTTTACAAGGTGCTCGACCAACTTACGCCCATGCTCTGGACATCCTTCAATACCGCGACAGCTCCACCACGAGCGTGCATAGGGCTTGGCGATGGAGCGACCTGGTTGCCGATCAATGTCGTCAAGAACACAATGTGGACAGTATCGGAGCATCTTGCCTGGCCGCATTTCTTTATTGAAAATAGCGTAGCCCAGCTTCCAGTTCGAACCAGGGCGCTGATGAACAGCGCTTGCGTTTGCCAGGCGCTCAATTGAAAATCCGGAAAGCTCCGAGATTTCAGCAAGCGCGACGTGGTCTCCACGGACAATTGCTTCGCGGTTGGTGTACGTGGATTCCAGAAACGATTGCATCGTAGTATAACCATTCGCACGAGCCAGCCGGGATACCAGACTGATCAGACTTTCGTCTTCATGAAAGGACAGAGTAACCGGCAATGTCATTGTTTTGTCCCTCCTTTTTTCGTGCCAATTGATGGCAGGTCCGCAAGGACATGTTCTGGCGAAATCTCCGACCAACGGGGGACGCGGAAAATATTGCTTCCTGGCAGACATCCGCTGAAGTCTTGATAAACTTGAGCAAAAGCACCCGTTTCAAGTTGTGGTTTGTCTTTCTGCAATGCGAGAATGCAAGCCGCTTGAATCGTCTCTACGATTTTACCAAACCCACCCATCGCTGAATGACAAAGCCGTCCAATAAAGTCGTCTTCCAGTAACTTCGCTGGGACCTTAAGGCCACTAATGTCGACGGCGATTTTTTGAATTGCGGCTTCGATCCATTCCTTATCGGTATCAGGTGACTGCTCCCTATAACGAAGCACACGACTACGGTTTGCGAGTTGCTGGTCGTTCTGGAGTAAATGAGCGAGTTCGTTCACACCGGAGCAGATGATGTGTAGCGGCCAATCTGGGATCTGCATAAGGCTCTTCAGGCCATCCTGAACGTCCTGGATGGCTGAAGTGCTATTGTGACGGATCAGGTGCTGAGCTTCGTCCACATGAAGATACAGCACTCCTCGCGCCTTGATCTGCGCCTTTACTAATACGTACAAGCTACCTTCTGTCTGCTTAGGGTTGGCTGGTAACCCCAGAGCTTCCAGCACAGCGATAGCAAAGCCCTTCATAGTACAGGGCTTTGGCGCTTCGATACTCAGAAGGGGGCTGACCGTCTCACCGTACTCGTTTTGAAAGGGCTGAAATTCTTGAATAAGCGCGAAATGGTGTTTCAGTGAGAAAGTTTTTCCGCTGCCAGAATTGCCAATCAGGAATAGTGCGCGTTGCCGTGAGCCGCCTCCATCGAAACAATCCGATACGTTCTCGACCATAGCCCGCAACATGGCCCGCAGTTTCTGATCGCGGGGTCCCTCTAGGTAAGTTGCGTAAATCTGTTTCTTAATTTCCTTCAATCTGGTGTTATACATTGGTTTCCCGCCTTTAAATGTAGTCGTCGTAATAGTCGTCGTTTGATACCGGCTCCGTTTTTTCAAGCCCGGAATTGGTCATGTTGCTCGGTACGCGTACAACGCTAGGAGAGGTTTCCAGAGCTGTTGAGGATACCCATTTGGTTGGACTGGAATGATAATCGGCAATCGCTGAGGTTCCGGTCGGTGAAAGCAGATCACCCGGAAGTGAAACCACAGATCCAAGGCTTTCTGTGTTCTCTTTGAGTTGCGCGACCCAACTGCCGTACAACTCGCTCTCAAGCGCCTCGATCTGCTTAGGCTCAAGTGTTCTCGGACTCAGTCTTGCTCGCAATCTTGCCGTTTCGCCAGATTCTCTCATCAGTCTCAGCGCCGAATACATAGCGTCTAAACCGGACTCAGATTCCTTCGCATTTGCGATGCGTAATTTTTGGCGTGCTGAAATCCATTCCTCCAGTGATACGCATTCATCCAGCTCGATCTTGTTCTCGACCTGAAACCAACCTTCCTTCGGATTCCTGACCGCGATTGTACGGAGATCTGCTGGGTCGTATTTTACTTCGAACTGAACCTGGCCTTCTTTCGAATGGAGACGAGAAAGCTCGTCGTTCCGATATGGAATTCCCATAAAGACGATGCCGTTCTTTGAAATGCGTCGAACAATTTTCTCACCGAAAATGTGAAGCATCTCTTCATCACTCGGGGGGAAATTGATCGGATAGACCTGCGTTTTCTGAACCCATGCATCATGAGGCGAACGTCCACCAAGACCGGCATGTGGTGCACGGTGATAGATGTCACAAATTGCGATGGTGAACAGCTTGATTAGTTCGTCAGTTTGGAGACTGAGATGGGCTTCCGGATTGTAATCGCCTTTTTCTGCAATCGAACCAAACGTACGACCATCAAACTCGCCAGCGACCATAGGCCCGATGGAACGGAAAAGGCGTTCAATGAATGGACGCGCTTGCGGACGGCCAGCGGGTGGCTGAACGTAAGCGATCTTAGCGTTACGAAGGACCTCCTGCGTACGTGAACTGATGAACTCGCTTCCGTTATCGCTGTAGACGCATCGAGGGCGAAGGCGTCCGATCCAGGGCGTTTTACAATCCAGTTGTTGTGAAATGAACGTCTTGTCCATCATGATCAACCGGATAGCTTCAATCGCATTGGACGCATTCGGAGCCGTACTGGCTTTGAATGCCAGCACGTAGCGAGTAGCGACATCAATTGCGGCCACAAACCAAACACGAATGCTCCCGATCTGCGAGCGATATGCTTCAGGTAGCAGGCTCCACATCCCGGTTTCACTCAAAAGAGACACCAGTTCAACGTTCCAAAAATCGATTTCAATGCGTTCGCCAGGCACTTCAACGTCGAAGGATCTTTTAATTGAAGAGAACTTCTTCTTCGCTTGAGCTTCCCCGTGGCGACCGGCAACCTTTGCAAATTCGTCAAAGGCATCGATGATCGATTCAAATTTCGTGCGCGAAATTTTTGCCAGCTCCTTTTCTTGCGATGCATTCTCGGCAGCGAGAGCTGCGAGGTACTGTCGGTATACTTGAGCCTTGGTCAGTCGGGTGCGTTCCATGTATCGCTGAGCTTCCTTCTGAGCAAACGCCATCGATTCGGGATCAATCGAGCGAAAATGCACGCCTGGTCCATGATGACGTTGAACGAGGGCCAATACGTCGCCGCTACACTCATGATATTTGGAGTAGTCGCGCCAAAACGTTTTAACCGATGGCGTTGCATATCGCGGTACGTTCGTAGCTTGGTCGGCTCGCTTCCCTTTTGGCGCGAGATCATCCTGAATCTCAAAGAACCAAGCTCGCAGTTTTTTGGAAAGCTCGTCGTGGTTCCACCGTCTGCGTTTGTATTCTGGATATGCCTCGTCGTATTTTTTGATAAGTTTTTCGCGCAAAAGTGCGAGGAACTGTACGTTTTCGGGAAAGTCACTGAACTGCTTATCGCCAAAAATCATACGTAGCTTCTGCTGTTCAATGTCGTGATAACCGTATTTCACGGCACCACGGTTTGCCGAGAGGTCGTCATAAATCTCTTGGTGACTGACGAAGACTTCCCGGTCATGCTTGTCGTCGCTTCTCAGATGCCAGCCATCTCCATTGGGATTGACCGGAATCCAGTTTCTGCCGTTTAGGTGCAAGCGGTCCTTCGAACACATGTTGACCATTGATCGTCTAAAGACTGCAGGCTGTGAATTTAAGCTGTACATGATAATCCCTCTCTATGTTTCCGATGCGCAGAGAACTTAGCGAGCCACTGTCATCCAGCTAACATCGCTGATCCTGCCAGGCTGGAAAGGCCTGATGTTTCCGTGTTCAATAAGCGCCCAAGCGGCTGTCCACCGACGAGCTTGGTTTGTGCAATTCCGAAACAGCTCCCCAAATCGAAACCTTCCGGGGAAATGCTGAACGTGGTCCAATAACTCGACATGATCCTCGCGATTGTAGAAATCGCGCGCTCTCAAAATGTCCGACGCATTCAGGAAGGCGTCCATGTTTGCGTCAACGTCGGTGATCAGAGCCAAGTCATCCACGAATCCCGATCTGAATTCGTTGTGTTCATTTCTGACCAACATGCCTGACTGCCGTACTTGTTTGAGCAGCAGGTGCATCTTTGCCCGCTTCTTGAACTGTTTGACGGTAACTGCCATCCGTCGTCCGGAGCGCAATACAACGAAATAGTCAAAGGTGTGGGTCCGTTGAACGTTGTCAGCGTCGAGGTATGCCATCACCGGAAACTGGGAATGCAACTCATCGACATCTGTTCGAGCTTGAAGCAAAGTCGAGACACGATGCTCCAGCTCACTTTCGTGATAAACGACGACATCGTTGAATGGAGTGAAGCCGCGAGCAGTTGTATTGTTTCTGTGACCGGGACGGCGGGTAGCGTGACCGGAGGTCGGTTCTTGCCAGAATTGAGTTTCTTCTGACCCGCGATCAGCTGACTGAGCTTGGTATTTCCAAGCCCCCAACCTCGGTCACGCCGTGGCTATCCTGACAACCAGTGTCCGAACTGCAACGTGAAGCGTCAGCTTCGGCGATGAATCCGAGACCGGCACGTTGAAGACTGATATTTCGAGATACTTGACGAGAAAAATTCATAGCTGTCCCCTGAAAGCTTTTGGTGGCCAGAATGGCCGAAAGTCTGTCAAATGGGGAACACAAGGATAAGCCGATGCAATCGCGCAACGGGTATTAAACCGACGCCAATACTAGACTTTGCTTCTGCTCCACTGGGTAGTCGGTTTGCGTATCATGGTGATATTATCCTTTTGTTTGAGCGTTTAAGCTCAGGGCGCTGCATATCGCAGCATTTCATTTTGATTGCAACAACTAAATTTGAGTTAACCATAAAAAGTTGGTGGCGTTATTATGCTCAAGATTCACAACCAAAGTTGCAACCGGCATAAGGAGCAGTCTTAGCTCTCGTGTGCGCTGAACGTTAACTTTCAGGAGTTGAGTATGAAGATCACGCTGTATGGCATCGCCTTGATGGCAACACTGGGTGTCGGTGTTTCGTTCGCCAATGAGCCACCTAGCCGTGAGGAGGCTTTCCGTCTCTCAAATCAGGTTCGCAAATGTTTTAGGATGCCTCTCAACCAGTCTGGAGACGCTGTTATAGAATTCCGCCTTCACAAAAACGGAAAAGTAACTGAGGTTGAAACGGTGAAATCCGGGGGCTTCACCAACTATGTTGTCGGATTGGCAGCTGAGGAAGCCGTGAAAAAATGCCAGCCATATCAAACCTCGATTGTCGGCAAGGTGAGAGTTCCGTTTATTTTCAAATCCGCCGCACCGATAACTGAAGAGCCACAGTCTCAATAGGCGATAAGGATCCAATCGAGCAAACCTGATATTTGCACGCTATGATTAGAACCGTTTGCATGTTGATCGTCGGCTTCGGAGCACTCATCCAAGGCATTCTTGCTGGCCTGCCGCGATTACGTACTTCCTAATTGAGCTGGGCTATCTGTGAACCGGTCACGCAGCGATATCCTTCGTTACAAGTGCACGGAGGTTATTTGAGAGTTGGCAATCAACGTCGTCAACTTGCATGGACCATAGCGCGGACAACCACGTTACCGTCTCTTGAATATGATCCAAAGGATAAAGGTCATATTCAGTTGACGTAAAGGGTGCATCGGTCTCGGTCAGGATCCGGTTCACAGGCATTTGGCTAACAAGTTCCTTCCCTTTCGTCGACTTTAGCATCGGTCTACCAACAGAAAACCAGCAGTCCATTGCAATTGCCCTTTGCAATTGAGCGTGACTACCAGAAAACCAGTGCAGGACCGGAATGCCAAAACCTGGGTTATCTTCCAGCGTGTCTAGAACGGGTTTAGCAGCATTGCGACTGTGTATTGAAAGAATTCGGCCGCCTGCTTTTTTGCACGAGTTCAAAATATGACGGAATACATGCATTTGGGTGTCAAAGTGCATTTTGAAGTCGCTGCTACCATCTAATCCGATCTCACCTACGTATCTGGTCTCGGAAACAAGACGATCAAAAAGTGAGAGTTCCGTCTGTCTAAGGTGAGCGAGCTCGGGGTGTAAGCCGAGAGCCGTCTTTATCCTTTTGTAGTCTTTCGCTAAGGCGGCTGTCTTCAAGAATGCTTTAGGTGTCGTTGTTACAGACAGCATATAGACACCTGCCTCATCGATTGCTCTGGCTGCTCGATGAGGCTCTTTTAAGAGGTCTAAGTGGCAATGAAAATCAATCAACTTATTATTTTTTCCGACCGCAGATAGTTTGCGACCTCATATAATCCCTTTTTATGTACGTCAAACCAGCCGTCTCTTTCTCCCAGGTCCAAAGGCAGTGGCCCGCTCGACATCGCCAAGATTTTAAGCTCCGCATCCGATTTCTGCTGAACAGCGTAAGCCATCGACATCAGGTCGTCTTTTAGATGAATGTTATCACTGTTCATGACTTGGTGCAGTGAGTAGCTGTATTCCGTCGTGTCATCAACACCGGCGGCGAAGAATGCCGCACGTCGAATAACACAAGGGACGCAGTGGCCGCATTGCTTATTCTTTCTTTTCCATTTTCCGCAGGACACCGTGTCCATCGCGGTGGCCGCATCTTGAGTATTTAAACCAAAATCCTTCAACATTCGACCTTTGGTGGAATGCCTATAAGGATTGCGAATTTCAGCACGAATACCGACCAGGTCGAAAATATCCTGCATTTGCTGAAGGTAATATGGGTGCGTTGTTCGTGTGCTCAATGAACCAACTCTTCGTGATGTGAGCGGTGCATTCAATGCAATAAATCCATTCTCTGGCACATAAATTGGAACGCGGCTATTAGTAGAATTGAGTTGAGCTATGGCCTCTGCCGCGACTGCTGCGAATGCGATGAAGTTAAAGCTTCGAGTTCGCATCGTAGTATCATTGCCTTTAAAGCGCCTCATGGGGCTGGCATTAACAGAAAAACGTTCGGCTCGCTTGGAGAAGGTTTCAAAGAGCCGATCTTGGTATCCTTTGTCTCCTGTGTAGGCATGACTTATTAGAATAGGGACTTTGCCGTCGCGGAGTAGCTCATTAACACCAATCCAGCTATCGAGTCCGCCTGAGAATAAGCTGACGCTAGTTACTCCTGCGAGATTCGCCTTTCTTTTCTTATTTGTTTGAACTGCAGCCGGGCAGTTTCTTCCTCCGCCCCGAAGAGTGAGGGACCAGTTATCTCCGCTAAGGAAATTCAGCAGTTTTTCAAGCTTGGCCTGCGCAGGTTGCCAGACGAGCGGCTTCGCAAGTGGAATATTCAATTCGAATGTCCGCGCCCAACCATTTTGCGCGTTTTTCTCTCTCGGCGTGAAGGAATCGGCAGCGGTTACAGCAAGCGCTATAGCGAGAAGGTCAAAGGCAACGGTTGACGTATTCGCACTAAGCCGCTGAACCTGATCTGCGACAGTATTTCCTATATGAGCAGTGCCATCGATCTTCGTCGTTCCGAAAAGTTGGACATCGTAGGTTCCATCTTTGCTGAGTACGGAGTTTGCAAGGTCATCAGTGTGAAAATTAAATCTGTTTGCGGTCATTGATAGCTCTCCCACTCTGTCCAGACTGAATTGACCGTCTCGCGCATAAATTTTTTAATGCTGTCCTGGCTGTAGGGATAAGTGCCCGCCTTGAACTTATTATGCAGCGTTGTATCCACGATAGCCCTGATCAGATCGAGCAGATTGCGCTCGCAGTCAGCCGTCTTTTTTACGTCGTCGGATCGATCCCATGCACCACCAACTTCTTCAACTATCGATTGAAAAACAGATAACGCCAGGAATTCTGATAGGATGGCGTTGATGGCATCGCCTGTTAATTGAGCAGGATCAAAATCATTCTCAACATCCAACACAGTGGCGACAGCCTCCTGTACGGCAACATTGATCCTGTCAGCATCAGGCGTGTCACCTGATAGCAATTCGCCTAGTGCCTGCGATAACTGATCAAGCGGTTTGCCAACGAAGTTATTCGAGCTAAAGCCGGGTAATGATCCACTATCAGCGAGGCCCTGTAATGCGGAGTATAAACTACTGCCAGCGGTATAAAAATTCCCGAAACGTCGTGGACCTACAGAATTCCCGCCAGTTGCGGTTCGGGCATAATGGCCGAGCGCCTTCTTGATGTCACTTTTATCACCTCCATTTGCTACTGCCTTGCCAAAAGTAGTCCTAAACGCCCGGAAACGCTGGGGTTCCGGAGTTGGCAATTTAACGTTTGGCTGATCGTCTGCCCACGATGGCACTAGTGGTTGTGCGCCATTTGTCCCGCGCGATGATGCTGATGTCCCCATGATCCCCTCAGTTTTGGATGCCCTTTAATACTTGTTCCAGCCATGGAGCTGGATTGGATATTTGATTTGTGAAACTCAAAAGGATGGTCGCACATTCGGGTCTTTTACTTGCCAAGAGAATAGGCCCGTTTATATCGTTTCTCTTTTTCGACCAATCGCTGTTCTGACGCAACGAAACAACAAGTTCCTGCATAACCTCGGAAACTTCCTCTTGAGGTATTTTCCCGATCTCGGTCATTGCCGCTTTTGACGTCAGGCTAGGTATTTTAAGTAGTTCTTTGACTACATTGACCGAAACCGCCGATAGCGCTTTGGACTGTATCTGCAGGGGGAGAGTCTCTCTTGCCAAATAAATAGCTGGCCTCAGATCGATTCCATTTAAGGAGGGTTCCAAGTCGATCCATTCATCAAAGAACGACCTATATTTCTCCATTGCTTCTGGCAGTTTGGTTCGCTCGTCGCTGTCTTTTGCAAACAGCGAGGGCTTACCGTTTCCAGCATCATTGATGATTGTCAGCAGCTGTTTAAATGCCGCTTCATCGGTGCATCTTTCGAACAGAGCAAGCTTTGTAATTATTACTTCGTCGAGCTCCATTTTACGTCGCTTAGCTGTCGCGTAACGCATCCTTACGATATTCATCATTCGTTTGATGAGGCGTGGATTTCCGCTCACTGCAGTGGAATGCGCCAAGATAGGTGCTATTCGAAAGGCTGTATCAATTTGTGCAGAGAGATCTGCGTCGCTTACTTCCAAAATAGCAAGTACGTCTTTTCGTTCTATTTTCTGGGTGTCTTGCCATGAATCTTGGATGTTCTTGATGAGGTAACATCTGAGTTTTTCGATGGCTTCACCGTCAGCACCCGAACGGCTCGCAATCAGCATACACAAAAATGCTAGAACTTCTCGCATTCCGAGTTTTGGCACAGCTACTGGAAATTGTATCAGCTTGTCTAGGTAATCAATCACATGTCGCGGAGATGCGCCCTTAAAGTGGGTAGAGACCGCATGCCTGATGATATCCACGTCCGCGGCCACGATGAAAGCTGTATTTTGCATTGAAAGGAAAAGCCTCATGGCTTCAAGGCTTTTAATAGCATTTTCGGGTAGGCAGCGATCAAGATTGTCAACAAAGACCACTAAGCGTTTGTTCATCGAACGAAGAAGGTCGCTGAATTCTTCCTTAAATGCAGCTATTTCTTCCGGCGCAGATTTGATTTCTTTTGGAGCTATCAGCCCGTCTGCTCTCTGCTTGACGTCGGTTAGCGCAGCCTTAATATTGGCACTGTCTTCTTGATCGGCATCGCCGTTGAACACCTTACCTAACGATTCCAGCCCCTTTGTGGCTAGACCGAAACTGGGAACTCCAGCGGCCATAAGTCCGGCGTCAAGTCCCAGTCCTAGTAATCGCAGCTTATTCGTTCGCTTTACTAGACCGATGGCCTTGTCTTTTAGACTCTGAGGCGCGGTCGTCATCAACTTGGATGCGATAACTGTCATCAAAGCTGACTTGGCTTCGTCATACCCTTGATATAGCCAGGCATCGAATTCGACGACGATAGTGTCTTCCTGAGCGGATAAAGTCTCTTCAACGAGCCTCAATACGCTGGATTTTCCCGCACCCCATCCGCCGTATACGCCAACTGAAAGGGGAAATAGCGTATCGTCAGTCACCATGTCGCAGATTAATTCTGCGAGCTCAGTATAATTGAGGTAATCTATGTTTGTTTCGTTATCTGACCACATAAAAACAAAATGTGTCGATTTGAAATATTTGGTCAACTCCTATTTTGCTTTTATTCAATAGTCGCTGTGGTTGTTCACGTAAAAATTGCATCCGCTGATATGGCCTGTGGTCATCTGTTTGGTCGTTGTCCATCCCGCCAAGAACGTGATACTGGAGCGCACAAAGGCGCATTATCTCAGCTGGCAATTGACGAGAGGTATGGCGAGACGGCGCGAATATGCTACGAATGCCAAGCGCTTTATTGGTCTAAGTATTCGATGGGTTCGCAGAAAATAAGATGACGCCTGACGCACGTAGATTTTTTGACATTCTCGATTGCTGGCACAAGCCTATAGCTGAGTGGCTTTGAGGCGTAGATCGTTATCGACCGCTCATATCTAATGCGCTTCAAGATCGTGTCGCACCTACCATAGTCATGCACGTTTCTGCTCCAGTTCAAGCACATTTCCCTCAGGATCGCGTGCGTAGGCAATCAGGTATGGCTTCTCCGACGTTCCGAAATTTGTAGTCTGTCCGATCTGTGAGCCACCGGCCCTGATGATTGTCGAAAGGATGTTGTCGAGGTTCTCTATCTGGAAAGACAGATGACCGTAACCGGGTTCATTGACCTTCGGCAGGCCACGAGAATGCGTAGTCTTATGCTGGTGTATCTCGAGGAAAGGCCATTCAAGCGCGGGAAACTTTAACCAGATCGAATATATTTCGCAGTCCGGAAGCCCGTTACCACGTGAGACCTTATCGCCTGACAAAAACCTGGGCCCACGAAGCAACTCGCATTTCATGACATTCGTGTAGAATGCGGAAAGTGTTTCTGCATTGCGAGCCACAAGGTTGATGTGGGCGAGTTTCATAGCGTCGGAACCTCTCTCTTATCCCAGTTGCAACTCCTGCTTCACCAACACCGGCGGAAACTGCACGAAGTCCGCCACGTCGAACTCAACTGAAAAATCGAGTATCTTGCTCTTGGCCCAGTCGATAGCGGCTAGTTTGGCAGCTTCGTGCACTCTGGTTGCCAGTGAGCAATGTGGAACCCAGCTTCCGGCACGGTAATGCTCATGACAGATCATTGGATCGAAGTGGCGATGCAAATCGGCATGGAGGTCCGACAAGCTCTGGTCAAAACGGGGTTTTGCCCAAAGGACCATGAGGTCATTATCGAAATGCTCCACGGTCTCGAAGGCTATCGACAGTTTTTCTTGTGATGAAAAAACCTCATCCAGGGCCGCGCTTATGTCACCTGGATAGTGAGGGAAAACTGCAAGCGTCAAATGGGGAGGATAATTCAATTCAAGCATTGAACCAGACGGTTCAAAAATACTCGCTTCGTCCCAGAGCTCCAGGATCTCAATTGCCGTGGCATTGCAGCATTTCAAGCTAATCCCATATGGCATTCATCGCGTCCGTTCTGTGTCGTTGTTCGATAACGCCCTGTTTTCTCGGCCAGAACATTACTATTGTCCCGATGAAGGGTGCAACGAATAGAGGACATCTGGTTCGCGCTCTTCATTGTCCGACCCGTCAGTTTCTTTGACTACGACAAATCCATGTTTTTCATAGAAGCGTCGTGCCGCGTCATTACGTTGAAAAGTCCAAAGAGATAGTTCGACAGTTTCTGACTTTGCAATCTGAAGCAGGGCGGTTCCAATGCCTTTTCCTTGCGCTGTTGGCAGAACATAAAGCTGGTCGATCCAGCCATTGTGGAAAGCGATAATACCCACCAAGCCATCATTCTCGAACGCTCCCCACACCGAGCAGGCGGCAGAAACACGTTCCTTGTAAAACCACTGATCTTCAGCCGGAGTATGCAGTCCAGCCAACCAGGGCAACCGGTCATCAAACGCAGCGCGGTGAACGATAGCGGCGCAATCCATATCGCTCAATTCAAGTCGACGAAGTAAAAATTTCTGCATACCAACTCCTGGATAACGTGCTGGTGGCTTCTCAATCCTGCCCAGGAAATCAGCCTATCCTTCGTAAAGGCCAGAGCATCTCAGGCTTGATTCCCGATAATAAGCGTTATTCAACAGCAACTGCCAACGACAAGCAGATCGAACGTCTGAAAGTAGAGTAAATGCCAGCCTAATTCCCACGAGTCTTGGTCGCATTTAAAATATTCATTTATGATTTTGCAAGAGGCATGATTATAATATAAATTAGAATTATTGGGATGAGATTGATTTGACATGACAAGTTATTATTTTGGTAAAAAGACGGAGGAATTGTTGACGGTTGATATTCCATTTTTGGGTGGGTATGCGCACTATAGTTTTCTATTGTACTCAGAGCTTTTTACTTATATCTCTAGACTTGAAATTATTTCGGAGAAGTCTCAATTCTCCTATAGTGTTATCGGAGATTTCACTGTTCCCGATGCAATTGAGTTAGCGTCCAAACTTCCTCGCGCCACAGATATGCTTGATGGTCTTTGCTGCACCGTAACTTCGCAACCTATTTCTCTCGGCAATTGGGCGTCTGAGTTGGGGCGTGAGATGATCCATCGCCACGTTTTCTGCGTTGCCGATCCTGGTGTAACGAACTTTGCACTTGGAACGATCTTTGAGATTTGGGGATTTGGCATACAGGCTTGTGTTGATAGCAACTTAGATGAGAACAATTTTCCAGACATCACGGGATCTGTGCATCTTGAGCGCGGCTGACAACCCGCGTAACTTTCCAAAAACCCTTTCGATATCCGATATAACAATTATAGCTTTGGTTTGGAACTGGACCGCCCAATTCATCGAATAAGCTGAGATCTGCAATCAATTTCCACCCGCTTGTCAACATTTCGCAACGGGCAAAATTTTGTTGAGCTTCGATTTTCAAGACACGCACGACATTTTCGGGCCTAGGATGACCCGGAGCTTGACTTGGAAACAGATATGATTCCCCGGTCCACGCAACCATATTCTCGAGTTCTCGAAAATTCCACAGCGGCGCGGTCCTCCCCGCGCGAGCAGCCGCTTCAAGGAGCTTGGCTTCAATCGAACAGTTGAATCTTCGAAGCGCATTATTAAAATTTTCGATCAGATAGGGATCTATGTCTTCCTGTGGATTTGAGAAAATTGATTGTTTAATCAGTTTGAAAAGGCCGCGTGGATTTGTATCCCAAAGCATACACGTTAAATCGATAGCTCGATTCAACTGAACGTTGATTTGAGTCCAGTTCTGTTGGTTCACGATGGCGGGAACACCTACAGCATGTGCGCCGCCTTGATTTTGTGCCTCTGCTCCATTCGCAATGCTCGGAAACGGATCGGTTAAGGGCAGGGGGGCGTGGCCTAGGAGCGTCAGTATGGCAGGACCAGAATCCCGTCCCGCATAGAATGTCTCGACTTGCTGCGTTGAACGGTGTGTGGCTTGAAAAATGTAGTACTCGCGGGTGAGAGGACGTGCGCAACCACGACGGGTCTGGCCTTCAAGGAGAGTGCAGTGCGAGATAGGTTGAACTTCATAAGTGTCGACTAAATTTTGTCTCTGCGCATCTCCGAAACAAGAAATTGGCAATTAATCCTCCTAGAGTTAGAGCTTCCGATCACGAAGAAGCTGAGGCGTTGCATGGCCTGCTTATTGATTCAATTATCACAAAGCGGAAGGCGTCGATTTGTAGTTTATTCAATGCCCCCACGCAGTACGTGTAAGACGTGGAAATTAAAGAAAAATTAGAATGTGATTTATTCAGCAACAATTCGCTGTGTCGAAATTCACCGCGATTGGAACGTTTCAAGGGTAACGGAAGCCGTGCCCTACTTACGAAGGCTCTCCGTAGGCGAAGAGCGATCATAAGCCTTCCGATCAAGTAATTCAGGAACCGAGAAAAGATCGTTTGCATCTTGTAGCACTTTGAGAAGTACTTCTTCTTCGATTTCTCCGTCGCGTTCTAAAAGACGACAGATTGATAATACGGCAGTTCTTCGCGTCTTGATGATTTCGCATGCCTTGGCAAAACAGGATTGAAGAGTTTTGCCGACAACTGCCTGCAGTCGCGGATTGCATTTTAGAAAGTCAGGCTTGCACTCATTATGGGAAGCCCAGAATGACAGATTTTCACCCAAGCCGAATGAGGCTTCCAATCTGATGGCAATCTCGGTGGCTTTCGAAAGATCAGATCCGTCAGCTCCACCGCCACCGTCCGAATGCTCTCCGAGAATCACGCGTTCGGCCGCCAGCCCTCCTAAATAGCAGCAAATCTCGGCTTCGTAATTTTCGCGTAATTTGACAATCTTGGGCTCTGTATTCCGCATTTTGACACCCCCAAGTCGAGCGGTTCCGCTTTGGACTTCGCGATTGATCATTACCGAAACCGGCACCATGCCGAGGCTATCCGAAAGCGCGTGAGCGACGACGACATGTCCAGATTCATGAACAGCAATACGGTGAATGTCGTCAGGCTGAAGGGGGGTAGTAGCTGGTTTAAATCTCAGCAAATCGGACAGCGCCAAAGGCCGTTTTTCCAAACGCGCGATATGTCGAGCTTGACGCACAAACTTTGCGATATCTGCTCCAGATGCCTCGGTCAAACTTTCCGCCACGTCAGAGATGTCCTCGCCTTCGAGGTCACGATCAAGATGAAATCGAAGAATTCCTTCACGTTCAGCTGGTTCGGGTAGTGTGATCGACACATGATGTTCGATGCGCCCGGAACGCGTGATTGCGGGGTCAATTAAGTCTGGCATGTTTGTCGCCGCAATCACGAAAACACCTTCTCTGTTGCTTACACCATCAAGGTGCTCGAGCAGTCCATTGATTACTTGCCGCCCATAATTCGCATTATGTCCCGACAGATTAGCTCGAATACCGAAGCTGTCGATCTCGTCTAGAAAAAGAATTGCTGGAGCGTTTTTGCTGGCTTCTTCGAACGCAGACCGCATAGCTTTCAGCAAATCATCCAAACTTCCTTGGGACTGCCAGCTCGCAAGTGAATGTGGATAAAATGGAACATTGCATGTGTTGGCCAACGCACGGGCAAACAATGTTTTGCCCACGCCTGGCGGCCCGCTAAGAAGAATTCCACGATCAATATCTGACCAAGGTAAATGACCGGCACGATAAAGCAGAAGATCGCTGGCCAATAGTTTACCCCAGGTAGCAGCCGAACCATATCCAACTAGGTTATCCAGATTGATATCTGTTGCTCGGTATTCTGGGGAAATTTTTGTGACGCAAGTGAATTGATAGAGTTTCTTTCTGATTTCCGGCTCAGTCCAATTTTGAGTGATAAATGACGCGATGCGGTTCAGGGAAACGGTATGAAGCTCATCGATTTTAGAAAATTCAATTTTAGTGTGCTGAAAACCCCGAGCAACGGCTTCGCAAAGTGATACGTCGGTTTTAATGGGAACAACGTAGTCTACTGTTGCCGATACGTATTCAGGCAATGATAACTCATTGTGCGTCAAGAAGACGGTTTGCCTTGCCCACGAAAATTCCTCGGTCGGTCGCTTTAACCGCTTTTGGCGTTGCGCTTGCTTTTCGTCAATTGTGATGATCCGTTGCGAGCGCGGGCCTGCACAGTAGTGTTTGATCTCAGTAAGCGCGCGTTCGTAGAATTCCAGATCTTCTTGGTGATCGATAATGGTAGCAAGAGTGCACACTCGCCCTGCTAGAAAATGATGAAGGCCGTGTTTTCGAATTTGCCTAGTGACGTGTGCCCGAGCCAGCTCCAAGGCCAAACCGTCTTGTGTTCGTTGAAAATACTTCATTCTGTTTACTCACACTGCGTGGAAGTGGGGGAAGGGGTGGCCGCCAGTAGCGACCCGATATTCGGATGAGTTTCATCGACGTTGCCCTCATGGATTTAATGCTGCCGTCCGAACCTGGCTGGATTTCCGAGCCTATAGAACCTGGAAAGTGTGCGTGCGAACCGCATTTCAGGATCGAGATAGTAGAGATCGCTGGTGATGATGAGCCTGTTGCGACCAAGCAAAGGATGTTCCTGAACCAGTCCTTCTAGACATGCAGCAGGTCGAGTAGTCTGTTTCCAGTCGTATAACGCGGGACTGTCATCAAGAATTTCAGGTGTTGGCTGTTTGCCATCTCGGAGCATCTTCAGATCATCGATCAGTTGGTGGAGTTTGCTGATCATGTCGTTCAGATAATTTTGACTATTCATCGTAAGACTCCTCATTATCGGGCGCGTAAACGCCGATTTGCATCATTTAGGATTGTGGAAGTGAACTAGGTTCTGGAAACGCGTGTTTCCGGAGCTATCCTCTCAGTCAAATCGAATACGATTTCACCGGAGAAATAGAGCGCGGCGATTGCCGCCATTGGCTCGCTTGAATTTCGAATGAGTTGAAAACAATGCTTAAGCGGAAGTGGGCCGTAGTCATCGAGAACGGTCAGCAGGCGCACGCGGTCAGAAAGCGAAACCGTTGAATTCTGCGCGTATGGTAGTAAGTCTACCGCATTTGCAATGACTTCAGCATTGGCGTCGTGCTGGTAACTGGTGCAGTCATAGAGCCAGCCATCAGTTTCGGCGGCTGTGATCGCCCACTCCGGTGGAGGTGTCGCGTCCACGAGATAATCACCGTCGTTTCGTTGGATTGCGAAATCAGGAACATGATAACCGTCGCCAAAACGTACGAGCAGAGGCAAACAAGTCCAAGCAATTACGTTAGGAGATAGATCAAAAAGACATGCCAGGTCACGCGCTTGTTGCGAACGGAAAAGCGGTTCGCCACGGCACTTCAGTACCTGCGTGGGTGGGAATTTATAAGCAGACGCATTCAGTCTGACGTCCTTGAGAAGACGGTCGGTAATGGATTGGAACATTGAAAAGAGTTCCTCTGAGTATGGCGTATGAACTTACGCCGCCTATGAACTGCGGGGTTCAAAACTCAGAAGCTACGTATTCGACGCGCGCGAGCGACAAGCTCAATAGGGAGCATAGTCAGCAACAGGAAATGGGCGAGCGCGTGTTTCATGCATGGAACATAGAGTGAACATAATTCAGGAGTCAACTGGAAATTTTCGGCGATCTGAATGAATTTGCATTCTGGATCTGACAAGACATTCAAGCTCTACGGATGCTGTTCTCGCGAAGACGGGTGATACAGAAAAGTATGATGACGGAGAGAAGGCTTGTTCCAATCATGACGGCTAAATTGGTTTTCACACCGAACGTTTCCAAGCCCAATGCCATCGCGAATGGCGCAGTGGCCGAAATGATTAGTCTGGCTGACATGATCTTGCCTTGCATGGCACCGTAGCCGTCACTGCCGAATAATGACAGCGGCAATGTTCCGGAGACAATACTGAATAGACCGTTTCCGAAGCCAAAAAGACAGGCAAACATTATCGTCGCAATAATGGATGGAGCTCCGAATAGCAGAACAATGAGGGCTAGCCCCATCAAGGAGGCAGAGATTACTGCCAGACGGATCGGAGTGAGGTTTTTGCCACCAAGCATGTTGATCAGGCGACTGGCTACCTGAGAAGGTCCGAATATCGCGCCAATAAATGCTGCAGAACCTGCGAGACCGAGCGCGCCCAACATCGGCACCATATGGACCAGAGTGGCCGCCGCAACGAGGGCTTGCAACGAGAATGCTACGAGAACCAGTACGAAACCTTTGCGCCGTTGATGGGCAGGCAGATCACCTGAAAAGGCGGTTGTGACTGTTCCATTCGTTGATCGTTTCCGACCACTCTTTGCAATAGAACGCACGAGCAAAAGGTGTACCGGCACGCAGAGAAACAAATGGAGGCAAGCGAACAGCAAATAGGTCTGTTGCCAGGTAAGCCAATGTTGAAGGGTTGTTGTAATGGGCCAGAAAATTGTCGAGGCAAAGCCTGCAATCAATGTCAGATAGGTGATGCTACGCTGGGCAACATTTGGAGCTAATTGCACCAATAATGCAAAGGCTGCTCCATATTGGACGAGGTTTGCGGCGATTTCGATGATCGTTAGCGCACCTGCAAACATCAAAGCATTTGGAGAAAGCGAACACAGTATGAGAGAGACGGCGGCCAGTATCGAGCCTATCGTCATCATGCGACCTGCGCCGTAACGATCAATCCATTTGCCTAACCAGGGAGCCAGAAAGCCCCCGGCTAGCAAGGCAACCGACAGTGCTCCGAAAATCCATTCGTTGGAAACGGAGAAGTCCCGCGCCATGGATGGCGCGAGAATGCTGAAGGAATAATATAAAGTGCCGTAACCGATATTCTGGGTCAGTCCGAGACCGGCGATGGCCGCAATGGGAAGCCGTTCAGCGCTCATATTGATTTCAACGAAACACGCTTTTCGAGTTTGGCAGCTTCTTCCTTGCGCTCGCTATAACGGTCTGTGAGATGATCCGAGATGCCACGCGTCAGAAGTGTAAACTTCATTAGTTCTTCCATTACGTCCATCACGCGATCATAGAACGATGAAGGTTTCATCCGTCCAGCGTCGTCAAATTCCTGCCATGCCTTTGCAACGGATGACTGGTTTGGAATGGTGATCATTCGCATCCAGCGCCCCAGAATGCGCATCTGATTGACAGCGTTGAAGCTCTGCGATCCGCCGGATACCTGCATCAATGCCAGAGTTCGGCCCTGCGTCGGACGAATTGCACCACCCGGCAATGGAATCCAGTCGATCTGCGATTTCATGACAGCGCTCATGGCTCCATGACGTTCGGGACTGGTCCAGACTTGCCCTTCTGACCAAAGCATTGCCTCACGCAGTTCTTGCACCTTCGGATGCTCTGCTGAACCATCGTCTGGCAAAGGAAGACCATTGGCGTGAAAGACACGCGTTTCAGCACCCATCGCATCGAGAAGGCGCTGTGCTTCCAGCGTCAGAAACCGACTATAGGAACGGTCACGAAGTGAGCCATAGAGCAAAAGGATACGAGGCTTATGCTTTGGAAAGTCGGCACGTAATGCATCCAGGTCAGGCAATGCGAAGGAATCCTGATCGAGGTTCGGCAGGTCCATGTCAGCGGGACTATCTTTCATAGGTGATGACTTCTCCGTCCTCTTTGGTGAATGACGACACCGGGTTTTCCAGAATGTCGAGAACCAGTTCTGACGGACGGCACAGTTTGGTGCCAAGCGACGTTTCCACGATTGGACGATTAATCAGGATAGGATGCGCCATCATGAAGTCGACCAGTTCGTCATCGGTCCAGTTTAGATCGGACAATCCCAATTCGGCATATGGTGTGCCTTTCTCGCGAAGGAGTTGACGAGGCGTCATCTGCATTGCAGTGAGCAATTCGACCAATCGTTCTCGCGAAGGCGGATTTTGTACATATTCAATGACGACAGGCTCTTCGCCGCTGGCACGGATCAAGGCCAATGTGTTGCGAGAGGTGCCACAGTTCGGATTGTGATAGATCGTAACTGACATTAGAGTTTTCCTGTTTCGGTGACTGGATTTTGATTGGCACCGCGTTCGTACCAACCCTTTGAGCGGTTCACGATCCAGACGACCGAGAGCATGACCGGCACTTCAACAAGAACGCCAACCACTGTTGCGAGCGCCGCGCCAGATGAGAAGCCGAAAAGGCTGATTGCTGCTGCTACTGCCAGCTCGAAGAAGTTGGATGCGCCAATCAACGCCGAGGGACCGGCGACGCAATGTTGCTCGCCTGAAATTCGGTTCAACAGATAGGCGAGGCCGGAGTTGAAATAGACCTGAATGAGGATCGGCACGGCCAGCATCGCAATGATCATGGGCTGTGTGATGATCTGCTCTCCCTGAAACCCGAATAGCAGAACGAGCGTCGCCAAAAGCGCAATCAGAGACAGCGGTTGTAGCATTCTGAGCATTGCATCGAAGGATTGTTGTCCGCCGCTGGCGAGAATGCTTCTGCGTAGGATTTGCGCGATAATCACCGGAATGACGATATAGAGGACAACCGACAGAATAAGCGTGTCCCACGGGACAGTAATTGCCGACAGTCCGAGCAGTAGCCCGACGATAGGGGCAAATGCCACAACCATGATCGCGTCGTTCAAGGCGACCTGCGACAGCGTGAAATGCGGCTCCCCCTTGGTCAGATTGGACCAGACGAACACCATTGCTGTGCAAGGGGCGGCGGCCAGAATAATCAGCCCGGCAATGTAGGAGTCGATCTGGTCTGCAGGCAGATAAGGGCGAAACAGCCAGCCGATAAATAGCCAACCGAGAAGTGCCATAGAGAATGGTTTGACGGCCCAATTGATAAAGAGCGTGACGCCGATGCCACGCCAGTGCTCAGTGACCTGTCTCAATGCGCTGAAATCGATCTTCAGCAACATGGGGATGATCATGAGCCAGATAAGAATAGCGACTGGAATGTTGACCCTGGCGACTTCAGCAGACCCGATTGCATGGAATACTGTCGGAAAGAAGTGGCCAAGAGCTACACCTGCGACAATGCAAAGAGCCACCCAGACCGTCAGATAACGTTCGAATGTGGACATCAGTTATTCTCCACATTTGTCTGTGTGCTACCTTCCATGGTGCCGATCTCTTTCAGATGATTTTGAAGCGCCATGCGGTCTATCGTGGCGTGGGGAAGGTTCAGGAATGCTGATATCCGGTTCTTCAGAAAACGGGCGGCCTGTGCAAAGGCGCGCTGCTTTTCTGCGTCGTTTCCTTCAACAGCGGCAGGGTCCTCAATGCCCCAGTGGGCTGTCATAGGATGGCCAATCCAGACAGGGCAAGCCTCTCCGGCAGCGTTGTCACAGACCGTGAAAATGAAATCCATCTGAGGGGCGTCGGTACCTGAAAACACATCCCAGCTTTTTGAACTCAGGTTCTCCGTGGAATAGCCAAGAGCATCCAGTTCCTTGATTGCGAGAGGATGAACGTCGCCTTTTGGCCGACTGCCAGCCGAATAGGCGTGAAAACGTCCTTCGCCATCCTTGTTCAGAATTGCCTCGCCCAAAATTGAGCGTGCGGAATTGCCCGTGCACAAGAAGAGCACGTTGTAGATCCGATCCGTCATTTTATCAGTCCGTTTATGGAAGGCCGAATTCAGCGGCCTTGTGTTACTGGGCGACCGTCTTCGGTTCGCAACAGGGTGTCAGGCTTTTTATAAGAGGTGCGCAGAGCTCGGCACTGCCGCCACAGCAGTCCTTGATCATGAAAAGGGTCAGTTCTCTAAATCGGTCGAGATCAGCGCGATAGATGATCGAGCGGCTCTGACGTTCGCCGTTCACAAGCCCAGCGCGAGACAGTGTCGCCAGATGTGCAGACATCGTGTTCTGCGGTACATCCAGCATCCGAGCGAGTTCTCCGACAGGAAGACCGTCAGGTTCATGTTTCACCAACAGTCGAAAGGTGTCGAGCCTTGTCGATTGGGCGAGTGCTGCGAGTGCGGTTATAGCTTCTTCTGTTTCCATATATCCAGAATAATGGATATATTAGTTACGTCAAGACATTTGATCGGTCATTAGGCAAGGATTGTGGAGGCCATGACGGCGAAATGTGCCAGACGGAGGTGCTTGGATCAATTAATCCGGGTAAACGGAAGTGCTCGTGAATGGCTTCAAAATCTTTGATATTCATCGTTGCAATCGGAATGTTGTGACAGATGCTGGTGGCCGCGATGAGCAGATCCTGTCCGTATTTTGGCGATTTTGCATTGGAATCTGGAACCCAAAGATTCTTGAGGGCGGGTACAGAAACCATTCTACCTTGAAGTCTTGCCACTTTCGTACACTGCGGAATGCAGTTGATGTCTGTGGTCAAAAGTTCATCAAGCCAAGTCTCAAATGCTTGAACGCGGGGTGATTTGGCAGCCCTTAAATTCTCTATGCCTTTCTGAATTTCTACGACGGTTGCCACTGAAATCGCTAAAGAATCTTCCGGAAATGTCCTGAGCCACGTGATAAGGTGTTCAGAAGGATTCTTGTACGTGAACTGAGAAATCACGCAGGTATCCAATAGAATGTGTGGCGATTGGTTCATTGTACACTCTGAATGCCTACGGGATCACCAGAATTTAAGGTTAATTCGAAGTGATTTCGTAAATATTAAATTGGGAGAATGTTAGCAGCTCGCGAAATATGTGGGCTGTATTTCGCATGGAGATTAGTTAATGGCGAACGAAAAGCTACTCGACGTTGAGCCTAGTGAGCGTTTGGCTGAATTGCTCGCCATCGTCGAAATAGATAGTCCTCAGATAATTCGCGTCGGTAACAGGAAGTTCGAGATAAAGTTTCTTGGCCACGTAGAAGCGAGGGACCCGACAGAGTTTTTATCAAAGGGCGGCCCTTTGGAAGAAGATGATTGATAGATTCATTGTCCGGTCCGACAGCTATGCTGTCTTTCGTACCTTTTCAAAACGCGAACGTGGCGTACGGCAACTGCCAATATACTAATGATCATTGAAACAAAGTGGTTTATTTTTCAATCATTAAAGCGCGTTGAAAAAGCGACGAATATTTCAAAGAGAAAGTTACTCGATGAGCAGATATTGCGACGGGGACATAATTAATGATAATTGATTTCGATGCCACTGAATGGTTATTCGATTTACACCATGTTCTTGAAGCTCATCTATCAAAAGAAACTCGCCTAAAACTGAAGCGTGACAAGTTTGAGTTTAAGGAAGATGCGTTGGATGCATTTGAAGAAAGCGTCGACATTGAGGTCATCATCGACGTAACCCTCGATTGGATCAAAAGCAATCATGTGCGTATTTTTCATGGAACGCGTTTAACCGACCTTGAAGCGCAGGAGATTATATCTGAGGGGATAAAGCCACTATCAGTTGCTGATCGCGTAGAGTGGCTCAGATGTACGATCCCTGGTTTGAGAAATATACTTACCGATGATTTGGTTAGTGATGCGGTCGATAAAGGTTCTCTCATTTATCGTGAGAATCAACTGCATGCGGCTATTTCGTTGAAGGAACTTATGAACGGTTATGACTATCTTTTCCTTGGATCAGAATTTGATCGCCGTTTACTGGAGTTTTCCGGGCGAAGTGACCTGCTGCCCTTAATTACAAAGCGCGGAAACCCGAGAGTCATAAAGATCGTCATACCAGGCAGTGAAGCATTGGATGCGATGCACCCCTTCTTCTCAATTGAACACACTCGTCAAAACGACCGCTATCCTAATTTTGTTCGAGATATTTTGGAGGAGTACGCCTGGTTAATGACCAAGCCTGAATACAAGAGGGCAGGAATAGATTCTTGTCTTCTGTTCAGGCGTGCTATTCCAGCGGAAAATATTGAGGAGATTGAAACGATAGATTAAACACCTATCGTTTCAAAGAACGTTGCGCTGCGAAAGCCTGGATAAAATTTGTTTGCCTTGGATTGTTCCTTGGAGTTATCGCGGCTGCGCTTAGGGTTCCTGTTTCATAAGCTCCTGTGTCCAGCGCTATTCTGTTTGAATAAACTTCCGGCCTACGCGATGCAGTAACTGTATGACCATGGACAACGATCTTCTCATGAGCATCCGTATGGTTGAGGAACTCGCCCCTGATCCAGCGCAAGTCTTTCTCTCGTTGGTCTTTCAAAGAGACGTTCGGTCGAACGCCTGCATGGACGAACGCATAGTTTCCGTCGATGACAAGGTTCTCGGCTTGTCGCATCATTGCCAGGTGATGAGGAAAACGTTTCTTGAATTCCTCAGCCAAGTGCGTGACGTCACTGCAATCGAGAAGACCATATGACGCTAGCGTCTCGAATCCGCCTTTATCTAACCAGTGATCCCGAACACGTTCACTCTCTTGGTTGCAATCAAGGACTCTTAAGAAAAACTCCTCGTGGTTGCCGAGAATTAGGCGACTATTGGGAGAAGCATGGAGCGTTGCATGTACCAAGTCCATCGCCCTCCTGCTATCAGGCCCGCGATCAATGATGTCTCCTAAAAAGATAATGCGATACTCGACCGCTCGCTGATCAGCATCAAGCTGAATCTGATCCAGCAACTTTTCCAGTAAATCTGCACGCCCGTGAACGTCGCCGATAGCGTATGTGAGCCTGCTCGATTTCATTGAGTTTCCATGGCTCATCGACGCTGTGCTTTCGGTAGTTTTCGCCATTCCCATGGCGTAATGAAATCGCCTTGCCAAAGGCCTGAAGAGGCTCGCATAGCAATGTCTTGCACGTTTTCGTATGCTCCCTTGGAATAAACTGGCCAATCCAATGCGAGACCGTTCTCGACCAACCATGCGGCGATGTCTTGGCCTTGGCTTGTTTGGCATGTCGCAACGGTTCGGCCGTACCGATCCCGATCCACTGGGAAACAAGTGACCGGCTGTGCATCGTGAATGAATGCATCCAGTTTTAGGGCCGCGTGCTGGCCGCAACGATATAACTTGCCTTCCGCATTCTTACAGGTCTGCGCGCTTTCGGGGGCGTCAATCCCACTCAGTCGAATGCGCGCGCCATGTATCTCGATTGTGTCACCGTCGATCACTGAGGCTCGTCCAATTAATTCAGCGGCATGAGCGGCCAAAGCGCTCACACAGAGAAGCGCGGCCATTATCATTCGAACCATACGACCGCTACTTTCTAGTGCACAGTCGCTTGGATTTACTGATTGAGCCGTCCTGACAGAGAAACTTGCCATCGGCGGTACAACGCGCAACGCCGCCCTTCTTCCCAGAGCAGGGGGTATTGCGTGCATCCGCGAAATTGGAAAACGACATAGCCGCAATCAGGATCGCGACGAAAGCTACATAATTTTTCATTCTGCCCCCACGTTAAAAATCGCCTCTCTGAACACGGTCAGCGCTCAGAAACTTAAACGCTTCAAACCTGACACCCTAAAACATTGCCAAGCGATAACCATCATAGCGATCCAGAAACCAAATAATTGATGTGACGTTAAACGCACCTGCTTCTGCCGCAATCGGGGCAGAAGCAGGTGCGGAGTTTCTTCGGTTTTAAGTTGTCTTGAGTGTGAGAAGCCCATCTCGTTCCTCAAGTATATTGGCCTTTTGCAAATAGCCAATTCTCGCTTGGATATGTTCCCTCAATTGACCACTTGTTGATTTGAACCCAAGCGCTCTCGAAATCGCATTGATTGCTTCATCTGGCGTTGCACCGAAGCTCGCCTCGACCAATTGTCGAAGTCCCTGATCAATTTCCATTGGAGGAAGCATATCGAGGCGGCGCAAGCTGAGCGAGGTAACTTCGCTTCGATCACGAAGCTTGATTTCACCATTTGGCCAAAGCAGGAATTGCCCTTCGATGTTGATGTGCTTGTTTCGGGCGGCCGCCAATATTGCCACGGTTACGTGGCTGTTGATGCGCTGGCCTGCTCTTTGTAATCCCCACGCGCTTCTGAGCCGAGTGACGAGTTCGTCTTGATGAAGAGGGCCCTCGACCTCCACAATTTCCTTAATGTGTTCAACCAGAATGCCGATAGGCGTTTCATGAAGTTCAACATGGATCGCTGGCGTGATTGACGCTTCCTTATAAAGGGGAGTTGCGTTTTCGATCACATCCTTCGGCAGTAGCCCGATTTCAGTCACGTCATCACGATCAATGGTGATGATCTCCACATTGACTGCTTTGCGCTTCTTCTCTGTGTCACCTTCGAGTTCAAGTGTATTGACCTTCGCACGTTCTATCGCGGCAATCAGCTTTTCGAGCTCAGCATTTGGGCGTTGAAACCAATCGGTGCTCCATATGCGATGAATATTCCAGCCATGCGCTTCGAGAACAGCTTGTCGCAAACGATCACGGTCGCGAGCTGAACGAGAGTCATGATATGCCGCACCGTCGCATTCAATACCGAGCAAATACCGCCCTGGTACCGCGTCATCGGCGACCGCGAGGTCGATAAAGAACCCAGCAATACCTACTTGCGGATGGACCTGGTAGCCACGCTCGGTCAATGCTGCAGCGACCTGTTCTTCAAAGACGCTGTCCATCTCGCGTTCAGTACGCTTGGATAGCGAAAGCCGTCCGGTTCTGGCAAAATGAAGGAAGAGCTTGAATGCAGCTACGCCCTTGCCTCGTGCGCGCTCCAAATCGATGTCCTCATCGGTTATGGACGCGTAGACTTCACAGCGTTGCTTGGCGCGACTAATCAAAACATTCAAACGTCGTTCACCACCCTCTGCTCCAAGTGGGCCGAACCTCATCCCCATGTACCCTTGGGCATTGCGGGCGTAGGCCACTGAAATGAAAATGACATCACGTTCGTCACCCTGAACGTTTTCTAGGTTCTTGATAAAGAACGGTTCTGTTGGGTGCGAATGAAAGAAGGCTTCAGTTTCAGGATTAAGCCGTCGCAGGATTTCTAGCTGATCCTGAATTTCTCTACGCTGTTTGATCGAAAAAGCAGCAACACCCAGTGACTGGTTAGGGTTCTCAAGAGCATGCTTGATGATAGCCTTGGCCACGGCCTTTGCTTCAGTTTTGTTAACGCCCTCTTCAAAGGTTCCGCCTGCAACTTGATGGAATCGGAGCCCCATTCCGGCTTCGTGCGTGTACGGACTAGGAACGATAAACAGCTTGTTTTCGTAAAACTCGCTATTTGAAACTGCGATGAGTGACTGGTGACGGCTACGATAATGCCATCTCAACATTTTCTCCGGCAGACCACGCGCAGAAAACAGACCGAGAATGCTCTCGATATCTGAAACCTGTGCGCCTTCAAGTTCGTCGTCGTCCTCCGAGCCGCTTGAAGTCATCTTCGAGAAGAAGCGCGTTGGCGGCAACTGTCTTTCGTCGCCTACAACAACCACCTGCCGCGCTCTGGCAACAGCGCCAATGGCGTCAACAGGTTGTATCTGACTAGCTTCGTCCATAACGAGCAAATCGAAGGTGAGTTGTGCAGGTGGCAGAAACTGTGCAATGGACAGCGGGCTCATCATAAAGACGGGCTTCAGCGCTTGAATTGCTGGAGCCGCCCTGGTCATCAACTGACGAATTGGCATGTGACCACGGCGACG
Source organism: Brucella oryzae (assembly GCF_041929965.1). Lineage (NCBI taxonomy): Bacteria > Pseudomonadati > Pseudomonadota > Alphaproteobacteria > Hyphomicrobiales > Brucellaceae > Brucella > Brucella oryzae. The sequence goes on along the minus strand of NZ_JBHEEO010000010.1, from coordinate 102,694 downwards.
AGCCATTTCAGATCTGAGCACGCCGACGGGGCCAACACCGCTCTTGCCCGGAATACGTTTATGGTGTGAACGAACGACTTCCAGTCGTGACAGTCCCATCCTGTCCATGTCAAGGCGCGCGAATTCATTTACCAGCCTTCCGTGAACCTCGCCATCGAAACGAGCTAACTCCGGATCGTGTCTATGTTGATCACGTAGGATGGCTTCGTAAAATGCCATCTCAAAATATGACATTACGCCGTCTGGAGTGACACGACCGTCTTCCAGACGTTCAACAATTAGTTCTGCGCCTGCATCATTTGCGGCATTGGCGCGATTACGGTAGGCGGTCCATTTCGATAGCTGTTCCCGTGAGGTCAACCAAACTTGCAACCGCTCCTGCAATTCGGAGCAGGGAACTTCCTCAACCCTGTTGGCTCCAAAAAGTGTTTCCGGATCGGTCTGTAGGTAATCAAGGATCGCTGAGAATTCGCCGACCCAGGTACCGGCATCGTCAAGCGTCGCTCCCGTTTTTCTGGCCAGGTCTCCCCGATCAGCTATTGTCGCAGCTAAAGGACGTATGTCTGCATTTTGCTGAACCCAATCGAACAGAAGAGAGAGTGCATCCCAATCGGATCCAATGCCCTCCCAACGTTGACCAAATGCTGAAGCTAAAAGCGTTCCCTGACCGTCTACCTTTGCTTTCAGATCAATGGCAAGGCCTAACACTTGGAAAATTTTCGAACGTTCACCTGCTGTCGCCAGATCGCGCTTAAGGAGCGTCTTGGCTTCCTGCTCAGCTTGGCCGAGCTCATCCACCAATCTAAGGACTTGCGATAAATGCGCGTCTTCTGCTCCGGTAGCGCCAGGGAAGAGAATCTGCGTCTTATCGGACAGTTCCAACCACAGAGCATGAGTCAGTCTGCGGGCTTCTTCCAAGATGCCTTGTACTTGTTCTGCGCTAGTGCCAACTGCGGCTTTGTTCGAAAGACGGCTTGCGATCTGCCGTGCCTCAGTGCTGACACCCCGCAGGCTACGCATCCAAAGCACCAAATCTTCAAGTGGCTTGGGGTCTGTCTTCTCACCGCGCCAGTCCGCTCCAAAGGCGGAACGGCCAAGAGCATCTCCGTCTCGTATAGTCGATCTGGCCTGCTTGCCCTTCTGAAGAAAGTCGAGAATACGCAACGTTTCGTCGACGGAAGGCTCACCAACCAATACCGTTTTGAGCAATGATCGGGCAGAACGCCAATCCCCGCTCAGGAATTTGAGCATTCGCTTTCCGTGAACCGCCAAAGCGGTTCTCGCCGCAACGAGATCGACTTCCCAGGCGTGATCAGTAACCTTTCCTGTAAGTTCTGATCGCGCGTTTTGTAGTGTGGCTACGGCTTCAGCAAGATCACCGGCCTGATCAAGCCCTCGTTCCCAAATAGCTGCAACAAACGCGTCCGGGCTTGCGTCTGGGGCATTCGCCACGCGTTGGCCGATTACGACCATCCGCTCAATCGAAGCCAATGAGCCTATATCGTCTACCCCGAGCAATGCTTGCAATGATCGCACCGCTGTCAGCAATCGCGGCAAAAGGGTTCTTAATTGTTCAACGGTCGTAAAAGCTGCATCTGAGAAATTTGCAGGTACTCGCGAGAACTGCGAAACGAGTTCTGCAGGTTCAGACCCCCAAGCTTCCGATGTTAAGATTTCATTAATTTTTTCAGCAACATTCGCTAACTTCTTTCCATCTTGAACTAAGGAAGCGATCTCGGTGATCGAACTCGCCCATACATCATTTGAAAGCGCATCATTCGCAATGGTATCGGGACAGCTAGCGAGTCTGTCTGCTAGCTTCTTGCATTTCTGATAATCTTGAAGATCGACGACATTCGCACGCTGAAGCGCCGTCGTCGTTTCTTGCATCCTTTCGAGCAATTCCGCGAATGCTGTGCTTGAGTTCTGAATGCGTACGGCCAGTCGTTCAAGATCGAGAGGTGAGATACCCGTTATCCCGACACCACGCCAAGGGTGTCGAGAAGGTAGTCCAATGTCGCGAATGCGTTCGGCGAGCTCCATAAGCAACTTTGACACTTCGTCGCGATGACCAGGTGTCCACTCCACCGCATTATGAAGCTCGATATCTGACGGTGCCATGCCTTCCCGACGAAGTCGAGACAGATGACCTATGACTGTATAAGCTGAAAGTCGATATGGCTCATATAGACGGTGGAGCCTCTTGGGATGATCGTTCAGCCTGTCACGAAGATCGAGCAAGACATCATCTATCGCGCCATCGAAATTTCCGCGTGGTGAGCCTAAGTCCCATGTCTTTTGGAGGTCGTGCAGTACGGCTTTCTTGTTCGCTTTATTGCTGTGCAACTCAAGGCAAGCTTCGCCGACACCAGCAGCGTCAAGCCGACGTTTTACGACCTCCAGAGCCGCCATCTTCTCGGCAACAAACAGAACGGTTTTCCCATCAGCAACTGCCGAAGCAATAATATTGGCAATTGTCTGCGATTTCCCTGTTCCGGGAGGCCCCTGAATTACAAGGTTCTTACCTCGTTTAACCTCATGAATGGCTGCAGACTGGGAACTATCTGCATCGACGATATGGGTCATCTCAGATGGCTGGATGACGGCATCAATATTAGCCTCGTCAGAAATCAGGTCATCATCGCGTTCAAATCCGTCAGAGACGAGAGATCTAATAAGAGGCGTATCTGTAAATTTGGCGTGGGTTGGCCATAGAGCAGGATCGAGATCCCGATACATCAGGAATTTGGCGAATGAAAAGAAGCCAAGAACGATGTCGTCAGGCTGTACTGACCAATCCGGCTTAACAGCGATACAAGAGGCAACTTTCTGCGCGTAATCTTCAAATGAAAAATCGTCTGTTGCCTCAAACTCGGGCATTTTGATCGCGTGGACACGGTCAAGTAACGCTTCCAAGGACAGATTGGACGAGAAATCTTCTTGCCGCGCCCGTAGCTTAAACCGTTCACCGGCGGTCCCGCGTTCCAATATGACTGGCACCAATATCAGGGGAGCATATCGGTTATTCTCTTTATTGTTCGGGTCGATCCACTTCAGCGTTCCGAGGCCAAGAAATAGAATATTGACGCCTTGCTCTTCTTCGAGCGTGCGCGCGTCAAAATAAAGGTCCAGAAGGCGCTTCTGCAAAGCATTCGGCGTCATCTTGGTCTGTAGCTTGGTATCTCCATGTCGAACAAGCTTGCCTTGCTTATCGCGCTCGTCATCGTCCGGGAGTGCGAGCTCAATAAGCTCCTCGCCATCAGCGTCTTCCCCGGTTTTCTCACGTCCTTTCGCGCCTGCAAGGAAGGTCATTACCTTGCCTTCAGTCACGAGAATTCGAAATACTTCTGCCGCTTTTTCATCGATGATATCGACAGTCTTCGCGCTCTTTGAAAAACGCGGCACGTTCAACAAGCGATTTCGAGCTGAAAGATCTAAAAGCTCTGTTCGAGCTCGTTCGATCTTGTCTTCGACCGATAAACTACCTGAAAAAGCGGAATTTTCGACCGAGTTGGTCGATTCCGAACGCTGCTGATCCATGATTTAACCCACCCAATTATCAGCAATAAATGGAACAATCATGAGCAGGAGTCTAGTTGGATTTTGTATCTGCAGGTGAAATGTGAGTATTACGTTATCTCAATATGCGTTTGGATACTGCTACGGTAAATCAACCATGTTCCTACGGATCACGAAGGTTCCGGATCAGGCGCTACATGAGCGTTCTCGCAAGTTTCTGCGATATCATGAGCGGAGTTTTCGTGTCGTTACTAAGGTTCAAGAGATGAGGGCTGCTTGAGCTCTAAGGTCGCGCTCCCCATCGCTACTTATGGGGTCCGCTCCCACTGGACTACAAGCGCAAATCATGTGGCGATGATTAGGCACAATTTAGGATGGGCAATCTTAAAAATAGTATAGATTCCTTCGTGGGCGTGCTCGATGATGTTGCATCGCTATAGCCAATGGGAAATATTGCAAAATAGGTTACCGAAAACCCTAAAACCAGCAGGCTTGTTTTCGGAAAAATTTTGCGATGAAGTATCTGCGTCTGATGGGGGCCAGTTTGAATCTGATTTCAATTGAATATGAAATGAACAGCAAGCTATAAGTGCTTAAACGGGGGCGACAAGAATACGATGCAGAGAAATTTACGCGTGAATGTTGACCAGACTACGTGGCCACCAGCGCCTAATTTGCCAGCATTTCCACCTGAATTTACTGCCGGATCTCAGATTTGGGACGTAAACATCCCCGCCTTGCTCCTAGCAATCGGATATCTGACCACGCCATCTTATGCGTCTGGAGTGTCGCTTAGCGAATACTGGGCTTGGGTTAGGTATATTCATGCGTTGGTGGATTCTGCAGATTTCCAACTGACTAAATCTTTTCATGAGCTCGACGCACATCAGAAAACTATCCTGAGTGACGACTTTGGAATGGGAGCACCGATATACTGGCTGTTCCAGAAATTACAAATCGGTCCAATTGCGGATGGGAAATATTTCATAGACAGAATGCATGCAACTATTGGGTTCACAGCAGTTGGAACAAAGAAACAAGGTCCGCAAAAATCTCCTGATTTTGTTGCGCAAGACCTAAACGGGGTTTGGCATGTAATCGAGTGTAAAGGGACGCAGACATCGTTAGCTTACCGGAAAAAGCAGCTAGGTATTGGTGCGCAGGTTCCAAGTGGGGCACTGGCTCAAAAGCAAACCATTAATTTCCCCAACGGCCACACCGGACAGAAATTGGCGACTGGTCTGTTTATTGGTGTCGAGGGCGATAGAAATACGAGTGAACTTTTGATTATTGATCCTGAAGGTGAAGGGGTAGGGTCAGTATCTGAAACTGACCTTGATTTTGCTTCCGATGCGATATCAAGAGGGGTAAGCGGACGTGTGCTACGTCTAGCAGGTTTTCCCGACACATCCTCTCTGGTCGCTGCTCCAGCTGGAACAGGTCCAAAAGCTAAAGCTTATAAGGGCAGCAGATTCGAATCCATGCGCACAAGGATTGTTGATCAAAAGCGAAATCGCGCGAAGGAAGAACTAGATCGAAAGAGCGACAGAATAGCATTCGTGTCTAATGGTAAAAGCTATATAGGACGAAAGATTAAAATGGATCTGGCAAAGGCAGTCCGGATCAATGGCCGAGTTTCAAACTCCGTTATCTTAGAATACGGTGTTGAAAATGAGTTCCTCAATTTCGTAGAACACCGAGCACTAAACATCGATGCGCTTTCCGAACCTCTTTCGGACATGCATGCTCTCCAAACACGAACTGTTTTGGAAGGAAGTACGAGAAGCGCACAGCTCTCAATCGGTGATGCTTTTGTTTCAAAAATGACGTTCAACTGACAATCGGTGGAAACAAGAAAACGTTCAACGTCCCCTTTCCAAGGCTCCACCTTAGAAAAAGGCTGATGTTCACGTTTGTAACAAAACTCCGTCACACCAGATCGCAGTATTTTGCGCGCCGAATTACGCGAAACATGAAGCTCTCTGGTGACCACCTTGAACATGGAAGGCGCGCCGTACACGAACAGTCGTATCCACTCTTTTCAACTCTCCACTCCATCCGCTGATTAAAAGTCAGTCCTTCGGATGAAATTTAGCGGGGGGTCCAAATTGAATAAGTATTAGCCCCCAAAAGGGGGGCGAGTTAACTCACAATCGCGAACATCCAAGGGAGCTCGCACTCCTGTGACCTGCCAGAGCGTTGTTGGACGGCGTGCGTTTGTCTTGTGCGGCGTCGAGCACAGTCGACTTGAGAGAGCTCAGCAGAACGTAAGGAAGATACTGTGTCGAAAATCATCATTTCCGCGTGGAACGCGCTGGACTAACTAAATTTCTGTCGGAACGCTTTTTGAGCATTGCGGCCTTGGGATAAGACCGCGTGATTCCGCACAGGTAACCAGATTGTAATTCGATGAGCATGTTGCTTTTAGAGCTTAGAGATGCGTCGTCAGAGTCCAAGAAACCTTGTCTAGCGGGGCAGATGCCCCAGCTGTCATTGATAAAAATTTATTGCCTGAAGCAGCAGATCAGTCTCCAAACGACAACGAGCGTATTATGGCCTGAGGGAGTTGAGGTTGGAAAGCAATCACGAGGCCGACGATGCTAGCTGCACCAGCAACAAGCTGAAAAGGTCGGTTTTCCGCCGCGAAACTGATAAATGTGCGCAGTCGTCCGCCGTGCATCTCCCACCATGTTGTATTCGTCTTTAGCGACCCATCAGCTACTCGCCCCGCGATGTTGGCCAAAATGTCCACTTTACGCAACGTAGATTGATGAAGTCCAACATAGTTCCCTTGTACAAAAGCATCTGCCTCTGACGCACCATTCAAGAAATCGCGCGGTTGTTTATTGTTTTTATCAAGTAACGTGGTCAGTCGTGGATGTCCAGTGTATCCAACGCCATAGATGTCGATCAAAAGGCGAGCAAGATCAAATTTGCTTTCATCCGGTATGACGTAAGGATTGCCAGAAATTGCTCGGTGTCGATGCTCGATTGCCGCGAAGCCGTAATTTATATCACGCATGTTCCAGTGAAGGTATTTCATGCCGCGATGACTGCCGACGTGCTGAAAGAATGCATCGAGCATCTTCCTTTCCAAAACGTCATAATGATCGGCAATTCCGGCCAGGTTGATCCCTTCAAGTTCAGCCACTTGGTGAATTGAGAACGAGACAGTTTGGCCGGAATCAAGTTTTCTGATCGCGATGGAGGTTATGCGGGGTGAGCGCCCGTCTGTTCGATCATAAAAGCTTTCGCAAGAGTAATGAATGACCCAAATATTAGCAGCGTCTTTGAATAGGCGGCTGATGGTTGTCTTGGCCGCGTTCTGTTTTTTGGGATCTGGAGCCGACACTGGGTACCTATCCTAAACTAATGATATTTCTGGCTTCGGTTGTTAAACGCGGGCTTGGTCCCTTCCAAGACTGTAACAACATGTTTATTTATGATGGGCGCTTCGATTGCCCCGGACACGTAGGTGATCTTTGGATTTTCTTTTCGGTCGAACTCTGCAAAAATGATCTGTTCAGCATCACATACAACGGCGAGATTGGGATTGTGGGTGACCATTATAATCTGGCGGTTCTGTTTTGCCTGTTCGAGAACCGGGACAAGTAAACTTACCACGGTCTCGTTATCTAAATTTTCTTCTGGTTGGTCCAGAACGATTGGATTCCGGCCTTTGTCAACTAACAGGTAGAAAATCAACAGTAGCGCACCGCGCTGACCAGGTGACAGTTGCTCGATCTGGGTGTCTTGAAAAAGCAGGGTATATTTTGGCTCCAAGTACTCCAGGCCGAATATGAAATCGTAGACTTCCACGGGCTCACGATCCTTGCGGAGTACAGTGCGGATACCTTCACCACCGCCTGATATCCGATTTGAAGCATCCCTCACGAGAGCCTCCATATCGTCGACGAACTGGACCGCATGATCTCTCACTGTGAAGTCATGCTTTTCAAAGCGCAACCGCACTGCGGCGAGACTTTCTTCTTCTCCTCGTAACTCTCCGACATTCTGTTTGATCAGATTGAACAAGCGAGACGCAATCGCCTCCACGGAAGCACCGAGCTTGGCGACAAATTCCAGCTTGTATCCTTCTCTTATCAGTGTGTTGCCTTGGATTAGGGATTGAAGAGGGGAGAATAGTTCAGCCCGACTTTCACGCTGGGCGGCCAGAAGGTCATAAATCTCACCCGCCAACTCGCGTCTGTCATCGCGTTTCTTGCCAAGCGCCTCCGGTAAGGCTTGCAGCTGTGACAAACGGGCAGTCAGTCCCCGAACACTCTCGGCCAGGGTTTCTGAACCTTCCAGCGTTGCCAAAGTGCTCTGCCATCGTTCCTTTGCTGCCAGATACTCTTGGTGCATTTGCTGAGGTTCGTTGAGCTTGCTTGCGAGCTCCTGCCGCGTTTGGTGCATTGCTTCCTTCTGCTTCTCAAACTGAGCGGCCTGTTCGATTAGTTGAGCGTTATCGTCAGCCAACGCACTTTCCATTTCGATCAGTTTTTCCGAGTCATTCTTAAATTGAATGACGTCATCAATGTGCAGGCCAATATTTATTAGGTCCACAGAGATGCCAGACCGAAGTTCGTTTAATTGGGATTCAAAAATCGCAACCCTAGCGTTGATGTTCTTGATAGAGCGCCGTTTCGATGTATTGAGGACCTGCTGCCTTTTCGTTTTCTCAATTGCTTCCGTAATCTGCGCCATCTCTTCGGATAGGGAGACAAGTTGTAATGAGGCCTCTTGTTGCTCAATCGAAAGCTCTTCCGTTGGGGCGGGGACTTCTTTTGGTTCAACAGCCTTGTGTTCAGCGACCTGCTGTTGTTTCAACGACAGTTGTTCCTGGAGGTTCAATTTTAGCGCAGGATTCAGCTGATCCTCGATATGTACGATTTCCTCGTTCAGCGTTCGAAGTCGCTTTCGGAGTTCTCCAACCTTAGCTCGATGAACTTCTTCCTGCTTTTCAATAAGTTGGTCGAAATCTAGGGCCCCGTCTGCTACCTCGGTGGGAACATGGGTGAAGATAACGGATCGAAGCTCATTTTCGAAGGCATTGGACGTGCCCATGACGTGTTCGTTGCACAGGGCTTCGAAACGCCCCTGTGGGATATACTTCACTAACTCGACGCGCTCTGCAGACGGGTTGTCGCTCAGAACCATCGAACCGGGCTCTCCAGCAAGCCAGTTCAATGTTCCCTGGAAATGGTGCGCTGGCTCACCGTTCTTTCCACGGAACCGTTTGGCTTGAAGGAAGGAAAAGTGCTTCTGCTGTTGTGAATTCCCAAGCAAGGCGATCACATCTGCTAGTGCACTTTTGCCGCTACCCTTATTCCCGATGATTGCAACCAGGTCATGATTCAAATTCAATTCAACGCCATCGAGCCAATCTTCTGCGAAAGTGCTGGTCGATACTTTTTTAATCGCGATCTTGTCTATGTAAAAGGTTTTTAGGGAGTTAACCAAGTCTAGCTTGGGCGGCATTGCGCCAATGAATGACCGTTTCGCAGGTTCGCGAATTGCCTGCAAAAGTCCTTCCCACGTGGGGTCAGCTTTGATCCACGTCTTTTTATTTGAGGGAAAGTCGCCATATCCGCGCTGGTTGTTATCGCCTGCAACGCCGCGAAAACGATGAGAGTCGCTGCCTGAGACTGCCAGCCTAGGCACATTTTGCAACGCTGTTTGAAAGGCCGCAAACCAGCTTTTGTTTCCGGGAGTTTGAACACCCGCGAAGGCAGCCCAATGATCGTGGTCGCGCGCCTCGAAAATTGGCGATGTTTCGAAGAGGCTTAGCGAATACGCGTAATGGTCATTGCGATCAATCTTGGTCAAACCGTCATTCGTCGAAAATGGCATAAACCCAACCGCCATTCCGTCAGGGACCTTACGTATTGCCTCCTTGTACGCATCGCAGTTTATCTCACCAATAGTGTAGCCCGCTTTGCGCGCTATCGTTTCATCCGCTTCAACGTCAGCTTTCTTAAAGCCGTGGTGAGCGAGTTTTTCCGGAGATGCACGGCGTGCGTAGTCTGCAAGCGCCACGTCCGATAAGGGGCGATTAATTAGCTCCAGCTTCTGAGCGGAAAGGAAATCTCGGAGGTGTTGATCTTCGATTTTATCAGAGAAAACGACATGCGCGTTTAACCTGCCGCGCATCGGAGCAGACAAACGAAGCTCTATTCCCGGAAAGACTGTTTTTTCGAGTCTGGGAGCCGCCGGATCCTTCAATCTCCGCTTTAGGGCGAACCATCCATCGAACGTGAAGTAATCCATAAACGCGAATACTTGCGGTTGCGCTTCATTTAGGGCGACGATTAGATCGTCGATAATTCCATTATTATGGACATCATCGCCCGGTATAAATCGCACACCTTCCCAGTGAAATGAGGCTGGCGTATGAATATGAAGATCCCACAGTCTCCACTCGGAACCGCGCGGGTACGTAGTATTCGCAAGCATAATTTTCGTCTATCCAAGCCCGAGATTTTTGACTGAAGCTACATCGGCCACGTTTTTTGGTCTACTGGCTGTGCCCGATTTTCAACATATAAGGGAAGGCAGCTTACACATCTGCTTCAATCATGAGTGGTGATCATCTGTGTTCGGTAGAGGCAGGATCCTTGCGAAGTCTGAAACGGCGGGATTTCCTCAGTTTCTTCGCTGATATGAAGAGTTGGACGTCTGTCAGCGAATTAGGCGTACGCGACGCACTTTGCTCCGGTGATCGATAACAACAAGGATAATAATGGGAAACTTTGATCTATTCCGCTTAATTTCTCGAAGTGGACAAATCAAATTCAACGAAATGCCCATACCAAGGCGCAGGAGGACAAACCAAGGTGGCGCTTACAATAACGAACATTTCCCCATCCTGCACAAACTTGTGTAATTTTTGACGTTTACGGAAACGTCAAAGTAGGTTAGCTTTGATGTCGAGTTGACTGGTCGTGCGCAAAATTCGTGCTAGGCTCGGTCAAAAAGTGGCAAAATTGGCTGTTTTTCGCGGAAAACCATCCTTTTTTGTTGCAACATGCGCGCTGTCATAACGTTTCGCTATCGTGTGGCATGCAGGCATGAAACGCGGTTACGGGCTCGTTCCAAGCATCGCGGAACGGCTCAGGTGATGAATTTGGAGGATTTCTATGCCGAGCTATCGCGCGCCAGTTGAGGATACGAATTTCGTTCTCAACGACGTTCTGAATTATCAGCGCTACAACAATCTGCCGGGCTTTGCCGACGCGTCGCCCGATGTCGTCGAGGCAATCCTGTCCGAAGGCGCGAAGCTTGCCGAAGGCACCCTGTTTCCGGTCAACCAGACCGCCGATCGCGAAGGCTGCAAACGCGCGTCAGATGGTTCGGTTACGACGCCGAAGGGTTTCAAGGAAGCGTATAATCTCTATCGCGAAGGCGGCTGGCTTGGTCTCGCCGTGCCGGAGCAATATGGCGGGCAGGGGCTTCCCTATCTGCTGCATACCGCCGTTGGTGAATATATGTCGTCGGCCAATATGGCGCTTACCATGTATCCGGGCCTGACGCAGGGCGCGATTGCCGCGATCCTGACCCACGGCACCGATGAGCAGAAGGACACCTATCTGCCGAAGATGGTGGAAGGCACCTGGACCGGCACGATGAACCTGACCGAACCGCATTGCGGTACGGATCTGGGCCTGCTACGCACCAGCGCCACACCACAGGAAGACGGTTCCTACAAGATTTCCGGCCAGAAGATTTTCATCTCGGCTGGCGAACACGATATGTCGGAAAACATCATCCATCTGGTGCTGGCCCGTATTGACGGCGCGCCGGAAGGCGTGAAGGGCATTTCGCTGTTCATCGTGCCGAAGTTCATTCTTGATGCGGAAGGCAATCCGGGCGAGCGCAACGGCGTTTCCTGCGGATCCATCGAAGAAAAGATGGGCATTCACGGCAATGCCACCTGCGTCATGAATTATGACGAGGCGACCGGCTATCTGATCGGCGAGGCCAACAAGGGCCTTCGCGCCATGTTCACCATGATGAACGAAGCGCGCCTTGGCGTGGCGCTTCAGGGGCTTTCGATTGCCGAAACCGCTTACCAGAATGCTGCAATTTATGCCCGCGAGCGCATTCAGGGCCGCGCGCTTTCAGGCGCTGTAGCGCCGGAAAAGAAGGCCGATCCGATCATTGTCCACCCGGATATCCGCCGCAACCTTATGAACATCCGCGCTTTCAACGAAGCCGGTCGCGCGCTTATCCTCTGGATCGCGCTTCATTCTGACATTGCCCACCGCGCGGGCGATGAAGCGGAACGTCAGGCCGCCGACGATCTGGTCGGCCTGCTCACGCCGGTGCTGAAAGGCGTTCTGACCGACAAGGGTTTTGAACATGCCGTCATGGCGCAGCAAGTCTTCGGCGGTCACGGCTATATCGAAGAACACGGCATGAGCCAGTATGTGCGCGATGCGCGCATTGCGATGATCTATGAAGGCGCCAACGGCATTCAGGCGCTTGATCTGGTCGGTCGCAAGCTGGCGCTGAACGGCGGTCGCGCGGTCACGGCCTTCTTCAAGGAAGTGGGCGAGTTCTGCGAAGCCAATCGTGAAAACGAGAAGCTGTCCTTCTTCACCAAGCATCTGAAGAAGGGTCTCAACGATCTTCAGGCCGCTACCATGTGGCTGATGCAGAATGCGATGGCCAAGCCCGACAATGCCGGTGCTGCCTCCAATGATTACATGCATCTCTTCGGTCTGGTGGCGCTGGGCTATATGTGGGCGCGCATGGCCAAGGTCGCGGAAGAAAAACTCGCATCGGGCGAAGGCAACAAGGCGTTCCTCGACGCCAAGCTTGTTACCGCACGCTATTATTTCGAGCGGATCATGCCGGAAAGCGCTGCTCATCTCGCACGCATCCAGTCGGGTGCGGATAGCATGATGGCGCTCAACGCGGACACATTCTGAGTTAGGGATTGAGCTAAATTTCGGATTTAGCGGGAAGGAGTCAACATGGCTGAGGCTTATATTTACGATCACGTGCGCACACCGCGCGGACGTGGCAAGAAGGACGGGTCCTTGCATGAAGTGCCTGCCGTGCGTCTGGGCGCGAAGGTTCTGGAATCCCTGCGCGACCGCAACGGTATCGACACCGCAAAGGTGGATGACATTATTTTCGGCTGCGTCGATCCGGTCGGCGAAGCAGGTGCGGTCATTCCGCGTTCTGCCGCCTTTGAAGCTGGTTACGACTTCAAGGCGCCGGGCATCCAGATTTCGCGCTTCTGCGCTTCGGGTCTCGATGCGGTCAATCTGGCTGCTGCCAAGGTTGCCTTCGGGGCCGACGAGCTGGTGATTGCGGGCGGCGTCGAAAGCATGTCGCGCGTCGGTATGGGCATGTCGGGCGGCGCATGGTACATGGATCCATCGGTCGGCTTCCCCGGCTATTTCATGCCGCAGGGCGTTTCCGCCGATCTGATCGCCACGAAATACGGCTTCAGCCGCGATGATGTGGATGCCTATGCTGTCGAAAGCCAGAAGCGCGCCGCCAAATCGTGGGAAAAGGGCTATTTCAAGAATTCGGTCATCTCGATCAAGGATCAGAACGGTCTGACCATTCTCGACCATGACGAGCATATGCGCCCGACGACCGATATGCAGGCGCTGGGCCAGTTGAACCCGTCTTTCGTGATGCCGGGCGAAATGGGCGGCTTCAATGCCGTTGGCATTCAGGCCCATCCGGAAATCGAAACGGTCAATCACGTCCACCATGCCGGTAATTCGTCGGGCATCGTCGATGGTGCGGCGGGTGTTCTGGTCGGTTCGAAGAAGGCTGGCAAGGCCTTCGACATCAAGCCGCGTGCGCGCATTCGTGCTTTCGCCAATATCGGCTCCGAACCGGCGCTGATGCTGACCGGCCCTGTCGATGTGACGGAGAAGCTGCTCAAGCAGGCGAAGATGAAAATCTCGGACATCGATTTGTTCGAGCTGAACGAAGCCTTTGCCGCTGTGGTCCTGCGCTACATGCAGGCTTTCGACATTCCGCACGACAAGATCAACGTTAATGGCGGCGCTATTGCCATGGGCCATCCACTCGGCGCAACCGGCGCTATGATCCTCGGTACGGTGCTGGATGAGCTGGAACGCCGTGATCTCAACACCGCGCTGGTGACCTTGTGCATCGGTGCCGGCATGGGCACGGCGACGATCATCGAGCGCGTATAAGGGCGAGGGAGGTTTTTACGAATGGCTTACACGAATTTCAAAGTTGAGACCGACGCCGACGGCATTGCCCTCGTTACCTGGGACATGCCTGAGAAGTCGATGAATGTTTTCACCGTCGAGGTGATGCAGGAACTGAACGCCATCATCGACGCGGTGGTTGCCGACGACAAGATCAAGGGTGCTGTTATAACATCCGGCAAGGAAAGCTTCTCCGGTGGGGCCGACCTGACCATGCTAGAAGGCATGTTCAAAGAATTCCAGAAGCAGAAGGCCAAGGACCCGCAGGGCGCGGTTCAGACCCTGTTCGACAATGTCGGCAAGATGAGTGGTCTGTTCCGCAAGCTGGAAACCAGTGGCAAGCCATGGGTTTCGGCTATCAACGGCACCTGCATGGGCGGCGCTTTTGAAATGTCGCTTTCCTGCCATGCGCGTGTGGTGTCGGATGCGCCGGGCGTGAAGCTCGCGCTGCCGGAAGTGAAGGTCGGCCTGTTTCCGGGCGCTGGCGGCACGCAGCGCGTTCCGCGCCTTGCCAACCAGCAGGATGCGCTTCAGATGATGACGACCGGCTCCAGCCTGACGGCGCAGCGCGCCAAGGCAATGGGTCTCGTCACGGAAGTCGCACCGGCAAAGAAGCTGGTCGAAACCGCAAAGAAGCTCATCAAGGGCGGCCTCAAGCCGGTTCAGCCCTGGGATGAAAAGGGCTTCAAGCTGCCCGGCGGCGCGATCTATTCAGCCGCTGGCGCCAATCTGTGGCCTGCCGCAACCGCCATTCTGCGCCGTGAAACATCGGGCAACTATCCAGCGGCGCTCGCCATTTTGAAGTCTGTCTATGAGGGCCTTCTGGTGCCGTTCGATACCGGCCTTAAGATCGAACAGCGCTATTTCACGGAAATCCTCCAGACGACCGAAGCGGGCATGATGATCCGTTCGCTGTTCGTGTCGTTGCAGGAACTGAACAAGGGCGCACGCCGACCGGCGGATGAAAAGCCGACCAAGCTCAAGAAAATCGGCGTCATCGGCGCTGGTTTCATGGGTGCAGGCATTGCCTATGTTACCGCCAAGGCAGGCATTCCGGTCGTGCTGATCGACCGCGATCAGGAATCCGCCGACAAGGGCAAGGCGCATACGGCAGACCTCATCGCCAAGGAAATGCAGAAGGGCCGTGCTACGGAAGCCGACAAGGAAAAGCTTCTGTCGCTCATCACCGCGACGTCGGATTATGCGCTTCTCGAAGGTGCAGATCTGGTGATCGAAGCCGTGTTCGAGGATCGCGAAGTCAAGCGCGTCGCGACTGAGAAGGCCGAGGAAGTGCTGAAATCTTCGGCGATCTTCGCGTCGAACACCTCGACCCTGCCGATCACTGGCCTTGCCAAGGTCTCGAAGCGTCCGAAGAATTTCATCGGCATCCACTTCTTCTCGCCGGTCGACAAGATGATGCTGGTGGAAGTGATCCTCGGCAAGAAGACCTCGGACAAGGCTCTGGCCGTCGCGCTCGATTATGTCCGCGCGATCAAGAAGACGCCGATCGTCGTCAACGACACGCGCGGCTTCTACGTCAATCGTTGCGTGCTGCGCTATATGTCGGAAGCCTACAACATGCTCGTTGAAGGCGTCCCGGCTGCGATGATTGAAAATGCCGCCCGCATGGCCGGTATGCCGGTCGGTCCGTTGGCGCTCAATGACGAAACCGCTATCGACCTGTCACAGAAGATTCTGAAAGCTACGCTTGCGGATCTTGGGCCAAAAGCCGTCGATCCGCGCCATGTGGAGCTGGTGGACCGTCTCGTCAACGAGTTCGACCGCAAGGGCCGCAAGAATGGCAAGGGCTTCTACGACTATCCGGCTAAGCCTGCCAAGAAGCATCTGTGGCCGGGGCTCAAGGATCTCTATCCGCAGCAGAACCCGGACAAGATCGACGTGAAGGAGCTGAAAGAACGCTTCCTCGTCACCATCGCTCTGGAAGCTGCCCGCGTGATGGAAGAAGGCATTGTCACCGATCCGCGCGAAGCGGATGTCGGCTCGATCCTCGCCTTCGGCTTCGCGCCTTATACAGGCGGCACGCTTTCCTATATCGATGGCATGGGCGCAAAGAAATTCGTCAAGCTCGCCAAGGATTTGCAGAAGAAATACGGCCAGCAGTTCAAGGCGCCGAAGCTTCTCGTCGACATGGCCGAAAACGGCGAAACCTTCTATCAGCGTTTCAACCCTTACAAGGCTGAAACGAAAAAGGCGGCGTAAGCGCAATCCTTCGCAAGATCATCAGGCGCGGCGTGTCTCACGCCGCGCTTTTGTTCGCGCCGGACGCATTCTTGCATTACCAGTCCTTAAATAAGAAAATTTTCCCTGTCATTTCACCCATCTTGCGCAATTCCAGCTTTTTCGGTAGGTTGAAGCTGAAGATGGGACGGAAAATTAGGTTTAAAATCCTTTGAAATATATCTTTCCCGACAAGGATCGTTCAGGAAGATATGTCGGAACCTATGTGGCGGATCATGACTATGTTTTCTCACGAGAGTGTGTGGGCGGCAATCGATGCTCTGGCTGAACGTCATTCCCTGAGCGCGTCCGGGCTGGCTCGCCGTGCGGGGCTGGACCCAACGACCTTTAACAAATCCAAGCGCTATGCTTCCGATGGGCGCGCGCGCTGGCCTTCGACGGAATCGCTCGCCAAGGTGATGGAAGCAACCGGTTCGACCTTCGATGAGTTCACGCGGCTCATTCAGGGCGAAAACCGTACGCCGCAATTCGGTGAATATACGCAGGACATGCAGTCGATCCCGTTGCTTGGCATGGCGGAAGCGGGCGCCGGAGGCTATTTCGACGATGCCGGTTTTCCGGCAGGGCAGGGCTGGGACATCGTGGAGTTCCCCGCCCGCACGGGGGAAGGTGTGTATGCGCTGGAGGTTTCCGGCGACTCGATGTTGCCCCTTTACCGTGATGGCGATACGCTGATCGTAGCACCCAATACTGCCATTCGTCGGGGCGATCGGGTGGTGGTGCGAACGAAAGACGGAGAAGTGATGGCCAAGATCCTGCATCGCCAGACGCCGCGAACCATTGAGCTTCACTCGCTCAATCCCGAACATCCGAACCGTATTTTCGAGTCGAGGGATATCGAATGGGTCGCCCGCATTCTGTGGGCCAGTCAATAATGACGCAATCGCAGGATAGAAGTCATGCACGCGCCGTCTTTGGCGGTCTGGCCTGCATAACCGGCGCAGTTCTGGTCGCCGCTTTCGTGGCGCCATTCTATGGTGCGCTGGATCGACCGGTTGTGGTCATCGATTCCGGCAGTGCGGAAAAGGGCGGTCAGGGCGCGAATAACGGCATAGTGGTCGAACAATTCGACTATAACGAGCCGGGAACATCGCCTGAACCAGGTACCGCACAGCAAGCTGCTCCGCAGACAGGCCAGTCCGCGCCTGCGGAAAGCCAGCCGCCTGCGTGGAAAGAGAACGGGAAGGCAACCGATCAGGTCAATGATGACGGCATGGAGCGTGAAGCGCCTCGACCGCCGCTGAGCGACCTTGGCCTTGCACCGACACCCAAGCCGCCGGAGCCACCTACACCGGCCACACCCGTCGATGCGGGCGAACAGATGCAGCTTTTGCAGCGGCCTGTCGCTGTGGCCGCCGGACGCCTTGAAAGCCAGGGCCGCATGATCGAACTGCAGGGGATCGAGATCGTTCCGGTCGAACAGACCTGTGAGACCGCGTCGGGCGAAAGCTGGCCATGCGGCATGCAGGCGCGCACTGCCTTCCGGCAATGGCTGCGCTCCCGTGCCGTCATGTGCCGTCTGCCGGAAAATGACAGCGGTGCTGCGGTCGCAACCGAATGCACGCTGGGCAATGAGGATGCAGCCGCATGGCTGGTCGCCAATGGCTGGGCGAAGGCCGTTCCCGGCGGCGCTTATGACGAAGCGGGCCGCAAGGCGGTGGAAGCACGTCTTGGCATTTTCGGCGACAAGCCCGATACGTCGCTGCCCAATCCGGAGCCCGATAGCGGCAATATGCTGGACAGTCCTTCGCCGCTCACCCCTGCACCGGAACCGCAGCCGTCTTCTCCATCGCCGCAGCCGCTGAATGATTTTCCGCCAGCGCCGCCTGCACAATGACGAATGAGACCGAACCCCTTTCAGTCAGTTCCGCTCATACAACGAAAAAAGCCCCGCACGATGCGGAGCTTTTCCATTCCCTGCCTTGACACTCACGCCAGTTCGCCAGCCAGCGCCTTTTTGATGAGTGCGCGGGTTTCGTCGATGCCGTAGAGCGCGACGAAGGAACCGAAGCGTGGTCCGCGTTCCTGACCGATCAGCACTTCATAGAGCATCTGGAAGAAGGAAACCGAAACGCCGGGGCCGCCTTCCGGGCTTTTCTTGGTGTGGTCCTGATAGCGCTCGATGGCGCGGGCCACGTCCAGAATGGCGTTCTGGATGTCATTGCCATCGGTGCCAGCAGGCACGCTGCCAAGCTTCGCATCCAGCGCTTCGAGCGCTGCGCGTTCCACATCGTCCGGCGCGCGGAACTGCTTGGTCGGCTTCACGAAATCGTTGAAGTAGCGGATCGCATAACCGACAAGCGCATCGAGTTCCGGATTGTTTTCCGGCGTGACGCCCGGCACGTGGCGCGAGATGAAGCCCCACAGAACGGCTGGATTTTCGGCATTCGATGCGCTGACCAGATTGAGCATCAGCGCGAATGTGACCGGCAGGTTCACCTTCGGCGGATTGCCGTAATGAATGTGCCAGACCGGATTGTTCAGCCGGTCTTTCCATTCCATGTTTCCTTGGCGATGATAGGCCGAAAGATGAGCGAAATATTCGTCCACCGCCTTCGGGATGACATCGAAATAGAGCCGCTTGGCGGTCTTCGGCTTCTGGAAATTGTAAAGCGCAAGGCTTTCGGTCGGCGCATAGGCCAGCCATTCGTCGATGGAAATACCGTTGCCCTTGGACTTGGAAATCTTCTGGCCAAGTTGGTCGAGGAACAGTTCATAGACGAAATGTTCCGGTGCACGTCCGCCCAGGATTTCGCAAATGCGGTCATAAACGCCCGCATTGGTCTGGTGGTCCTTGCCGAACATTTCGAAATCGACGCCGAGCGCTGCCCAGCGCATGCCGAAATCCGGCTTCCACTGCAGCTTCACCTTGCCGCCTGTGACGGACAGGGTGGTTTCAACGCCGTCCTCATCGTCGAATGTGATGGTGCCGGCCTTGGCATCCACGCTCTTCATCGGCACGTAAAGCACGCGACCGGACTTCGGCGAGATCGGCAGGAACGGGCTGTAGGTCGCCTGACGCTCTTCGCCCAGCGTCGGCAGCATCACCTTCATGATGTCGTCATAGCGCTCGACAGCCTTGAGCAGCACGGCATCGAACTTGCCGGACTTGTAATATTCCGTCGCGCTGGCGAATTCGTAATCAAAGCCGAAAGTGTCGAGGAAGCGGCACAGCATGGCGTTGTTGTGGTCCGCAAAGCTCTTGTAACCGCCGCCGAACGGGTTCGGCACCGAGGAAAGCGGCATTTGCAGATAGGGCTCAAGAGCTGCCTTGTCCGGCACATTGTCCGGAATCTTGCGCATACCGTCGAGATCGTCCGAGAAGCAGATCAGGCGCGTCTTGACCTTGTCTTCGGTCAGGATGCGGAAGGCATGGCGCACCATCGAGGTGCGCGCCACTTCGCCGAACGTGCCGATATGCGGCAGGCCGGAAGGGCCATAGCCGGTCTCGAAGATCACTGTCTCCGGCAGGCCGGTCTTTGCATAGCGCTTGAGAATTTTCTTCGCTTCTTCAAAAGGCCATGCTTTCGCTTCCGCAGCCGCCGCGGTCAGTTCCGGGGTCAGCGTGATTTCGGGAAGGCGGTGCGAGGTCATGGTTTAATCCTGTGAAGAGGTTTAGGCTGTGAAAACTTGCGCACATGGGCGGCGCATACTGCTCTATGGCGCGGCAACCACTGTCCGTCAACGGTTGCAACCGAATTTCCTTGCGCAACGGGATGCAGCTTCCTAACTTTCGAACCAATTTGGGCCGTTGGAGTTGATTCCGGCCATTGTTGTGCAGGAGTACGCGATGAAAAAGATCACCCCGCAGGATGCACTCGTCTATATCATGATTACGACGTCTGCAGCCGACACCACCATGACCGATGCCGAACTGGAATCCATCGGCAATGTAGTGACGCGCCTGCCGGTTTTTCGTGGTTTCGATACGGGGCGTCTGCCGCAGCTTGCCAATGATTGCTACACGTTACTGGCCTATGAAGACGGTCTGGAGAAGATTCTTGACCTCGCTCATGAAGCCCTGCCGGAACGCCTCTACGATACGGCCTATGCGCTGGCTGTCGAGGTGGCTGCCGCCGATCTGCATGTGGAACAGGAGGAACTGGAGTTTCTCCAGATGCTGCGTGACCGCTGGACGCTCGATGAACTGACCGTCGCCGCCATCGAACGCAGCGCCCGGGTGCGGTTCCGCAAGCTCGATCCTGTTGTTTAGAACGCGTTGTTTCAGAGCGAGAAATGCAAAACGGGCGGAAAATCCGCCCGTTTCCTTTATAGGATTCAGGAAGATCAGCACACGACCGGGAGCCGTCGTGCCTTGCGCCGTTCCAGAGCGGCACGCATGATGCGGGCAGCTTCTGCAAATGTCGGCGTTTCCTTCCAGTGTTCGGCATGAATGAAGCCGGTCGGGACGATATCCTTCAGCGCTTCCAGCGTGTGGCGCGGCACCATATCGGTGCAGTTCCACAGGCGACGAAAGACGACGCTGATCCGTGTGACCTTGCCGTTGACCTGAACGGACGGTTCGGCCGTTTCCAGAGCCCAATCTTCATAGGCATCGACTGCATCCTGGAATGCATGATGCAGATAGATCGGTGCGTGACCGTCATGAAGCGGGGGCAGCAAACTAGACATTTCTGTTTCCTCTCTTCCAATGTGGTTTAGCTTCAGAGCGCATCCCGAAAAGTATGAAATGCGGCTTCGGAATAAGATGCGCGAGTAATCAGGCGGCATTTGTCGCCAGATGAATTGATGCGGGGCGTACAAATGCATGTCAACAAGAGCCATGAATTGCTCTTCTCTGGTTTATGCGTGCCGTGTCGAAATGGAAGCTCACGAAATACGACAACACATAATTAACCATGATCTACGGAAGAAGGCCTGTTTGGCAAGAGGTGATTTTCTTTAAATAAGCTTTTATCGGAAAAATAATTCAAACGCATAGGTTGAAATACTGCAATAATAAGCTAGCAAATCATTGAAATATTATTTTTACTTGAGGGTTAAAGATGCCGGAAAACGAAGTGTTTTTCGATATTTATTGTTCGGGTGACAGGTTTTGATCCTGTCAAATTCGGATGACTGGTATAAAAAGTCAGAGAATGAAAATGTGATTGCGGGGCAATGGATATGGCTCAACTGGTTCTGTCGCGTAGGGCTTTTCTGGCGGGGTCGACCGCTTTGGCCGCTGTTGCGCTTTGGCCGCAACGGTCGAATGCGGCTGCTGGGGTGCAGAAAGGCGGGCGGCTGGTTGTGGCCGCGGATTCAGAACCCCGCAATCTGAATCCGGCCATTGTAGCATCCAACGGCGTTTTCTTCGTCGCAAGCAAGATAGTCGAGCCTCTGGCAGAAGCGTCCTTCGAGGGCGAAAATGGTCTCGCGCCGCGCCTTGCCGCGGGCTGGGAAGGTTCCGCCGACGGGCTGACGGCGACGTTCCACTTACGCGATGGCGTCAAATGGCATGACGGCAAGCCGTTCACATCGGCGGATGTGGCCTTTTCGGCCATGGAAGTCTGGAAACCATTGCAGAACCTTGGCCGTGTCGTGTTCAAGGCGCTGGAGAAGGTCGAAACGCCGGACGACCTTACCGCCATCTTCCATTTTTCCGAGCCGACGCCCTTCCAACTTATCCGCAATGCTCTGCCCGCCTTGACCGCCGTGCTGCCGAAGCATGTTTTTGCTGGAACCGACATCATGGCCAATCCAGCCAATGAAAAGCTCATCGGCACCGGCCCGTTCAAATATGCCGAGCACAAGACGGGCGAATATTATCGGCTGACACGCAACGATGATTATTGGGGCGAGGGTGAGCCTTATCTGGACGAGATCGTCTATCGGGTGCTGCCGGATCGCGCATCAGCGGCCGGTGCGCTTGAGGCGGAAGAAATCGATCTTGCCGCCTTTTCCGCCGTACCGCTCGCCGATCTGGACCGCCTTTCCAAGGTTCCGGGCCTGACGGTCATTTCCAAGGGCTATGAAGCGCTGACCTATCAGCTCGTGGTGGAAATCAACCACCGCCGCAAGGAACTGGCGGACCTGAAGGTTCGGCAGGCAATCGCCCATGCCATTGATCGCGATTTCGTGGTGAAGACGATTTTTCTCGGTTATGCCAAGACCTCAACCGGTCCCGTGCCGCGTTATGACAGCCAGTTTTATACCGATGACGTGCCATCCTATCCGTTCGACGTCGCGAAGGCGAATGCGCTTCTGGACGAGGCTGGTTATAAGCGGGGCAAGGACGGCACGCGCTTCACGCTCAAGCTTTTGCCTGCGCCCTATTTCAACGAGACAAAACAGTTCGGTGACTATCTGCGGCAGGCGCTTGGCGCCATCGGCATCGATGCGCGCATCGTCAACAATGACTCCGCCGCACACCAGAAAGCCGTCTACACCGATCATGATTTCGATCTGGCCATCGCGCCGACAGTCTATCGCGGCGATCCGGCCATATCGACCACCATTCTGGTGGAAAGCGGCATCCCGGCAGGCGTGCCGTTCTCCAATCAGGGCGGCTATGCCAATGCGGAACTGGACGCGCTGATTGCCAAAGCCGCACGCGAAATCGATGAGGAAAAGCGCACGGCCCTCTACCACCAGTTCCAGCAGATGGTGGAGGCGGATTTGCCGCTCATCAATGTTGCGGAATGGGGGTTCATCACCGTTGCCAGCGATCGCGTGAAGAATGTTTCCAACAATCCGCGCTGGGCTGTTTCCAACTGGGCGGATACGTGGCTGGAACAGTGACGAAACCGTCAGATTGATTGTATCCTGCCGCCGTGAAACAGATTCTGGCCCTTTTCCGCAAACGACTGGCCGGCAGCATCATCGTGCTGCTGATCGTCATTGTCGGCTGCTTTTTCATGTTGGAAAGCGCGCCGGGCGATGCCGTCGACGCCTATGCCGTGACATTCGGCGGCGATGCAACAACCATTGCTGAAATGCGGGCGCGCTGGGGGCTGGATCAGTCGGTCTGGCATCGGCTCGGGGCCTATCTGGCAGCCCTTGTGCAGGGTAATCTTGGCTGGTCCGTCAGTTTCAACCGGCCCATTCTCGACGTTATACTGGAACGCTTGCCCAACACACTTCTGCTGATGGGGGCGGCGACTGCCTTGTCTTTTGCCGCAGGGTCGCTCCTTGGCATCGTGGCAGGGGCAAAGCCCGGAAGCTTTCGCGACCGGTTTCTCTCCGTGGCATCGCTGATCCTCTATGCGATCCCCGGTTTCTGGCTGGCGCTCGTGCTGGTCATCCTTTTTTCAATCAGGCTGCGCTGGTTGCCGTCGAGCGGCATTGAAACAATTGCTTCCGGCAAGCATGGGCTGGCGCGGGCAGGCGACATTGCAGTTCATCTGGTGCTGCCGGTCGTTTCGCTGGCGGTGATCTATCTGGCACTTTACTTGCGGGTCATGCGCGCCGCCATGGCCGAGATATGGCGCATGGATTTCGTGCGCGCCTTGCGGGCAAGGGGCATTTCGCATTCGCGCATTGTCCTGCGCCACGTGGCGCGCAACGCGTTGCTGCCGCTCGTCACTGTACTGGGCCTGCAGGCCGCATCCATGCTCGGCGGCAGCGTGGTGATCGAAAGCGTTTTCGCCGTGCCGGGGCTGGGACGGCTGGCGCAGGAGGCCGTCGCAAGCCGTGACACGCCGCTTCTGCTCGGCGTCATTCTGGTCAGCGCCATCATGGTGATCGTGGTCAATTTCCTGATCGACCTGATCTATCTCTGGCTTGACCCGCGTATCGCGGCCGGAGGCGGCGGAGTATGAACGGGGTGAAACGTTATTTCAGAACGGGTGAGGGTTTAGCAGGTGCAATCCTGCTGGCGCTGCTCGTACTGGCAGCACTTTCCGCACCTCTCATCTTTCCCGCCGATCCTTTAAGCATTGTCTCAACGCCGCTGCTGCAGCCCTTTGACAATACAGATTTTATTCTCGGAACCGACCGGCTTGGACGCAATGTTCTGGCCGAGCTTTTCTATGGTGCGCGCACATCGCTTGGCGTTGGACTGGCTGCTGCCTTGGCCTCAATTATCCTCGGCAGCATCATCGGGACGCTGGCCGGTTTTGCGGGCGGTATCGTCGATGAAGTCCTGATGCGGATCACGGAAGCCTTCCAGACCGTGCCGGGCTTTCTGCTGGCATTGGCGATGGTCAGTATTGCCGGGCCGACACTGCCGGTGTTGATTGCAGCAATTGCACTTTCAAGCTGGACGCAGGCTGCGCGCCTCACGCGCGGGCAGGTGCTCACAATCCGCGAAAGCGATTACGTGGCTTCCGCCCGCGTCATCGGCATGCATCCGATGGAAATCGCTTTCCGCCAGATTTTGCCCAACGCTCTGCCGCCGGTTTTGGCGCTGGTGCCAGTGATCGTCGCTTCGGCCATATTGATCGAAGCGGCGCTGTCCTTTCTGGGGCTGGGCGATCCGAACCGTGTCACCTGGGGCGGCATGATCGCCGAGGGGCGCACGGTCCTGCGTTCCGCACCCTTTCTTTCGATCCTTCCGGGACTGGCGCTGGCATTGACTGTTGTGGGCGTCTATCTGGCGGGCGAGGGACTGACGAACGCCTTGTCCCGACGCGAGGTGCAGTCATGACGGTGATCGTCCGGCTGGAGCAGCTTTGCGTGCGCTATGGCCGTGAAATGGCGCTGGAGAACATTAATCTCGATGTCCGGCGCGGCGAAACACTGGCGATCATTGGCGAAAGCGGCTCGGGCAAAAGCACGCTGGCGCTGGCGCTGGCCTCGCTACTACCAACCAACGCACGCATTTCGGGCAATATGGAATGGTTGGAGAACAGACTGAAACCGGGATGCGACATAGGCTTCCTGTTTCAGGACCCTGCATCGAGCTTCGATCCGCTGATGACGGTTGGTGCGCAGCTTGTCGAGACGATCCGCGCTCATGCAAAAATCGACAGGCTGGCGGCGAAAGCCAAAGCAGTCGCCCTTTTGCAGCGGGTCCGTATCCCGCAAGCGGAAACAAGTTTCTCGCGCTATCCGCATCAGTTTTCGGGCGGGCAGAAACAGCGCATCGCGATTGCGCTCGCCATTGCCGCCGGTCCGCGCCTGCTGATCGCGGATGAGCCGACAAGCGCGCTCGACACCATCGTGCAGAAAGAGATTGTCTCTCTCCTGCGCGAACTGGTGCGCGAAGACGGTATGACGCTGATCTTCATCACGCATGACATTGCCCTGGCGTCGGGACTGGCCGACCGCATTGCGGTTTTCCGGCAAGGAAAGCTGGTGGAACTTGGCCCGGCACAAAATATCATCTTGAATCCGCAAACGGATTATACAAAAGCGCTGATCGCTGCCGTGCCGATGCCGGGGGCGTCCCATGGCTGATCCGCTTCTGAAGGCCGACGATCTCATTCTACGCTATGGCGACACCCTTGCGCTTGATGGCGTCAGCCTCGCGATCCAGCCGGGCGAGACACTGGCGCTGGTCGGCCCGTCCGGCAGCGGTAAATCCACGCTGGCGCGCGCCCTTCTGCGGCTTCACCCGCTTGCAAGCGGCGCGATCCGCTTTGAGGGCAAGGACTGGCTGGCGCTCAAGGGAGCCGTTCTTCGCAAAGCGCGGGCGCGCATGCAGATGGTCTTTCAGGACCCACTCTCGGCTTTTAATCCGCGCGCAAACGTTGATGATCTCCTGCGCGAGCCGCTGCGCATCCACGGGCTGAAACGCGATAGTGCAGAGCTTCTGCAAACGGTCGGGCTCGATCCGGCGCTTGCGCGGCGCGGTGTCCATGAGATTTCCGGCGGGCAGCGCCAGCGTGTCGCGATTGCGCGGGCACTTGCGACCAAGCCGTCGCTGATTGTGCTGGATGAGGCGGTTTCGGCGCTCGATGTCACCGTGCGCCGCGCCATTCTCAACCTGTTGCGGGATATACAGAAAGCCGAGCGGACGGCCTATCTCTTCATCACGCATGATCTGGCGGTCGCAGCGCAGATGGCGGACCGTATCGCGGTGATGGAGCGCGGGTGGATTGTCGAATGCCGCCCGACGCAGGAGCTGATAACGGCACCGCAAGCGCCTGTCACCAAGGCGCTGATCAAAGCGGTGCTGCGTCTCTCAGTTTAGCTTTTGCCCAGTTCCACCGAACGCTTGCGGGCAGCTTCCACCGCTTCGGCGACCAGCTTCCTGAGGCGGTCGCCGCCCATCAGCACGTCGAGCGCGGCAGCGGTGGTGCCGTTCGGGCTCGTCACCTGTTCGCGCAGTTTTGACGGCGTGTCCGTGCTGGCATCGGCCAGAGCGCCAGCACCCATGACGGTCTGCATGGCCAGAAGTGCCGCCGTTTCCTGCGGCAGGCCGGCGGCTACACCGGCGTCAGTCAGCGCCTCGATGAAGTGGAAAACATAGGCAGGCCCGGAGCCGGAAACGGCGGTCACGGCGTCCATCAGCGCTTCATCGTTCACGCTTGCGACCTTGCCGGATGTTGCAAGCAGGCGGGCGACAAAAGCTTCATTGTCGTCGGTCACATTGGCGTTCTTGAACGTGACGAGCATTCCCTTGCCGATGGCGGCAGGCGTGTTGGGCATGCAGCGCAGCACGGCTGCATCGGGTCCAAGCTTGCTTTCAAAAACGGAGACCGGAATGCCAGCCGCAACGCTGACGAAGGTGGCAGCCGGGGCGAAGCGCGCATAGGCTGGCAGAACCTGTGCCATGACCTGAGGCTTGACGGCGACCAGAACCATGCGCGGCTTCAGGTCGTCCGGCAGGGCGTCTGCATCGGCATAGGCATGGACGCCCGCACCCGCGGCGCGTTCGCGAAGCGCTTCGGTCGGCTCCACGACGTAAACGTCTTTCGCATTGAGGATACCGCTATCGAGCCAGCCTTTCAGCATCGCGAAGCCCATATTGCCGCAACCGACCAGAATTACCGTGTCATGCATATCAATCGTTCCACCTGTTTGATCCTGACGCACAGCGTCATGTACGCCTTCTCTCATTCCTTTGGGATATAGACCCGCGTGGTTGTGACCTGCAAGGCGGCGGTCTGATGAAAAGCACGATACTTGCTGCGAAGTACTGTCTGGTTATTGCAATGCGATTTACCGATTGCTCATAAGGTATCAGTCATTATGCTTCCCATCTAGAATTCTTGATAGAGCAACGAAGCAGTTTCTGTCGGTGTTGCTGGAATGGGGAGACAATGGATCCGGCTTTGACGACAGGCGTTCCGCCATCAGAAGCTTTCGGACACGTCCGTATTATTATCGGCATGATCCTGGGCCTGTGCGTTTCACGCCTTTTGACAGGATTGGCGCGTTTCATCCAGCATCCCGGCAAGCAGAAAATCTATCCGGTCCATCTGGCATGGGTGGGCTTCATTCTGCTTTCGGTCATCCATTTCTGGTGGTTCGAGTTCAGTTTGCGCACCATTCCGCTCTGGACCTTCGAGAAATATCTGTTCGTGATCTTTTATGCAGGGCTGTACTTTCTGCTCAGCACGCTGCTTTTCCCCGACAGTATGGAAGAATATACCGGCTATCGCGATTACTTCATTTCCAGGCGCAGGTGGTTCTTCGGCATTCTGGCGCTGGTCTATGTGGTCGATTTCATCGATACGCTGCTGAAGGGAGCTGATCACTACCGGCTCTACGGCATCGAATATCCCATTCAGGTCGCTTGCTTCATCCTGTTCAGTCTGATCGCGGTGTTCTGGGGCAACCGGCGCTATCATGCGCTTTTCGCGGCGGTTGCACTGGTGTATCAGATCACCTTCACGTTGCGCCACTTCGCAACGTTGAGCTAGTCGATTGAATTTGACGTTTGATACCCGTCCGATATTAATCCCGTTTCAAACGTCAAATTCGAAAAATCCACTAGATTCATAAAGTTACCAGTTATCTTTTTGATTCCGACATTTGCATCCCCCGGATATGAGCGCTGAGCAAATGTCGGAATCAGACTACTAGCTGTTTGGTCTCGGCATATGACGGTATGAATTGTCACCGACACAGCAAAGGGAGCTATGGCCAAGTTCTCCACGGCAGCGCCAAGACCACGCACGCCATCCGAGCAGAACTACAGCGATCGAAAGCTTCGGTCGCGCAACTTGCCGAGCGGTTCGGGATCAACGAGAAAACGGTCCTGAAGTGGCGCAAGGGGCGTTTAGTCGAAGATATGCCAATGGGTCCGAAAGCGCGCCGCAGTACGGTTCTGATGCCTGTTGAAGAGGCTGCGATCATAGTGCTGCGGGTTCAGGCACGGTTACCGCTCGATGATGTCTACATTGCGCTCAAGGATGTCATCCCGCATTTGACCCGTTCTTCGCTGCACCGGTGCCTGCAACGCCACGATATCTCTCGTCTGCCGAAAAGCGACCGGGAGAAACCGAAGAAGCTTAAAGACTACGAGATCGGCTACTTCCACATTGACATTGCCAAGCTCCGCTATGAGGGCGGCAAAGGCTTCCTCTTTGTTGCGGTCGATCGGACAAGCGAAGCTGGTGTTCGCACGAATCTATCGCAAGGCCACCAAACTGGCCACCGCCGGGTTCCTCAAGTCATTGATCAAAACCATGTCTTACAGGATTCATACGATCTTGATGGACAATGGCGTGCATTTTGTTCAGCGAGAGCAAGGTACAAACCTCACTTTCCCACACATCTTCGGGCGAATAGCGCTTGAAAACGCCATTGAGCATCGACTGACAAAACCATATCATCCGTGGACCAACGGCCAGGCCGAGAGGATGCGGACGATCAAGGAAGCGACTGTCACATACTGGGACTAAACATCTAAAGCGCCAAAAATGCACTCCTTGAAGGGTTGGAGAATTGACTCCATCTATAAACCGCGTAAAAGCAGTGGCGAACGAAGGAGAACCCGCGTGGATCGCGTTAACGTAGCGTCAGTTTCGATCGGAACTGCCGGCATTCTTGCCGGGGCAGCGCGCATGCCTTCGATTTCCAAAACACTCACGGCCATTACTAAAACGACCACGAAAACGGTCTGATTCCCTTGGCCTGCTCGCCCTCTCCCCGGGTCTGGCCCGGGGGCGGAAGTCCCGCGTGGCCTGCGGGGTTCCGAATCTGGAAGCGGAGAGGGACAGGAGACGAAAAATGGGTTTCAAGGTTGCAATTGTCGGCGCCACCGGAAATGTCGGGCGCGAAATGCTCAATATCCTCGAAGAACGCGGCTTTCCGGCTGACGAAGTTGTGGCGCTTGCATCGCGCCGCAGCCAAGGCACGGAAGTGTCCTACGGTGACCGGACGCTGAAGGTCAAGGCGCTCGACACGTATGATTTCTCCGATACAGACATCTGCCTGATGTCTGCCGGCGGCGAGATTTCCAAGGAATGGTCGCCGAAGATCGGCAAGCAGGGCTGCGTCGTCATCGATAATTCGTCGGCCTGGCGTTATGACTCGGAAGTGCCGCTGATCGTGCCGGAAGTGAACCCGGACGCGGTCGAAGGTTTCCGCAAGAAGAACATCATCGCCAATCCGAATTGCTCGACTGCCCAGCTCGTCGTGGCCCTGAAGCCGCTGCACGATGCGGCGAAGATCAAGCGCGTCGTCGTATCGACCTACCAGTCGGTTTCCGGTGCAGGCAAGGAAGGCATGGATGAGCTGTTCGAACAGTCACGCGCTGTTTTCGTGGCTGATCCTGTCACGGCGAAGAAGTTCACCAAGCGCATCGCGTTCAACGTGATCCCGCATATTGATGTCTTCATGGAAGACGGCTACACCAAGGAAGAATGGAAGATGGTAGCCGAAACCAAGAAGATGCTCGACCCGAAGATCAAGCTGACGGCAACGGCTGTTCGCGTTCCGGTCTTTATCGGTCACTCCGAGGCGGTCAATATCGAGTTCGAAAACCCGATCACGCCGGAAGAAGCACGCGAGATTCTGCGTGAAGCTCCGGGCTGTCAGGTTGTCGACAAGCACGAGAACGGCGGCTACATCACGCCTTATGAATCCGCTGGCGAAGATGCGACCTATATCAGCCGTATCCGCGAGGACATCACGGTCGAGAACGGTCTGGCACTGTGGGTCGTTTCCGACAATCTGCGCAAGGGCGCTGCTCTCAACACGATCCAGATCGCTGAACTTCTGGTCGCGCGCGGCCTTATCAAGCCGAAGACGCTTGCCGCCTGATCCGCTTTATCCGTACTGATAATGAAAAGCGCCGGTTTTCCGGCGCTTTTGTTAAGGGGAGAGGCTGTCGGCGCGGTCGTCCCGCCGTCGGGCAACCGTGATTATTCCGCCTGTGCCTCGATATTTTCCATATCGTCGTCGGACAGGCCGAAATGGTGGCCGATCTCGTGGATCAGTACATGGGTAATGATATCGCCCAGCGTTTCTTCATGTTCGGACCAGTAGTCGAGGATCGCCCGGCGATAGAGCGTGATGCGGTTCGGACCTTCGCCGGTCTGCAGGCTGAAACGTTCGCCGATGCCGCGGCCTTCGAATAGACCCAGCAGGTCGAAAGGCGTTTCCAGCCCCATATCTTCGATGATCTGATCGTCGGGGAAATCGGCAATCTGAATGATGATGTCGCCGCACAACGCACGAAACTCCTGCGGCAGATGCGCAAGAGCTTCGATCGCTATGGATTCGATTTCGTCCAGCGAAGGCGAGAGACGTCCCGCCCAATCGCCGCTTTGATCTTCTCGGGCCATTCCAGCCAATCGTGTCCTATTCAATGTCTCAGGCCACCGGGCTCTTGCAGGCCATATATAATGCTTTCCGTCATTATGCCCAGGGACGCTGTTCGGCGCGCTTGGCCTCGAACGCGTCGATGCTGCCAGCCTTTTCCATGGTCAGTCCGATATCGTCCAGGCCGTTGAGCAGGCAGTGGCGCTTGAAATCGTCGAGGTCGAAGGAAATCGAACCACCGTCCGGACCGTGAATTTCCTTGGCTTCGAGATCGACGGTAAGGGTCGCATTGGCGCCGCGTGAAGCATCATCCATCAGCTTGTCCAGGTCTTCCTGGCTGACCTTGATCGGCAGAATGCCGTTCTTGAAGCAGTTATTGTAGAAGATATCGGCAAACGAGGTCGAGATCACGCAGCGGATGCCGAAATCGAGCAGGGCCCATGGCGCATGCTCACGCGAGGAACCGCAGCCGAAATTGTCGCCTGCAACGAGAATCTGCGCGTTGCGATAGCCCGGCTTGTTCAGGACGAAATCCGGGTTCTCGGTGCCGTCTTCGTTGAAGCGCATTTCGGCAAAAAGACCCTTGCTCAGACCCGTGCGCTTGATCGTCTTCAGGTAATCCTTCGGGATGATCATGTCCGTATCGATATTGACGATCGGCAGGGGGGCAGCGACGCCCGTGAGCTTGGTGAACTTATCCATGTCCTGAACCTGTCGGTTGGGAATTTGCAATTTGCAAACTGGTTTACATCAGCTTGACCGAGAGTCAACGTTTGAGGCCGAAACTGCCCAATAGGTCGCAACTCCCGACCCGTTTTGCGAATTATCCGGCGCGCGGACAAGCGCGCCGGATAGTCCGACTGTCGGGTTATGCGCATAATCCTGTCTGGAAACCGCGTCAAGTTTTACGGATCATGCGCCGTTGGTGCCATTCACGCAATTATCAGACATTGAGGGCGATGCCACCGGTCTCGCTGCCGGTCAGGCGACGGGATTTTCCATCCGTGCCGACGACGATCGTATAACGCCTGCGCCGCATGGAGAGATTGGGTGACATAGTCACATCGATGGCTGGATCGAATTGCAACGTGATACGCCACAGTTCAGGCTTGATCGTTTCCTCGACGGCGATGATGCGGGCATCGAACGGCGTGGCGTGAAACATGCCGGTGATGCGCTGCCCGACGCGGTAAGGCGCGGTATCGTCTTGAACGGGTGCGGGTGCCACCTTGCTGTCATTGGCGGCAAGCGTATTCCAGTCACGGGTGCCGGACTGGCGCGCCACAAGGTCGAGTGCCTTGCCGTGGCTGATGGTGATG
The DNA here is from genome assembly GCF_041929965.1 of Brucella oryzae. Classification (NCBI taxonomy): domain Bacteria; kingdom Pseudomonadati; phylum Pseudomonadota; class Alphaproteobacteria; order Hyphomicrobiales; family Brucellaceae; genus Brucella; species Brucella oryzae. The sequence goes on along the minus strand of NZ_JBHEEO010000010.1, from coordinate 70,794 downwards.
CCTTCCTCGCTCAATGCTTGCCGCAGACGGCGGGCCTGATGCTTGAAGTCAGCGTTATTGGTCCCAGCGATGATAGCTGTGGTCATTGTTTTCGCTCCTGGTTGTGAGCGGCGTTTTCATGAACGGGTACCCGCATTGCCGTTTCTGCCGTCACCGGAACAAAAACGAAGTTTCAGAATGCTCTACCAAGGCCATAAGGCTGCGGGCGGCGGGTGCATTCCAACCGAAAGCTGGAAATAGGCGTGTCGATACAGGATTTCAAGGGCTGGTCTACTCGTGTTCTCTACGCTTGCGCTGCTGTGCGGTTCGGTGCACAAATCGGCTTATGAAAACTGTTGTTCGTCCCCGCCGTTCGGTCCTGTTTGTCCCCGCCGCAAATGCACGCGCTCTGGAGAAGTCGCTGACCCTTTCAGCAGATTGCGTGATCTATGATCTGGAGGATTCCGTCGCGCCGGAAGCGAAGGCTGCGGCGCGCGATGCGCTGGCGGCTCATTTCATAAGCCATCCGAAAGTTGCCTTCGAGCGCATCGTGCGGGTCAATACGGCGGAAACGCCGTGGGGCAGGGACGATGTTGCGGCTGCTGCCAAGATGGGAGCGGATGCGATCCTCCTGCCCAAGACCGAACGACCGCAGGATATAATCGACGCGGCCAACCGGCTCGACCGGCAGGATGCCGATCCGGCAGTTGGTGTATGGGCGATGATCGAAACCGCGCGCGGCATTCTCAATGCCGATGAGATTGCCGTTCTCGGGCATCGTTCGGCGGTGCGACTTGCCTGTTTCGTCGTCGGGCCGAACGATATTGCGCGTGAAACCGGTGTGCGCCCGCAACCGGGACGACCTTATCTGGTTCCATGGCTGATGCAGATCATTCTTGCGGCGCGCGCTGGCGGGATCACTGTGCTTGACGGCGTTTATAACGATTTTCGCGATAGCGTTGGCTTCGAAGCAGAATGCGCGCAAGGTGCCGCCATGGGGTTCGACGGCAAGACGCTCATTCATCCGGGGCAGATCGAAGCGGCCAATCGGGCATTCTCCCCGAGCGAGGATGAAGTGACCCACGCCCGCCGCGTCGTTGAAATCTTTGCCCGCCCTGAAAATGCCGACAAGGGGGTCGTCTCGCTGGACGGGCAGATGGTCGAGCGCCTGCATCTTCAGATGGCCGAGCGTGTGCTCGCCAAAACCGGTGTGAAGTTATAACAGAGGAAGTAAAAGCATGAAGTTATACCGTTTTATTACAGGCCCCGACGATTCCGCTTTCTGCCATCGTGTCACCGCCGCGCTTAACAAGGGCTGGCAGCTCTATGGCTCGCCAACCTATGCTTTTAACGCCGCGACCGGCGTGATGCATTGCGGCCAGCCGGTGGTCAAGGAAGTCGACGGCGTCGATTACACACCGGACATCAAGCTCGGCGAATACTGATGGCCGTCCGCCGCATCGTCGCCAATATCGCCGCAGGTGATCCCGCGGCGGCAAAGCGCTTCTATGGCGATTTGCTGGGCCTCGATGTGGCGATGGATTTCGGCTGGATCGTCACTTATGCGACTGATGCTGAGGCGCGGGTACAGGTGAGCATCATGAGTGAGGGGGGATCGGGCACACCGGTGCCCGATCTTTCCATCGAGGTCGATGATGTCGATGCCGTGCTGGAGCGCGCGATCGCGCTGGGATTTCCCGTCGAATACGGTCCGACCGATGAGGAATGGGGCGTGCGTCGTTTCTATACGCGTGACCCTTACGGTCGGCTCGTGAATATTCTGACCCACAAAAGTTGAACAAAGGCCGGTTTCCCGGCCTTTCAGGCTGCTGACAAACCTCCGGCAGGGTCAAAATGACCTCAGATTCACGGAACGTCCCAGATTCAGAACGTGAACAAATCGGAATCAAAACCCCTCGTTTTTGACTGCTTCCAAAAATCGAGGGGTTTGTAATCAATCTGAAAGGCCGGTTTCCCGGCCTTTGTTCTTAGTTCAATCCACGCTTTTCGATCATCGCGTCCGGTGTCGGCATCTTACCGCGGAAGGCCTTGTAAAGTTCTTCCGGGTCGCGGCTGCCGCCAGCGGCATAGATATGCTGTTTCAGCTTTGCCGCCAGTTCCGGATTGAAGGCGTCGCCGGTCTCCTCGAAGGCCGAGAAAGCGTCCGCGTCCAGCACTTCCGACCACATGTAGGAATAGTAACCTGCGGAATAACCGTCGCCGGAGAAGACGTGGGTAAAATGCGGTGTGCGATGGCGCATGATGATCGCATCCGGCATGGAAAGCTTTGCAAGCGTCTGTGTTTCAAAAGCCAGCGGATCAGTGATCTTTTCCTTACCGGTATGGAATGCCATGTCGACCAGTGCGGACGAGGTGAACTCGACCGTGTTGAAGCCAGCATTGAAGGTACGCGCGGCAAGTACCTTGTCGAGGAGCGCCTTCGGCATGGCCTCGCCAGTGCGGTAGTGCACGGCATATTTTTCGAGAACGGCCGGGACGGTCAACCAGTGTTCGTAAAGCTGCGACGGCAGTTCCACGAAATCGCGCGAAACGGCAGTGCCGGAAATGGCAGGCCATGTCACATCCGACAGAAGCCCATGCAGCGCATGGCCGAATTCGTGGAACAGCGTGCGCGCATCATCAAGCGAGAGCAGGGCAGGTTCATCAGCCTTTGGCTTCGCAAAATTCATGACGTTGTAAATGATCGGCTTCTGTCCGCCGTCAAGCTTGTGGCTCGATTGCAGGGCACTCATCCATGCGCCAGAACGCTTTGAGGTACGCGCAAAATAGTCGCCAAGGAACAGGCCGCGTTCGCTGCCATCGGCATTGAACACCTGAAACACCCGCACGTCCGGATGCCATGCTGCGATACCCTTTTTTTCCTCGAAGCGGATACCGAACAGGCGGCCTGCGACGTCGAAGGCGGCTTCGATGATCTTTTCAAGTTGCAGATAAGGCTTCAGTTCCGCCTCATCGAAGGCGAAGCGCTCGGCGCGCAGCTTTTCGGCATAGAAGCGCCAGTCCCACGGTGCGACCTTGTGATTGCCGCCATCGGCTGTGATCAGGCGTTCCAGTTCGACCTCTTCTTCATGGGCCTTGGCGCGCGCCTTGTCCCAGACAGGCTCCAGCAGGTCCATGACCGCCTTCGGGGTCTTGGCCATAGTGTCGTCGAGCTTGTAGGCTGCAAAGTTGGCGTAACCGAGCAGATGGGCCTTGCGCTCGCGCAGCTCCACCATCTCGCGCACGATTTCGCGATTGTCGCTTTCGTCACCATTTTCACCGCGCTTTGCCCAGGCATTGAAAGCCTGTTCGCGCAGTTCGCGATTTTCGGCGAAGGAAAGGAATGGCTCGACAATCGAGCGCGATAGCGTAACCGCCCAGGCATCCGGTTTGCCGCGTTCGGCAGCAGCACTCTGCATGGCGTTTTTCAGAAAGTCCGGCAGGCCGGCGAGGTCGGCTTCATCGGTGATGAACAAGGCCCAGCTCGATTCATCCTTCAGCACATTCTGCCCGAAACGGGCGCCAAGTCCCGCCAGCTTCTCATTGATGCCTGCAAGCTCCGTCTTGCCCGCCTCGTCGAGCTTTGCACCGGAACGGACGAAACCTTTCCACGTCTTTTCCAGAACGCGCTTGGTTTCGCTATCGAGGTCCAGCGTATCGCGATTTTCATAAAGCGCGTCAATGCGGGCGAAAAGTGCGGGATCCATCAAAATGCGCGAATAATGGCGCGACATCTTTGGCGCAATCTCGCGTTCCAGCGCCTGGATCGTGTTGTTGGTATGTGCGCCAGCACGCATCCAGAAAACCGCCGATACGCGGTCGAGCGCCTTGCCGGTCAGTTGCAGGGCTTTGAGCGTGTTGTCGATGGTCGCGTCATCTGCCGCCTTGGCGATGGCTTCCACTTCTGCGAGGTCTGCAGCCAGCGCGGCATCGAATGTAGATGCGAAATCGCCATCCTCAAAGGCGGTGAAATCCGGCAGGCCCAGCGGTCCGTTCCATTCAGTCAGCGCGTGGTTGTGGGTGGGCTTGTCGGACATGATGAAACTCCAGATCAAATGAATTTGGTATGAACCAGACTTAAGATTTAGAAAGCGGGCGGGCAAGAGGTTCACGACATTGAAGACTGCTTTCGGGAAAAAGCGTTCGACATTGCCTTGCGGGGCTTGACTTTGTTGGCGACCCAGCGCACATCACGCTCGCAGCCGGATTTCTGCGGCAGCAATTTCAACCGGAGTTTTATTCTCTTATGCCAAGCGACAGTCACAGTCGATTGTTTCAGCCGTCAAGGCAGTTCGTGATCTGATCGCTCGCGGTCGGCTTGCACGGTCTGCCTTCGACGGCGGATCGACAGAAAGGCAAGCCCATGACCGACAACAACTTCTTCCCGGAAGTACTCAATGTTGCCGACCTCCCTGCTGCAGCCATCGCAAGCCGCATTGCGGACATGCGTACTGGCGACGCAGTGGAACTCGTTAACGAACTCGATGCCGATGATGCAGTCGCCGTCATCGCACAGCTTTCGCATGACGATGCCATCCGTCTGCTCGACCAGCCGGAACTGCACCGTGCTACCGAAATCATTGCTACCCTCCCACCCGGCCTTGCAAGCCTTCTACTTGACGGCATGTCGGCGGACCGTGCAACCGACGTTTTTCAGGAGCTGGACGACGACGACCGGGCGCGCCTGTTTCCTATTCTCGCGCCTGAAACCAAAGCTGCGCTGAAAAAGCTGATGGGCTATCCGCCGAATACGGCAGGCTCGCTCATGACCATCGAATTCATCGCTGTGCCTTCCAACTGGAATGTCGGTCAGACGCTGGAGCATATCCGCAAGGTCGAGCGCACTCGCGAGACGGTTTATGCCATCTATGTGGTCGATCCGGTCAGCCGCGTTTTGTTGGGCGTGGTCAGCCTGCGTCGCCTCATCATCCGCCAGCCGGACGAGCCGATCCTGTCGATTGCGCGGGAAGACGATCCGATCACCATTTCGCCGCTGGCGAGCCGCGAGGAAGTGGCGCGCCTGTTCCGCAAGCACGACCTTCTGGCCGTACCTGTCGTGGACGAAAGCCGCCACATCATCGGCATTGTGACCGTCGATGACGTGCTCGACGCGATGACGGAAGAGGCAAGCGAGGACGCTTACCGTTTCGGTGGCATGGAGGCGCTGGACAAGCCCTATATGCGCATCGGCTTCGGCGAGATGCTGAAAAAGCGCGCTGGCTGGCTCGGTATCCTTTTCCTCGGTGAGATGCTGACCGCAAGCGCGATGCAGCATTTCGAGCTGGAGCTAGAAAAGGCGCTGGTGCTGACATTGTTCATCCCGCTCATCATGTCGTCGGGTGGTAATTCCGGCTCGCAGGCAACGTCGCTGATTATTCGCGCGCTTGCCTTGCAGGAACTCAAGCTCAAGGACTGGTGGCGTGTCGCCTTCCGCGAATTGCCAACGGGACTGGCGCTTGGCAGCTTCCTCGGCCTGATCGGCATCATACGCATCGCCATCTGGCAGACGCTCGGCATATACGATTATGGCGAACACTGGATTCTTGTGGCTTCAACCGTTGGCATGGCGCTGGTCTGCATCGTGACTTTCGGCTCGCTGACAGGCTCCATGCTGCCGTTTATTCTGCAAAGGCTCGGCTTCGACCCGGCGAGCGCTTCGGCGCCATTTGTGGCAACCCTGGTCGATGTTACCGGCCTCGTGATCTATTTCAGCGTCGCGCTGGTCATCCTCTCAGGTACGCTTTTGTAACAAGCGCGACAAAAAACTGTCAGATTGACAGTGTAGAGAAGCGGTGAAAACAAGGTTTTCTTGGTCAAATGAGGGGTAGTTTCGCGCTGCCCCTTTCTAAAACGCAAAAAAACCTGTAAGAGCGGCGCATTGTTTTTCCGCGCACCCAATGCTGGCGCGGCTCCCAACTCATATAGAAGTGATCTCCATATGGAATTGCGTAATATCGCTATTATCGCACACGTCGATCATGGCAAAACAACACTGGTTGATGAACTTTTGAAGCAGGCCGGCTCGTTCCGCGAGAACCAGCGCGTCGGCGAACGCATGATGGATTCCGGTGATATCGAGCGCGAGCGTGGGATCACCATTCTCGCCAAGGCCACTTCGGTTGTCTGGAAAAATACGCGTATCAACATTGTCGACACGCCGGGCCACGCCGACTTTGGCGGTGAAGTTGAGCGTATCCTCTCGATGGTCGACGGTGCGATTGTGCTTGTCGATTCTGCTGAAGGCCCGATGCCACAGACGAAGTTCGTCGTCGGCAAGGCGCTGAAAGTTGGCTTGAAGCCAATCGTTGCGATCAACAAGATCGACCGTCCGGATGGCCGTCACGAGGAAGTCGTCAACGAAGTGTTCGACCTTTTCGCTAATCTCGACGCAACCGACGAACAGCTCGACTTCCCGATCCTCTACGGTTCGGGCCGTAACGGCTGGATGGCACTGAACCCGGAAGGCCCGCAGGACGAAGGTCTGGCTCCGCTGTTCGACCTCGTGCTCAAGCACGTTCCGGCACCGAAGGTTGCCGAAGGCCCGTTCCGCATGATCGGTACGATCCTCGAAGCAGATCCGTTTCTTGGCCGCATCATCACGGGCCGTATCCATTCCGGCTCGATCAAGTCGAACCAGGCCGTCAAGGTTCTCGGCCAAGATGGTTCGCTACTCGAAACCGGTCGCATCTCGAAGATTCTCGCATTCCGCGGCATCGAGCGTCAGGCCATTGATGAAGCACAGGCAGGCGACATCGTCGCTATTGCCGGTCTTTCCAAGGGCACCGTCGCCGACACGTTCTGCGATCCTTCGGTCAGCGAGCCTCTGGCTGCGCAGCCAATCGATCCGCCGACCGTGACCATGTCCTTCATCGTCAATGACAGCCCTTATGCAGGCACCGAGGGCGACAAGGTGACAAGCCGCGTCATCCGCGACCGTCTGCTGAAAGAAGCCGAAGGCAATGTCGCGCTCAAGATTGAGGAATCGACCGAGAAGGATTCCTTCTTCGTGTCCGGTCGCGGTGAATTGCAACTTGCGGTTCTGATCGAAAACATGCGTCGCGAAGGCTTCGAGCTTGGCGTTTCGCGTCCGCGCGTCGTCATGAAGGACGGCGAGAACGGTGAAAAGCTGGAGCCGGTGGAAGAAGTCGTCATCGACGTTGATGAAGAATATTCCGGCACGGTCGTGCAGAAGATGTCCGAGCGCAAGGCCGAAATGGTCGAACTGCGTCCTTCGGGCGGCAATCGCGTGCGTCTGGTGTTCTATGCTCCGACCCGCGGCCTTATCGGCTATCAGTCGGAACTTTTGACCGATACGCGCGGCACGGCGATCATGAACCGCCTGTTCCATGATTATCAGCCATACAAGGGTGAAATCGCTGGCCGCAACAACGGCGTTCTGATTTCCAACGATCAGGGTGAAGCGGTTGCCTACGCACTGTTCAACCTTGAAGATCGTGGGCCGATGATCATCGACGCTGGCGTCAAGGTCTATCAGGGCATGCTTATCGGCATTCACAGTCGCGACAACGATCTGGAAGTGAATGTTTTGAAAGGCAAGAAGCTCACGAACGTTCGTGCCGCCGGTAAGGATGAAGCCGTGAAGCTGACCCCGCCGATCAGGATGACGCTGGAACGCGCTTTGTCGTGGATTCAGGATGACGAGCTGGTTGAAGTGACGCCGAAGTCGATCCGTCTTCGCAAGCTCTATCTTGATCCGAATGAGCGCAAGCGCTTTGAAAAGAGCAAGTCGTCGAGCGCTGCATAAGCCCGACAGAATAAAAGAAACGGCGCCTTCGGGCGCCGTCAGATTGATTACAAACCCCTCGATTTTTGGAAGCAGTCAAAAACGAGGGGTTTTGATTCCGATTTGTTCACGTTCTGAATCTGGGACGTTCCGTGAATCTGAGGTCATTTTGACCCTGCCGGAGGTTTGTCAGCAGCCTGACGGCGCCTTTCGGGGCGCCGTTTTGTTTGGGATATTCTTAGAGCGGTTCCTATCTTATCAGGATCGCCGGATCCGCTCTAACTATTTGTTTTGTCGCATTTTCCAACGCAAAGCCGTTTCACACTTTTGCTGGAAATGCTCTACCGCTCGCCGCGACGATAGGGCTGCATCAGCGCCTGCGGAACACGTGCGCGCCGCGCCATGACGATGAGCGCCACAATCGACATGATGTAAGGGATCATCAGGAAGAGCTGGTAAGGCACGACCTTGCCGTAAACCGTTTGCAGGCGTAGCTGGAAAGCATCGAACAGCGCGAACAGAAGCGCGCCCAGAAGTGCGCGTGCAGGCTTCCACGACGCGAAGACGACGAGCGCAATACAGACCCACCCGCGCCCCTGCATCATCGTCGGGAAGAACGAATTGAAGGCAGAGAGCGTGAGGAACGCGCCGCCCACCGCCATCAGTGCGCTGCCGAACATGATCGTGAAGATGCGCACCCGGATAGGGTTGATGCCTTGCGCTTCCGCGGCATGTGGATTTTCGCCTGTCATGCGGATGGCAAGGCCGAGCGGCGTGCGGAAAAGCACATAACCAAGCAGCAGTGCCAGAGGAATGGCGATCCACGTGAGCGCCGTTTGCGTGCCAAGCACCTGTCCGACGAACGGGATATCTGCAAGCCAGGACGGATTGACCGGCTGGAATGGTGTGATCGTCGGTGGTGTTGAAGAAAGCGGTACGAGAAGGCGAAACAGGAAATAGCTGAGGCTCGATGCAAACAGTGTGATGCCGAGGCCGACGACATGCTGCGACAGGCCAAGCGGCACGGTGAGGGCTGCATGAAGCAGGCCGAACACGGCGCCGGAAGCAGCCGCCGCGAGCACGCCCACCCAGAGGTCTGCGCCATTATAGACGGTCAGCCAGCCAATCATCGCGCCAAAGGTCATGATGCCTTCGATGCCGAGATTAAGCACGCCCGCCCGTTCGCAATAAAGTGCGCCGAGCGTGCCGAAGATCAGCGGCGTTGCAATGCGCAGGACCGAGACCCAGAGGCCAGCGGAGAGCAGGATATCCATCAACTCATTCATCGGGCGATCCTGTATTGTGTGAAGAACAGAGCAACCAGCATGGTCAGAAGCGACAGCGCAACGGTGACATCGGCAATGAAGCTTGGAATGCCGATAGCGCGGCTCATGCCGTCGGCACCGACAAACATGGCGGCTGCAAAAAGCGCTGAGAAGATCGCGCCGATAGGATTCAGATTGGCCAACATGGCGACTATGATGCCGGAATAGCCGAAGCCCGGTGAGAGGTCAGTCGTGACGTAACCCTTTACGCCCATGACCTGTATCGCGCCAGCAAGGCCTGCAAGACCACCGGAAATGCAGGCGACTTTCACCAGCGTCTTGCCAAGCGGAACGCCTGCAAAGCGCGCGGCGCGCGGGTTGAGGCCCGCAGCCTTGGTTTCAAGCCCGAAGACGGTGCGCTTTTGCACATAGGCGATGATGAGAGCCAGGGCGATGGCGATGATGATACCGATATGCAGCCGCATACCCGCCATGATTTTGGGTAGCACTGCGGCATCCGGTACGGGCTCAGATTGCGGCCAGCCAAAGGCGAGGGGGTCTTTCATCGGCCCTTCGATCATCATCGAGACGATGAGCACGGCAACAAAGTTCAAGAGTAGTGTCGTCACCACTTCATCAACACCGAAGCGCAGGCGAAGCCCGAGCGGAATAAGCAGGAAAATCATGCCTGCAATGGCACCGATCACGAGCAGCAGCGGAATAAGTATGGGAGCCGGAAGCTGCAATTGCGTGCCACAGGTGACGACCGCAAGAGCGCCCATATAGAACTGGCCCTCGGCACCGATATTCCAGAGTTTGGAGCGGAAGGCGACGGCAGCGGCAAGGCCGGTCAGCATCAGCGGTGTTGCGCGCGTGAGCGTTTCGGTGATCGAAAGCTTGTTGCCAAATGCACCGATTGCGATCTGGCGAAAGGATTCCAGAACCGGCGCACCCGCAGCGGCGATCAGCAGTCCGGCAAGCACGAAGGCGGTCAGGACGGCGATAATTGGTGCGGTTGCCACCAGAACCATGGGCCGTGTTTCGCGTCGTTCAATACGCATCAGTTGAGCCCCTTCGTGATATTTGTCTGCCATTCGCCCGCCATCATCAGGCCCAGCCTTTGTGCATCGGCTTCTTCCGCGTCGATGGGTGGGGAGAGGCGCCCCTTGACAATCGCTTGAACACGATCCGCCAAGCCAATGATTTCATCCAGATCTTCCGAAATCAGCAGTACTGCGGCTCCCTTGGCGCGCGCTTCCAGAATGCGGGCATGGATGGCCGCAACGGCACCTTCGTCAAGGCCGCGTGTCGGCTGCGCCGCTATCAGGATACGCGGGGCAGTTTCCAGATTGCGACCCAGGATAAGCTTTTGCATGTTGCCGCCGGAAAGCAGGCGAATACGGCTATCAGGCGTACCGCCGCGCACATCGAAATCCTTGATGATGCGGTCGGTAAATTCACGCGCAGCCGTCCGGTTGACCAGAAGACCATTGGAGAACTGCGGATCGCGCACGCGTTCCAGCACAGCATTTTCCCAAAGTGTCAGATCACCGATTGCGCCTTCCGCATTGCGATCTTCCGGAATGCGGCCAACACCTTCCGCCACAAACTGGCGCGGGTCGAATTTGGTAACTGTCTGCCCGAACATGACAAGTGAGCCGCTCGCAGGCTGGCTGAGGCCGGAAACGAGACGTCCAAGCGCTGCCTGCCCATTCCCCGACACTCCAATGATGCCCAGCGTTTCGCCAGCGCGGAGGTGAAAGTCGAGATCGCTGAGGCGTGTCGCGCCATCTTCCACGACCGTTACATTCTTCGCTTCCAGCAAGGTTTCGCCGGGCGTGGCCGCTGCACGCGAAGGGCGCGAAACGCGACGGCCAACCATCAGTTCGGCAAGTTCCTCTTTCGAGGTTTCGGAGGCCTTACGCTCAGCGACAAGCTTTCCGCCGCGCAGCACGATTACTCGGTCGGCGGCGGACATAACTTCATGCAGCTTGTGCGAGATGAAGATCAGCGACAGGCCCTGACGAGCCATTTCTTTCAGTGTCGCAAACAGGTTTTCGGCTTCCTGCGTGGTCAGAACGGCGGTTGGCTCGTCGAGGATCAGAATGTCGGCGTCATTATAGAGCGCTTTCAGGATTTCCACGCGCTGTTGTTCGCCCACCGAGAGATCGCCAAGCCGTGCATCGGGATCAACCTGCAGGCCAAAGCGTCCGGCGATGTCGGCAATCTTGGTGCGCGCGGGTCCATGTGCCGATTTAAGCTTCCAGAGGCTTTCAGTACCGGTAATGATGTTTTCCAGTACGGTGAGATTGGGTGCAAGCGTGAAATGCTGGTGCACCATGCCCACGCCCGCATCGATGGCAGCGCGCGGCTTACCCTGCGGGATTTCCTCGCCCTTGACGAAGACGCGGCCTTCATCCGGCACATAATGGCCGAACAGGATGTTCATCAGCGTGGTTTTGCCTGCACCATTCTCGCCAAGAAAAGCGAGGATTTCGCCACGCTTCAGCTTCAGCGAAATGTCGTCATTGGCGGTAAGCTGGCCAAATCGCTTGGTGATGCTTTGCAGTTCAAGAACGGTCGTCGTCATATGTTCAACCCCGCAACGGGAAATCTGTGCTGCCAGCGCCGGTCCTCCTCCAAACGCTCGCCAAGGTTCAGAAGCAGCTGGTCGGCGCCCATCGGGGCCACAAGCTGTAAGGCGACGGGCATTCCATCAGCATCTTCTCCGAATGGCAGAGAAAGTGCCGGAAAACCGGAAATATTGGCGAGCGCTGCATAAGGCGCGAAGGCATTCATCTTTTGCCAGTGTGCATCCACATCGTCGTGATCCATGGGAAACGAGCCGAGTGGCATCGGCCCGCGCGACAGCATTGGTGTAATCAACACGTCAATGTTGCGGAAAATCTGCCAGAGCATATGTGCGGTGCTGACGGCTCCGTTCATGGCGCGGTAAAGCGCGGTGGCTTCCATGCGCCGCCCGCGCTCTGCAACCGCACGGGTAAGCGGTTCAAGCCTGTCTTCATCAAGGGCTAGAAAATCGATTGCAGCCGCGAGATTGACGGAAATGATGCGGTCGAAAGCGCGTGCGCTGGAAGCGATCAGCGGGCTGAATTCCGAAGCCGGAATTTCACGGATTGTATGACCTTGTGCTTCCATGAAATGCGCTGCATCGGCCACAACCTGCAAGCGCTCCGATCTGATTGGATAGTTTGCAAGATCGCCGGTCACGATGCCCACACGAAGGCGGTTCGGCAAATCGCCTGCCTGCATTGCCGGGTCGGGCAGAAAGCCTTCTGTTTTGCCTTCGACAAGCGGCAGAAGCGCTTTCGCATCTCGGACGGAACGACAAAGCGCAAATTCGCTCGCAATGCCTGCAAGATAATTGCCGAAATGTGGACCCGCTGGCATGGCGCCACGGCTTGGTTTCAGGCCGACAAGACCGCAGGTTGCAGCGGGCACACGGATGGAACCGCCAGCGTCGGTGGCGTGCGCAATTGCGACTATCCCGGCTGCGACGGCTGCTGCCGCTCCGCCGGATGAGCCGCTAGGTGAAAGCGTTTCATCGAAGGGATGGCGCGCAGGCGGTGCTCCCGCTGGCTCGCTCGCAAGCGCCAAACCGAATTCGGGAACGGTGGTGGTGCCAAAAAAGTTGAGTCCGGCTGCGCGCAGCCTGCGACCGAGTTCGGAATCCATCTGCGGTGAGGCATTGAGGAATGCCTTTGAGCCGAGCCGGATCGGCAGACCGGCACAGGGGCCGCCCAGATCCTTGAACAGTGAGGGAACGCCCGCGAAGGCCGCTTTGGATGGGGCTGCATCGAATGCAATGGCACCGGCACGGCCAAGATCGCGATCAAGATATGCAATGGCGCCCAATGGGCGCCATTTTTCTGCTGCGTCGAGAGCCGCATCCATCGCCTGTTCGGCACTGAGGATTCCTTCCGCAATCGCCTGCGCGAGCGCGGTTGCATCCTGCTGGTTCATGTCGATTGCCACGATGTGCTTGCCCGTTCTGAATGGTTACTTCGGTTCGGCGGGGTTCGGCTTGTACTCGAACTTGCCTTCCTTCAGTTCCACACGACGGGCTTCCATCTTGGCTTCTGCTTCGGCAGGGGCAATGCCCTTGACGTAGATGATGTCGTTGCCGCCTTCCTTCATAAGGCTGAACGGCGTGTAATCCTTGCCGGTTGCCTGACTGGCCTTCACGTCGGCGACAGCCGCATTGAGGATCGGGCGGAAATTCCAGATCGCATTGGCAAAGACCGTATCGGGATAGCGCGGCGTATAATCGATCAGCGAGCCGATGGCCTTGATGCCGCGCTCCTTGGCTGCGTCTGCGGTGCCGATGCGCTCACCGAACAGGATATCTGCGCCCGAGTCGATCTGGGCAAGACCGGCTTCTCGTGCTTTCGGCGGGTCGAAGAAGGTGCCGATGAACGACGCGATGAACTTCGCGTCAGGCCGGGTTTCCTTCACGCCGTCCTGAAAGGCATTGATGAGCATATTGACTTCCGGGATCGGCACGGCGCCGACCGAGCCGAAGGTGCCGGACTTGCTCATCGCGCCTGCCAGCATGCCTGCGAGATAGGCAGCCTCGAAGTTCCAGGTGCCGAAAACACCGAAATTGTCGCCCTGCGGCTTGCCCGAGGAACCCATGACGAAAGCCGTTTGCGGATAATCGCCTGCCACCTGGCGCGCTTCGCGTTCGACGGCATAGGATTCGCCGACAATCAGCTTGATGCCCTGTTCGGCATATTCGCGCATGGCGCGGGGATAGTCGCTCGCCGAAACGCCTTCGGAGAAGACATATTCGATGACGCCTTCGTCATTGGCCTGCTTCAGCGCTTCATGCAGGCGTGAGTTCCAGGCATTTTCAACCGGCGAGGCGTGAATGCCTGCAACCTTCAGCTTTTCGTCTGCCGCGAACACGCGGGTTGTCATTGCCGTTGCGCCGAGTGCTGCCGACATCGCAAGAATATCGCGACGGGTAAAGTTCGGTGTTTTGATGATTTTGGTCATTTTGGTAAGGGACCCCTCATGTGTGTTTTCGGCGCACGGATGCGCGCAGCCGGTTGCTTCGTTTTGACGTGCGATGTCATGAGCAACGATTTCCATCATTGCCCAAACCACCTTTAATTCAAGAAGATTCTAAAGCTGGCCGACTGGCGCGTAATCGGCCCCGTCAACTGAAGACGGACGGCCTTCGAGGTTGATGCGGCTTACGCGCTGCGGGGTTTCAGCGATGACCTTGCCGCGCTTCACGACCTTGAGGCGGTTTGCCTTGAGGCGCAGCGCTTCAATCGGATCGCGTGCCTGCAGCACCACGAAGTCGGCATTGCAGCCCTTTGCAAGGCCGTAGCCTTCGAGGCCCAGCGCCTTGGCGGAATTGACGGTGAGTGCGTCGAAAACCTGGCGTTTGCCTTCGATGGAGGTCATCTGTGCGACATGGATCGCCATGTGGCCGACTTCCAGCATGTCGCCGGAACCCATCGAATACCAGGGGTCCATAACGCAGTCATGGCCGAAAGCGACATTGATACCCGCCGCCATCAGTTCCGGCACGCGGGTCATGCCGCGGCGCTTCGGATAGGTGTCCGCACGGCCCTGAAGCGTGATGTTGATGAGCGGGTTCGGAATGGCATTCATTTTTGCTTCCGCAATCAGCGGAATGAGCTTCGAGACGTAATAATTATCCATGGAATGCATGGAGGTCAGGTGTGAGCCGGAAACGCGACCCTGCAGGCCAAAACGCATGGTCTGCGCGGCCAGCGTTTCGACATGGCGAGACATCGGATCGTCGCTTTCGTCGCAATGGATATCGACCGGCAGGCCGCGTTCGGCGGCAATGCGGCAGAGTTCTTCCAGCGAGGCTGCGCCATCGGCCATGGTGCGTTCGAAATGCGGAATACCGCCGACGACGTCGAGGCCCATATCGAGCGAGCGGTTGACGAGATCGACCGCGCCCGGCGAACGATAGTAGCCGTCCTGCGGGAAGGCTACGAGCTGCAGGTCAATGTAGGGCTTCACCTTCTCACGCACTTCGATCATCGCTTCAGCGGTGAAGAGGCGCGGATCGCTGACATCGACATGGCTGCGAATGGCGAGCAACCCTTGCGAAACGGCCAGATCGCAATAGCGCAGCGCGCGCTCGACCATGGCCTCAACGGTCAGTATCGGCTTTAGTTCGCCCCACAGCGCGATACCTTCCAGAAGCGTGCCGGAACGATTGAGGCGCGGCAGGCCGAGCGACAGGGTCGCATCCATGTGGAAATGCGGGTCGACGAAAGGCGGCGTCACGAGCCGGTCGGTCGCATCGATTTCCTGCGCCGCCTGATGCTCACCCTTGGAGGGCACGATATCGGCAATCTTGCCGTCCTTGACCAAAATGTCCTGCTTCTCGCGACCGTCGGGGAGATTGGCGTTTCTCACGATCAAATCGAACATCGGCTGGACCTTTCATCTGGAGCATTTTGCAGTCAGATGGAATCATCTGACGTCGCACAAATGCGGTAAAATCAAATAGATAGAGCGGTAGCGCGAACGTATGTGAGCGCATCCCGCTCTAGATATGCAAGAACAGAGCTCAAAAATATGGGCCCATTTTTCAATTGCCTTATACCCTATATCCGGTGGGCGCAATGCCAGGGGAAGCTGGAAGGGGTCGTCATCCTCAATGGAAAATGCTAGGCCCCGAAATCATCTTTGCAGGATTGCCATGTTCACGATTAGTCGCGTCGAAACCTATAGTCAGGAGATTAAGAAAAGTCGGTTTCTGGCCATTGCCGCGCCTGTGGCGAGCGAGCAGGCGGCGAAGGACTTTTTGAGCGAGCATTCCGACCTGTCGGCAAGCCATAATTGCTGGGCCTGGCGTATGGGGCAGAACTACCGTTTCAGCGACGATGGCGAGCCGAGCGGCACGGCAGGAAAGCCGATCCTGCAGGCAATCGACGGTCAGCAACTCGATAATATTGCAGTTGTGGTCACGCGCTGGTTCGGCGGCATTCTTCTAGGAAGCGGCGGCCTGATGCGCGCCTATGGCGGCACGGCTGCAACCTGTCTGCGACAGGCGGAGAAAACAGAAGTTATTCCGCTGGTCGGATTTCAGTTCGCCTGCGATTTTTCAGATCATGCGCTGCTGAAGGCCCGTCTGACAGCGGTGGAAAACCTTGCCATCGCGCAAGAGAACTTCACCGGCACCGGCGTGGAAATCGCGGGCACCATGCCCATTGCCATGCGGGATGAACTATCCCGCCTCGTCACCGATCTGACGCGCGGCAAGACGATTATCGCATTTGATGACTAGATCATGCCGCTCGTATATTGCTGGCGCTTGTTCTCATACATCAGCAGGTCGGCACGCTTGGCAACGGTTTCCAGCTTTTCGCCCGGCATACTGGTCGCGGAGCCAATGGAAAGATTGAGCTTGAGCTGCGAATAATACTGGTTGTTGATATCGACCAGCCTTTGAATGTCCTCGACCATCGCCTCGGCGCCGCGCTCATCCACATAAGGCAGCACAACTGCGAATTCGTCACCGCCGATGCGCGCCGCGTGTCCCGGCTGCTTTACGGCCTCATTCAGCACTTCGCCGATGCGCCGCAGCAATCCGTCGCCTGTCGCATGGCCCCATTGGTCATTCGCGGCCTTGAGGCCGTTGAGATCGATGATGATGACGGAAACAGGCGTATGACCCTTGCGTTCCAGCCGGTTAAGCTCATCGACATAGTAGGCGCGATTGTGAAGCTTGGTCAGAACGTCGTGTTTGCCCAGATATTCCAGATAGGCTTCGGCCTTCTTGCGCGCGGTGATGTCGGTAAGCGCGATCTGCACCAGCGACCAGTCCGTCTCATGCCCTGGCAGAACCGAGAGCTGCAGAAGGACATGCCGTTCGGTGCCGTCGAGTGCATAGTTCACCACTTCGCGCCGCTGGAACAGGATACCGTTCCACAGATCGATCAGCTGTTCGCGAAACGATGATTCCATTTCATCCTTGAAGACGAGCGGCAAGTTCTGCAGCAGCGTCTTCTTGTCCGGTGCGAGGAAAAGGGCCGTCGTCTCGGTATTAACTTCGAGAACCCGGATTTCGCTCATGCACTGACGTACGAATTCCGGATGCACGTCGGTAAATACCCGAAAATCAACGATGCCGCGCTGGCGCACATCGTCCATCAATTGCTTGATGCGGCTGAAATCCTCGACCCAAAGCGACACGGGCGAATGTTCGAAAAGGCCCTGCGCGTGCTGCTTGTGGCGGTCCTGTTCGCGGCGGGCGTCTTCGCGGGCGGTCACATCCTCGATGGACAGTAGAACCCGCTCCCATGTGTGCTCATAGCCAGGCAGCACGACGCCCTTGAGCTGTATGTCGAGCCGCTTGCCGCCAAGCGAATAGTTGATGGTATCGCTTGAGAAGGCATTACCGCCATTCCAGAGCTGGACCATCTCGTCGATATGCGGGTCCAGCATGTCGTCGCGGAACACGCGTTCCAGGTTGGCGACCAGATGGCTGACGCTGTCCGCTTCGAAAAGCGAAAGCGTCTTGCGGTTGACCTTGAGAACCCGGATATGGCTGGTGCAGATGCGAAGCCGGGTCGTGTCTTCATGTAGGAAAGTCCTGAGATCGGTAACGCCAAGCGCTCGCCATTCTTCGAACTGCTTGCGCAGGCCGCTATAATCCTCAAGCCACAGGGAAATTGGCGCAAGGTCAAAAATATTGGCGCTGTCACTCAAGGCAGATTCGATATTCATGGATTTCCCGCTCGACCAATGGCTTTCCGCATTTCCGAACACTGAAATGTTCAGTATGCGTCCAAACCGAATTCTCTTTTCCCATCGGGAAAAGCCGCGATGGTTTATTGGGAGCGCGTTATATTACGAGCGGCTCAGATAAACTAGAGGTTTTATTGTTCTGCAACTTCGCTTTCTACGCAAAACACAAAGGGCGGCTCCCAAAGGTGCCGCCCCATTTATATATAGGTGGCTATCAATTCTCTATCGGCAGCCGATGGCGAATGAGCGTGGTCCAGTATGAGCAACCCCAGGCAATGACATCGTCGTTGAAGTCATACTTCGGATGATGGAGATTGGCGCTCGGGCCATTGCCGATATTGATCATCGCACCGGGTACTTCGTTCAGCATGAAGGCAAAGTCTTCACCGCCGAGCGTTGCGGGCATGTCGCGAGTCACGCGGTCGGAACCGGCAACTGCTTCTGCAGCGATTGCCGCCAGCTCAGTTTCCCGCTCGTGATTAACAGTGACGGGGTAGCTGCGCTGATAGTCGAGTGTGGCCTTGGCGCCGAAAGCATCGGCAATGCCCTGAACGGCGCGGGTCAATCGCTCTTCGATGTGATCGCGCACTTCCTCGCGAAGCGTACGAACCGTGCCGGTTAGCCGGATTTTCTGCGGAATGACGTTGAACGCATCGCCACCCTGAATGGTGGTGATCGAGATCACTGCGGAATCCAGTGGATCGATGGTGCGGGCTGTCAGGGCCTGAATCGCTTGAATGAGAGCTGCCGTCACGGGAATGGGGTCTATGCTCAGCTGCGGCATGGCCGCATGTCCGCCAACGCCTTCGATGGTTATGTCGAGAATGTCGACCGATCCCATGATTGGGCCGGAATTGATGGTAAAATGCCCGACAGCGAGATTCGGGCGGTTATGCATGCCGTAAACTTCGTTGACCGGCCAACGCTTGAACAGGCCATCATCGATCATCGCCTTGGCGCCAGCGCCACCTTCTTCGGCAGGCTGGAAGATCACGATGACCGTGCCGTCGAAGGCGCGGCTTTGCGCGAGTTCGCGAGCCGCGCCCAAAAGCATAGTCGTATGACCATCATGACCGCAGGCATGCATCTTGCCTGGTACTTTCGACGACCATTCCGCGCCGGTTTCTTCGAGGATCGGCAGCGCATCCATGTCGGCACGCAGGCCGATGGCGCGACCGGAACGGTTCGACTGACCGCGAATGACGCCGACGACGCCGGTGCGTCCGATGCCGGTCACCACCTCGTCGACGCCTGCGGCGCGCAACGCTTCGGCCACTTTTTCCGCGGTCCGGTTCACATCGTAAAGCAGCTCGGGGTTTTCGTGCAGGTCACGACGGAACGCGACGAGTTCGTCCAGCTGGTTCGATGTCCAGTTTTCAACCGGCATGTCAGGCTCCTTTTGTGTTGTCTTCAGTCGTGTCGAGGCGGTAGCGGAAATCGCAGTGGCTTGCGCCCTTCATGATGGTCTGCGTGCGTTCCAGCTTCATGTCGGGATTGTAGCCGATGCAGAAATCGCCATCGCGATTGCAGGAAAGCAGGTGACCGATATGGCCAAGGCCCATCTCGCGGTACATTTCCGAATAGCGGCAGCGCGTAACGTTGAAATCGAAATGATCTTCGCCCTGCGAGATCACGTCGATCTCCAGTGCATTTTCCTTCGTCCAGAGCGGCTGGATATCGGCAAAATCCTGTATTGTCGGCGTGTGGCCCAGCTCGTCAGCAAAGCTCTTGCCCTGTTCGATGGCCGAACGGCTGACTGCTTCACCGATTGCTGCCTGCGCTTCTTCCTCACCGGAGCGCTCTCGAATAACTTCGTAGACGTTCTTGAGAACCAGTGCTTCGATGCGGCGACGTTCAAGAATTGACATTTGATTCATGAGCCTGACCTTTCACATGAATGCTCGTTAGTATTAGCTATGTAGCCTATCCCGGACTTCCAGACGCAACAGTTTGGACACATTTAGTTGGCCCCGTTCGCTACCGCGGCTCGGAGAGGTCCTTGCGCCGAAGCCAGGCGAGATAAAAAGGAGCGATCTTCCGCGCGACTTTATGAAAAGGCAGCGGTGCCGGTTCCGATACGGGCAAGGCAAGCTCCTGTACCGGCTCGCCGTCCAGCGCGCGTGCGAATTCACGCCCAAGCGATGTGCCAAGCGCAACGCCGCGCCCGTTGCAGCCGATCCACGCCCAGCCATTGGGGCCGAGCTGATGAACGCGGGGAAAGCGATCCCACGTCATGCCGATATAGCCGCTCCACACATGGGTGATTTCCGGCTCGCCAAGTGCGGGGAAGGCTTCCGCCATGTTGCGCGCCGTCTTGCGCCTGACGCGCTCAGTCACGTTGAAATCGCCCATCACCACACCGCCGGTAATCAGCCGATTGCGGGCGTCGTAGCGGAAGAAGCGCAGATCGCCGCGCGTATCGGAAACGGCTTGCCGTCCGGGCAAAATCGTTGCGCGCAGATTATCGCTGACGGGCGCGGTCGCCATCTGCCACGAGAGTACCGGCACAATGGTGCGGGCAAGGCGCGGGGCAAGCCCTTCACGCAGTTCGCCGGTATAGGCATTGGTCGCCAGCAGAAAACCCTTGGCGCGTACGGTGGCGCTGGCAGTCTTGACCTCCCAGTGGTCGCCCACTTGAGCATAGGAAATGACCGGGCTTTGCTCGTGGATGATTGCGCCGTGGCGTTCGGCAGCGGCGGCAAGTCCCCGTGCGAAAGCCAGCGGATTGATATGACCTCCGGTCGGGTTGAACATGCCGCCATACCAGAAATCGCTGCCCAACAGCCGCGATGTTGCAGCACGGTCGAAAAACTCTGCCGGGAAGCCGAAGCGTTTCCATGCTTCCACGCGGGTTTGCGACAGCTTCACCCGGCCCGGCGAATGGGCAGGCTGGAACCAGCCGTTCTGCTCGGCCTCGGCCTCGATGTTTTCGTCGCGCACGATGGAGAAAAGAATGTCGGCGCTATTGCCGATCAGTCTGGCAAAACGTTCACCCGATGCGCCGTAGCGTTTGGCGATTGCATCCGGCTCGGCGGAAGTCATGGTCGGGATGACCTGTCCGTTGTTGCGCCCGGACGCGCCCCAGCCGACCGCATTGCCTTCAAGCAGGATGACGCGCTTGCCGCGCTTTGCCAGATGGAGTGCGGCGGAAAGCCCCGTAAAGCCGCCGCCGACAATGGCGACATCGGCTTCCGCGTCTTTCGCAAGCGTGGGGGCCGGTACGCGTTCAGGTGCGGTGGCGGCCCAAATGGATGGTGGAAATTCTATCTTCTGCATTGTGTCACGCGTTTTCCAAAATGGGTGGCGTCCAACTCTTGCCGGGAATGGAGGCAAGCAGGCGCTGTGTATATTCATGTTGCGGGTTGGCGAAGACTTCGGCTGTCAGACCGGCTTCGGCGATCTCGCCCTTCGACATGACGATGATGCGGTCGCAGAGCTGCGCGGCAACACGCAAATCGTGCGTTACGAAAAGCAGCGACAGGTTGAGCCGTTCGCGCAAATCGGCCAGAAGCCGCAGAACTTGCGCCTGCACGGAGACATCGAGCGCGGAGACCGGTTCGTCGGCGACAATGATGCGCGGCTCCAGAGCAAGGGCGCGGGCAATGCCGATGCGTTGGCGCTGCCCGCCCGAGAACTCGTGAGGAAATCGGTCGGCGGCAGCGGGCGAAAGCTCGACCAGCTCCAGCAATTCGCGGGCCTTTGCGTGCGCCTCATCCTTCGGCATGCCATGGACGATTGGCCCCTGCGCAATCAGGTCCACCACGCGGCGGCGCGGATTGAGCGAGGCCATCGGGTCCTGAAAGACCATCTGGATGTCCTTGCGCATGGCCCGCACTTCACGCGGGCTGGCGCTCAGAAAATCCCTGCCATTCACATCGACCTTGCCGCTATCGGCTTCCAGCAGACGGGTGACGATGCGCGAAACGGTGGTCTTACCCGAACCGCTTTCGCCGACGACGCCAAGCGTTTCGCCCTGACGCAGCTCGAACGAAAGGTCCTTCACGGCGGGAACGGCGCTGCGTTTTCCGCTCAGCAATCCGCCGCGCGCCTTGAAGGTTTTGCGTAAAGCGCTCGCCCTGAGAATGATCGGCTGCGCTTCAACTGACGGCTTCGGTTCGGGCGGGGTGAGGGCTGGAACCGATGCGATCAGCGCCTTTGTGTAAGCGTGCTGCGGATGGTTCAGCACTTCGTTTGCCGGACCTTCCTCAACCAGTTCGCCAAGCCGCAGCACCGCGACACGGTCGGCAATTTCCGCCACGACGCCGAAGTCATGCGTGATGAACAGAATGCCGGTATTGTGTTCGCGTTGCAGGTCGCGGATCAGTTTCAGGATCTGTGCCTGCGTGGTCACGTCGAGTGCCGTGGTCGGCTCGTCGGCGATGATGAGGCGCGGCTTCAGGATCAGCGCCATCGCAATCATGACGCGCTGGCGCTGCCCGCCCGAAATCTGGTGCGGATAGGCGTTATAGGCGGATTCCGGGTCCGGAATTTTTACCTCTGCCAGCATGTCCAGTACGGCGGCACGACGCTCCTTGCGTCCAAGCTTCGTGTGCAGGCGCAGCACTTCATCGATCTGCCAGCCGACCGTCTTCTGCGGGTTGAGCGCGGTCATCGGCTCTTGAAAGATCATGCCGATCCGGTCGCCGCGCAGCTTCTTCATATCGGCTTCGCTGAGTGAATAAAGATCGGTGCCTTCAAGCTTGATCGTGCCATGGGTTACGCGCACATGCGGTTCCGGCAGAAGGCGCATGATCGCGCCCGCTGAAAGCGATTTTCCGGAGCCGCTTTCGCCGACGAGGCAGACGATTTCACCGGGATTGATTGTCAGTGTCAGGTCCTGCAGGGCGTAAGGGCGGTCGGCGCCCTTCGGCAGCGCGATCTGCAGGCTTTTGATTTCGAGAACGGGTGCGGCGGTCATTATTTCTTCTGCCTCGGATTAAGCGCGTCGTTCAGGCCTTCGCCAAGCAGGCTGAAGGAAAGAACGGTGAGCAGAATGGCGATGCCGGGAATGACCGAGCAGAACCAGTCGGTGCGCAACACGGCGCGACCCTGGCCGATCATGTTGCCCCAGCTTGCATAGTTCGGATCGCCGAGACCAAGGAAGGCGAGAGCGCTTTCCATCAGGATGGAGGTGGCCATCACCACGGATGCAAAGACAATCACCGGCGGCAGGGCATTCGGCAGGATTTCGCGAAAGATGATCGAGACGTTGCCGACACCCAGATTGCGCGCGGCATCGATGAATTCGCGCTTGCGCAGCGCCAGAAATTCGGCGCGCACCATGCGGGCCGGCGCAGTCCACGACACGATGCCTATGCAGATGATGATGTTTTCGATGGAAGAGCCGAAGATTGCCACCAGTGTCAGAAGCAGAACGAAGCTTGGAACAGTCTGGAAAGCCTCGGTGATACGCATCAAAACGTCATCCACCCAACCACCATAATAGCCGGCAAGAGCGCCGATGATGATGCCGATCACGATGGAAATCAGGGTGGCCACCACGCCGATCAGAAGCGAGATGCGCGCGCCATGGAAGATGCCTGCCATGATATCGCGCCCGAGCTGATCGGTGCCAAGCGGCGTGGCAGCATTGACGAATGGCCAGACGAGCGGGTCGCCAGCGCGCCGCAGCGGGTCACCGGGCGTAATGACATCGGCCAGCAGCGCAATCAGGACCACGGCAATGAAGAGGATAAGGCCCAGCACGGCGGCGCGGTTGCGGCTGAAACGCTGCCACAGAATTTTTGCGCGCGAGACCTGCGGGCGGGTGAGGGAGAGGTCCTGTGAAGTCATGACAGTTCGATCCTGGAATCAAGCCGCGCATAGATGAGATCGGTGATGAAATTCACGATCACCACCAGCACCGAGCACAGGAAGATGATGCCCATGAGCGTGTTGAGGTCGCGCTTGATCACGGAGGTGTAGGCGAGCTGACCGAGACCGGGCAACGAGAAGATTGTCTCGATCACGACGGAGCCGCCAAGCACAGTCGAGAATTGCAGTCCGAGCAGCGTCACGACGGGCAGAAAGGCGTTGCGCATGATGTGATGGAACATCAGCCTTGCACCGCTGGCGCCCTTGGCGCGGGCCGTGCGGACATAATCGAGGTCGGCCACTTCCAGCACGCTGGTGCGCATCAGGCGCATATAGAATGCAAGATAGATGAGCGAAAGCGCCGTCGTCGGCATGACAAGGTGCACGGCAATATCCCAGACATTCTTCCAGCCGGTATAAAAACCGGCAATCGTCTTGTAGCCGCCGACCGGCAGCCAGCCGAGCTTGACGGAAAAGATGAACATCAGGATGAGGCTGAGGAAGAAGCTTGGCATGGCATAGAAGACAAGGCCAAGCGTGGAAATCGCATTGTCGGTCAGGGAATATGCCTTGCGCGCCGCGAGAGCTCCAAGCGCAATACCGAAAATGAAGGCCACCGAAAGCGACGAAACCATGAGCAGGAGGGTCGGCACGAGGCGGGCCATCAGTACATCCAGCACCGGCTGCTCGTAGACATAGGACCAGCCGAAATCGAACTGCGCCAGCTTGGTCATGTAAATCCAGAGCTGCGTCCAGATCGGTTGGTCGAGGCCATATTCAGCGCGCAGATTGGCGACGAATTGGGGGTCTGCGCCGCCCATGTCGCCGACAAGCGCGTCCACGGTATCGCCGGGCGCGAGCTTGATCAGCAGGAATGACCCGATCATGATGAGGAGGATGACGGGGATCGCCTGCAAGATGCGCCGCAGCGCAAAAGTCAGGAGCGGGGGCAGGGGCATTGCGGATTATCCTGCAAGATAGGCATTTCAGCATTCAGGGAAGAGGGGAAGCCACTGCCGGATGACCGGCAGCGGCTGCACGTTGCTTATTGGTCGATCCACAAATCGTACCAGCTGGAAGAATCCCAGCGTGGCGTGTTGTGGTGGTTCTTCAAGACCTTGTTGGTCACGCCGACGAACGGATGTTCGATGGCGAAGATGACCGGCAGGTCCTTCATCTCAAGCTGCTGGATCTGGTGATAAAGATCGGCACGCTTGGCCGGGTCGAGCTCGCTCGCGGCCTTGTCGATCAGGCTGTCCATTTCATCCGACTTGTAGTCGAACTGGTTGGACCATGCGGTGCCGACCGGAGCGCCGGAACGCAGCCAGACGGTTGTGGAAACAGCCGGGTCAGAGCGGAACTGATGCCAGCCGCTGGCCGTGTCGAAGTCGTGATCGCGATAGACGCCGTTGAGGAAGCCCGGTGCATCATTGGTCAGGATTTCGACGTCGATGCCGACTTCCTTCATGGCCTGCGCATAATATTCAGCCCAGAGCTGCGTATATTCACCCCATGGCGCCGGGCGATGGCGCAGCTTGAAGCGGATGCCGTTCTCCTTGACCGGATAGCCGGCTTCGTCGAGAAGTTTCTTCGCCTTTTCAACATCATATGGGTAAGTCTGGACCTGATCCGTATAGTTGGCACCACCGGTGCTCGGGATCGGGCCACGGCCCGGCTTGGCATAGCCGCGCATGATCGTCTTGATCGCGAAATCGATGTCGAGCGCGTGATAGATCGCCTGACGAACCTTCAGATTGGCAAGGATCGGATTGCGCAGGTTGAACTCGACGGTCGAGTGGGCAACGTTGTTTTCGAAACCCTTGGTGCCGGTGTCGAAGCGGCCATCCTTCTGGAGGCGCTCGGTATCCGACATGGAGATGCCGTTGAAGGCGGTTTCCATCATTTCACCGGCTTCAAGCGCTGCGGCTGCGGCGGCCTTGTCCGGCATGAAGCGCCAGACCACGCGGTCGAGATAAGGATATTCCTTGCCACGCCAGTAATCGTCATTACGCTCGGCAATAATGTGCTGGCCGCGTTGATATTCGACGAACTTGAATGGCCCCGTGCCAACCGGCGCGGCGTTGTACTTGTTCTTCAGAATATCCGTGCCTTCATAAAGATGCTTCGGCACTGGATGACCGAGATCGGGCATGGCTGCGACGAGCAGTTCCAGCGGCATCGGCTTGGAATAGCGGAACACTGCTGTGTAAGGATCGGTGCAATCGACAGCTTCGAGATTGGCCTGAAGCGTGGTCGAATAGTTGAGGAGTTTCTTCCAGAGGTTCATTGCGCTGTAGGAAACGTCATCGCAGGTGAAAGGCTGGCCGTCATGCCAGCGCACATTCTCGCGCAGCTTGAAGGTGATGGCCTTGCCGTCTTCCGAAGACGACCAGCTTGTGGCCAGAACCGGCACATAGCCCTCGTAAGTGCGGTCAATCAGCGGCTCCATGATGCGGCCGGTGATCTGGTAGACGCCGGTGGAGGCGCGCAGCGCAGGGTTGAGCACACCCTGCTCGGTGTTCATATGGACGATGACAGTGCCGCCGCGCTTCACTTCTTCGGCGTGGGAAGACGCCGTAGCAAGCGAAAACGCTGCGAGAAACAAGCCAAAGCCAGCTTTTCTGATATGCATTCTCTGTTCCCCTGAAGGACGTTGAGGGAGGGCTTTCGAGCCTCTTTTCCCGCAGCTCCCAATATTGTTCAAGCCCCTGAAATTGCTCAAAAAGCTGCTCCAGAGGATCTTTATTCTATGCAAGCACTGATATGCTAGAATCCATGGCGATATTGTCAAGATAAACTAATATATCGGGCAAAATTGGTAAAATTTCTCGACCGGCCTGCGTTAATAGATGTCGATTTTCTACGACGGAGTTTGTTGATGACCGGATTTCTCCCGAGCTGAACACAAACTCGGACAAAACGAACGCGATACGGTCCGGATTACCGGCGCCGGGTCTGGCATCGGCGCTGCCATGGCGAGACGGTTCGCACTTGAGGGCTGGCGACGCCGCTTCTCGCGCGTCATCCGGGTTTCGATCTCTCCCGCATGGATGATGTCATCCAGCTCGCGGATATGGCCGAAACCACGCTCTATGTTGCCAATATGAATCCCAAGGTTACGATCCACGAGATCGTTCTGGCTCCGACGAAAAATAGAAAGGAAAATTTGCATGTCTCATCCGGTCAAAGGCGTCGATCATATTTTTCTGCTGGTCGACGATCTGGAGGATAGTGCCGAGCAATATCGCCGTTTCGGATTCACGCTGAGCCCACGCGGTCTCCACAGCAAGGAGAAGGGCACCGGCAACTACACAATCATGTTCCCGGAAGATTATTTCGAGCTGCTTGGCATCGTTGCCGAGACGCCGGGCAATCTGCACCAGCGCGAGAAACTGGCGGCGCAGGGCGAAGGCCTCCATGCCATCGCCTGCCGCATCGACAATGCGCGTGATGCGAAGGCGGAACTGGGCGCACTTGGCATCAAGACCGGCGAGGTCGGTGCATTTCAGCGTCCTGTTCAGCTGCCAAACGGCGGCGAGGGTGTTGCGGCTTTTGAAACCGTATCTTTCGCGGAAAGTGAAGTGCCGCAGGGCATGGTGTTCATGTGTCAGCACAAGACCCGCGAAACGGTCTGGCTGCCGGAACTGATCGAACATGCAAATGGTGCAAATGGCCTTTCCGCCATTGTTGCTATTTCATCCGATCCCGAAACTGCGGCCAAAGGTTTTGCGCGCCTGTTCGCGGACGGAAAGGCAGAGACGCAGGATGGCGGCTGGAAGGTTTCGACCGGCACGCGCTCGGCGGACATATTGGTTGTGAGTGAGGAAAAAGCCGCAGAAATCTATCCCGGCGTGGATTTTGCCAAAACACCGGGCAGGGCTTTCGCCGTCCTGCGTATCCGGGTCGCTTCGCTGGACAGGACACGGGGTGTTCTGGATGCCAATGGCATTTCCCACGTGAAGACATCTGCAGGCATCGCCGTGCTGCCGGAAAATGCCAGCGGCACGGTTCTGGAATTCTCGGAACAGTAAGAACTTGAACGGGCGGGGCCAGTGGCCCCGCTTATTATATTCAGCGCGGAAAGCGCTGGTTTTCTTCCAGCACGTTCAGGTCCATGTGGTTGCGCATGTAGCGCTCGGATGCCTTTTGCAGCGGCTGGTAGTCCCATGGATAATAGGCACCGTTGCGCAATGCCGGATAGACGACGTGACGACGAGCCTGACTGGCCCGGACGTCGGCATCGTAGCGTTCCAGATTCCAGCGTGTTTCAGCTTTGGCCAGAAGGTCGTCCAGAACGGCTTTGAAGTCCGGCAGCTCGGCCAGATTGCGCAACTCGTCCGGATCGTCGGCGAGGTTGAACAGTTGCGGCGGGTCAGCGCGGCAAAGGTTGAGCTTCCAGTTACCGTCACGCAGCGAGACCATCGGTGCAATGGTACCCTCGGCTGCATATTCGACCGGAACCGCACCGCGTTCGGCGGTGCCGGAGGCAACATCTGTCAGAGACACGCCGTCGGTCCATGGCATGATGCCCCTGAGGTCGATACCGGCAAGGTCGGCCAGTGTCGGCAGGACGTCGAGCGTCGAGACGGGCGCGTCCACGCGGCCCGGTTTCAGTTGCGGAGCCGCGACCATCAGCGGGACGCGCGCCGAACCATCGAAGAAACTCATCTTGAACCACAGGCCACGTTCACCAAGCATATCGCCGTGATCGGAAGTGAAGACCACAATCGTGTCATCCGTCATGCCGCAGCGTTCGATCACATCGAGCAGGGTGCCGATCTTTTCATCCACATAGGAGATATTGGCAAAATAGGCCTGACGCGCCGTGCGAACCTGTTCGCGGGTCAGGTCATAATCCTCGGCCTTGCAGGCCCGCAACAGGCGTTCCGTATGCGGGTCGATCTCGCTTTCAAGCAGAGGCGCGATTTTGGGATCCAGTTCGGAAATGTCCTCATAGAGATCGAAGAAGCGCTTGCGTGCTACGTAAGGATCGTGGGGATGCGTGAAGCTGACTGTCAGACACCATGGCCGCTGGTCGTGACCGCGAGCCAGATCATAGAGCTTCGCTTCGGCCTGATAGGCGACTTCATCGTCATATTCGAGCTGGTTGGTGATTTCGGCGGAACCTGCTCCGGTGATGGAGCCGAGATTGTGATACCACCAGTCGATGCGCTCGCCTGGCTTGCGATAATCCGGCGTCCAGCCGAAATCTGCCGGGTAGATGTCGGTGGTGAGCCGCTGTTCAAAACCGTGCAGCTGATCCGGCCCGACGAAATGCATCTTGCCGGAAAGCGCCGTCTGGTAACCAGCGTTGCGGAGATGATGCGCATAGGTCGGGATTTCAGACGAAAACTCTGCCGCATTGTCGTAAACACCGGTCCGAAACGGCAGCTGGCCCGACATGAACGACGCGCGCGCCGGTGCGCAGAGCGGGCTTGCCGTATAGCAATTGGTAAAACGGGTGGAACGTTCGGCAAGCTTTCTCAGATTGGGAACATGCAGGAATTCGGCAGGGCCATCCGGAAAGAACGTGCCGTTCAGCTGGTCGACCATGAGAACGAGGATATTCGGCTTTTTCATTGTGCGGGACCGTTGGCAAGTGTGGGAACGCGAAACGGCGGACGCTGAAACGCCCGCCTTTTAAGTCTCGTTGTTGACGGTCAGAGACCGAGGCTTGCCTTGACGGCTTCCGCGCCCGGTTCGCCCTTGAAGGTGGTGACGCCCGCAAGCCACTTGTCGATCTGGTCCGGATGCGCCTTCAGCCATTCCTTGGCTGCTGCGGGACCTTCCGCGCCCTCATCCAGAATCTTGCCCATCAGCTCATTCTCGATATCGACGGTGAAAATGAGGTTCTTGAAGAATGTCGCGGCATTCGGACATTGTGCGGCCCAGCCGGTGCGGCCAAGCGTATAGACCTCCGCACCACCGAAATTCGGGCCGAAATAGTCATCGCCGCCCGCGAGATATTCGATCTTCAGCTTGTTGTTCATCGGGTGCGGTGCCCAGGCCAGGAACACGACCCATGCCTTATCCTTGTTCTTGCGGTCCACCTGCGCGAGCATGGCCTGCTCGCTCGATTCCACCATCTTCCAGCCGTCGAGCTTGAATTTCTGATCCTCGATGATTTTCTGGATGTTCTGATTGGCAGGTGCGCCCGGCTCGATGCCGTAAATCTCCTTGCCGAACTTGTCGGCATGGGCGGCAAGATCGGCAAAGTCCTTCACGCCTTCGCTTGCCACATAATCCGGCACAGCCAGCGTGAACTTCGCCCCTTCGAGGTTTTTCACGATGACTTCGGCGGCTTTCGCCTTGTCGAGATCGTCGCGGAACTTCTGTTGTGCGGGCATCCAGTTGCCGAGGAAAACGTCAAGATTGCCGGTCTTGAGCGCCTCATAACCGATCGGCACGGACATGGTCTTCACGTCGGGCTTATAGCCCAACCCCTCTAGCAATACGCTTGCGACGGAGTTGGTGGAGGTGATGTCGGTCCAGCCCGGATCGGACAGCCGGATGGTTTCGCAGGCCGCGGGATCGGCAGCAGAAGCGGCTCCTGAAAGCCCAGCCAGTGCCGTGAACGCCAGTGCTGCAATCTTCAAATAGCCCATTGATGACCCCTCTGATTAATTAAAACGGATTATGTCTCGAATTCCTACTTTAAGGAAAACATCATTTAGGCTAAGGAAAAACCCATTCATTTTTTATCGAAGCTATAGAGAATATTTATGGTTTCTCCATCCTGGGACCTTGGCAGTCTTGGCGTTTTCGAAGCGGTGGGACGATTGGAAAATCTGACCCTTGCAGCGCGTGAACTCGGCATGACGCAACCGGCGGTCAGCTATCAGATAAAGCGCATCGAGGAGCGTCTGGGCGTTGCATTGTTCGCCCGGCGGGCCCGCGGCGTCGAGATATTGCCGGAGGGCCGCATTCTTTATGAGGCCGTGCGCTCCGGTCTCGATGGAATCGAGGAGGCGGTGCAGCAGATCAAACGCCGCCAGCGTGCGCCGGGATTGCGTATCGCGACCGATTACGGCTTTGCGACATTCTGGCTGATGCCGCGTGTCGCGCAGTTTCGCCCGAAACATCCGGAAGTGGATGTCCGCATCACGGCCTCGTCCATGCTCCAGCCTCTCGACCGACGTGATGCAGATATTTCGATCCTGTTCGGCGGTCGCGAGGATTTTCCGAAAGACGCCATCGCTTTCATCGGCGAACAAGTCGTGCCGGTCTGTTCCCCGGCCTATCTTGCCCAGCATGGCCCGTTTCCGGAGGGGAAACGGCTCGGTGCGGCCTCGCTCCTGCATCTTGATACTTTGCAGGGTGACCGCTGGTTCACGTGGCAGTCTTGGCTCGATGCTATTGGTGAGGACATAGAGGATGACAATTACGGGCTGGTCTTCAACACCTATAATCTGGTGATCGAGGCAGCTATCGCCGATCAGGGCGTGGCGCTTGGCTGGGCGGGGCTGATCGACGGGGCCGTGCAGCGCGGACAGCTTGTTCATGCTTGCGCGGTGTCCCAGACCAGTGACAAGGGCTACTGGCTGATTTTCAACCCGGATATTTCTACCGGGGCGCGCAAGCTCGCACTGGAATTGCTGGGTGCGAGGAATGAGGAACGGTATTTTAAGAAATAAGCTAATTTAGCAAAGTTGATCGCAATCAATGAAATCCGGCCCCGATATGGGTTGATGGGGCAGGCGCGTGTTCCATATCGCTTTTGGGATGCGTTGCATTGCCATTCACCAATCACGCAGGAAAGGATGAATTATGTCGGCAAACGGTAAGGTTGCTCTTGTCACGGGCGCAGCACAGGGCATTGGGCGCGGTATTGCGTTGCGGTTGGCCAAGGACGGCTTTGATATCGCGCTGGTCGACCTGAAGGCCGACAAGCTTGATGCGGTCAAGAAGGAAGTCGAGGCGCTGGGCCGCAAGGCATCCACCTTCTCTGCCGATGTCAGCAAGCGTGATGATGTCTATGCCGCGATTGACCATGCGGAAAAGACGCTTGGCGGTTTCGATGTCATTGTCAACAATGCCGGTATTGCGCAGGTGCAACCCATAGCCGATGTCAAGCCTGAAGAGGTCGAGCGGATATTTCGCATCAATGTCGATGGCGTTCTGTGGGGCATTCAGGCCGCAGCTGCCAAGTTCAAGGCGCGCAAGCAGAAGGGCAAGATCATCAATGCCTCTTCCATCGCGGGCCATGACGGGTTTGCGATGCTGGGCGTCTATTCGGCCACAAAATTCGCGGTGCGTGCGCTGACCCAGGCTGCAGCCCAGGAATATGCAAGCGCCGGGATCACCGTGAACGCCTATTGCCCCGGTATTGTCGGCACCGATATGTGGGTCGAAATTGATGAACGCTTCTCGGAAATCACCGGTGCGCCGAAAGGCGAGACCTACAAGAAATATGTGGAAGGGATCGCGCTTGGCCGCGCCCAGACGCCGGACGATGTGGCGGCTCTGGTGTCGTTCCTCGCAAGCCCGGATTCCGACTACATCACCGGTCAGGCCATCCTGACGGACGGTGGTATCGTCTATCGCTGATTGTTCCGGTCCTGCACCTTTCGGGGTGCAGGACGGCTAGTGTGGCTTTGAATCCGAAATTCGTTCGCAACCCCGCTCCAGAGTGATACGAATTTCGGATTCGCCACACTAGCGTTTACGCTGTTTCACCCTGTGTTAAACTGTCCTTCTTTGAGAGGAAGGGCTGACCATGACACGTCTGACGGCGAAGGATTTCCCGCAAGAACTTCTCGAACTCTACGATTTCTATGCCCATGGCCGGATAACCAAACGCGAGTTTCTGGACCGGGCCGCAAAATTTGCGGTCGGCACCATGACGGCAACAACCATACTAGCCTCGCTCAGTCCCGATTATGCGATGGCGCAGCAGGTCGAATTCACCGATCCCGATATCCATCCTGAATATATCACCTATCCGTCACCGGAAGGAAACGGCAAGGTTCGCGCTTATCTGGTGCGACCGGCCAAGCTGCAAGGCAAACTGCCCGCCGTGGTGGTGGTGCACGAAAATCGCGGTCTCAATCCCTACATCGAAGATGTGGCCCGCCGCGTTGCAAAGGCCGGTTTCATCGCGCTCGCGCCTGATGGACTCACTTCGGTCGGGGGCTATCCGGGTAACGATGACAAGGGCCGCGAATTGCAGCAGCAGGTCGATCCGACCAAGCTGATGAACGACTTCTTTGCGGCGGTCGATTTCATGATGAAAAGCGATCTGACGACCGGAAAAGTCGGCATCACCGGCTTCTGCTATGGCGGTGGTGTCGCCAATGCGGCGGCGGTCGCATTCCCGGAACTCGCAGCCGCTGTGCCTTTCTATGGCAGGCAGGCTCCGACGGATGAAGTGTCGCGCATCAAGGCGCCGCTCCTGTTACACTATGCAGAACTCGATACGCGCATCAATGAAGGCTGGCCGGCCTATGAGGAAGCGTTGAAAAAGAACGGCAAGACCTACGAGGCTTACATCTATCCGGGCGTCAATCACGGCTTCCATAATGATTCCACGCCGCGTTACGACGAAGCGGCGGCGAAGCTCGCATGGGACCGGACCATTGAATGGTTCAAGCGCTATCTGGCCCGAAGTTGGGGCATGTCTCCCGAAAGTGGGAACCGGTTTCGGGATAAAGACATGCTTGAAAAACAAACAGATAGAAACGCGCTCTAGGCCTCGGTTTTTAACGATTTGAAGCTGTTGACGGCTATCACGACGACGATGCCGATCAGGACCGCAAGCACGGCCTGCAGGAAAGACGTGGCGATCCATTCGAAAGCGGCCGAAAACCGGGTGCCTTCGGTCGGCAGGTGCGAGACGATGGAATGGATGAAGGCTTCAACGCTATGGATGCCGATGGAATCCAGTCCGTGTACGATGATGCTGCCGCCGACCCAAAGCATGGCGACGGTGCCGACGGTGCTCAGAACCTTCAATATGATGGGCATACCCGCAACCAGCCCCTTGCCAAGCTGCCTGCCGAAAGCTGTATGGCTGTTGCGCACAAGCGAAACGCCGATATCGTCAAGTTTTACGATGATGCCGACCACGCCATAGACCGCAAAAGTGATCAGTATGCCGACGCTCGCAAGGATGGCCGCCTGCGTATAGATACTCGACGGGGCAAGTCCCGCCAGCGTCAGCGCCATGATTTCCGCCGACAGGATGAAGTCCGTGCGGATCGCGCCATTAACGGTCGTTTGTTCGATCTCCTTGGCTGTTGCGCCCTTGGTCTCCTCATGTTCCTCTTCCTTGTGCGGGATGAAGAACTCGACCAGTTTTTCCGTTCCTTCGAAAGCCAGATACACGCCGCCGATCATCAGAAGCGGCATGATGAAAGAGGGGGCGAAATAGCCGAGAATGAGCGCCAGCGGCAGCAGGAAGATGAGCTTGTTGCGCAGCGATCCCTTGGTGATTTTCCAGATGACCGGCAATTCGCGTTCCGGCTTCAACCCTACCACATATTTCGGCGTGACGGCCGTATCGTCGATGACGATGCCTGCCGCCTTGGCGCTGGCTTTCGCTGTTTGTCCCGCAACGTCGTCGAGCGAAGCTGCCGCCATTTTCGCGATGGCTGCGACATCATCGAGAAGCGCAAACAAGCCGGACGCCATGGGGAACCTTTCTACATTGCTGTTGCAGGTAGCTAAACTTTGAATGGGCGCTACGTCCAGATGAAAAATGAATGCTGGTCACTGTCTCATAAAACGAGACAATCTGTGCATCATTGTCAATATTCTAATGGTCATGCGCATCGTTATATTGAACTGAATTCCGTGCGTGGACGTTTCGCGCCCTTGCCGGAAATGTTCTAGCATTCCGACACGATCTGAAGACGTCGGACAGGAGATCGAACATGACCATTCAAACCTATGAACACCGGCTGAAGGCCGGAGCGAAGGGAGCGCCGCTCTTCATTGTGTTTCACGGCACAGGCGGCGATGAGAACCAGTTTTTCGGTCTGGCGGAACAGCTTTTGCCGGAAGCGACCATCGTGTCGCCACGCGGTGACGTCTCGGAATATGGCGCCGCACGCTTCTTCCGTCGGACGGGCGAGGGCGTCTACGATATGGAAGACCTTGCTCGCGCCACCGATAAGATGGCCGGTTTCATCGCCGGGCTTGTGGCTGAACACAAGCCATCCGAAGTGATCGGGCTCGGCTATTCCAATGGCGCCAATATCATGGCGAACCTGCTGATCGAGAAAGGCAGGGTGTTCGACAAGGCGGCACTTTTGCATCCTCTGGTGCCGTTCAGGCCGAACGACAATCCCGCGCTCGAAGGTGCGAAAGTTCTCATGACCGCCGGACGGATGGACCCGATCTGTCCGCCGGATCTGACGGAAGCACTCGCGCATTACTTCGAGCGCCAGAAAGCTGATGTCGAGCTTGTCTGGCATCCGGGCGGGCACGAATTGCGCCAGACGGAACTGGCCGCCGTTCAGTCATTCCTCCAGAATTAAGCTCAAAGCCGCTGTTCAGTTTTGAACGGCGGCTTTTTTGATCTGGTTCCTCTTGCAAAAATCAATATACATTATATTTAATTGTATATTGATGATGAGGTGCCATAATGAATTCGATCCCGGGCGGTGCGTCCGCCCATGAAAACAAGATGACGCGCACGGAAATGGAAGGGCGGGCAACCGAGGTTGCCGAACTCCTCAAGACGCTTTCGCACCCGGCGCGGCTGATGCTGGCATGTACCCTTGCAGAACGCGAATATTCGGTCGGTGAACTGGAAGAAGTGCTTGGCATTCACCAGCCGACGCTGTCTCAGCAGCTGGGTGTGCTGCGGGAAGCGGGCATCGTCGAAACCCGTCGCGAAGCCAAGCAGATTTTCTACCGGCTGACGGAGGCCAAGGCGGCGCAGCTGATCGAGGCGCTCTACGGTATCTTCTGCGCACCGGAGGGACGGGTATGATCGCAACTTATCTGCAATCGCTGGCGGGCGGCATGTTGCTCGGCCTTTCCGCGATCCTGCTTCTCGTGTTCAATGGACGTATCGCCGGTATCAGCGGCATCGTCGGTCGGCTTCTGGGTGGCAAACAGGTTCCAGCCAATGCGGCCTTTGTCCTCGGCCTCGTTCTGGGGCCGATTATCTATGCTGCAATTTACGGTTCGTTTCCACCGGTCACGATGGCCATGTCCTGGCCTGTTATTGTTGTTGCAGGGCTTCTGGTCGGTATCGGAACCCGTATGGGATCTGGGTGTACGTCAGGCCATGGCATTCTTGGCATGGCGCGGTTTTCCAAGCGTTCGATAGCCGCCACGCTCATCTTTCTCTTAACCGGCATTCTGGTGGCCAGCATTTCGGGAGCATTGCTATGAAACAGTCGGCAAATGCACGTTTGGCCATGACGCTGCTTGCGGGTGCGATCTTCGGTTTCGGCCTGTCCCTGTCGGGTATGATCGATCCATCGCGCGTGACCGGCTTCCTGAATATTACCAGCGGTGATTGGGACCCGAGCCTTGCCTTTGTGCTTGGCGGCGCTCTCCTAGTGGCAGTCCCCGGTGTAATGCTGCAGCGGCGTATGGCACGGCCCGTGCTGGACGAGTCGTTCCATTTGCCGGAAAAGACCGAAATCGACCGGCGGCTGATTGTCGGCTCTGCCATTTTCGGCGCGGGCTGGGGGCTGGCAGGTTTCTGTCCCGGCCCTGTCGTATCGGCGCTATCAATGGGGCTGCCGCAGGTATGGCTCTTCGTCGCGATGATGGTTTTGGGAATGATTTTCCACGATCACGTCATGAACCGGACGGCAACAGAAGCATTCAAATCTTGAATTCTTTAGTCAAATTACCCTTTTAATAGGGAGATGAATGAGTTAGGCACCCTTTGATTATCTTCGAGGGAGCCGCGCCATGGCTGGATTGCTGAAACGTTTTGCCGGATATTATCGTCCGCATCGTGGGCTGTTCGCGCTGGATTTTACCAGCGCGGTGGCCTCCGGCCTGCTTGAGCTTGCCTTTCCGGTTGCCGTTACGCTTTTCATCGACAAGCTGTTGCCGACCGGCCAGCTTGGTGTGATCGCCATTGCTGCGGTCGGCCTCTTGGCCATCTACGTCGTCAATGCCTTCCTGCAGGTCATCGTGACCTATTGGGGGCATATGCTCGGCATCAAGATCGAGACGGAGATGCGCCGCAAGGCCTTCGATCATCTGCAGAAACTCTCCTTCGGCTTCTTCGACAATCAGAAGACCGGCCATCTTGTGGCGCGGCTGACCAAGGATCTGGAAGAGATCGGTGAAGTAGCGCATCACGGACCGGAGGATGTCTTCATCGCGATCATGACCCTGATCGGCGCCTTTATCCTGATGCTGTGGGTGCATCCGCCGCTGGCGCTGATAACTGCGGTCATCGTTCCGCTATCGGCCTATGTCACCGCCCGCTATGGCGGGCGCATGACGAACACATGGCATGCGCTTTACCGGCGTGTTGGCGATTTCAACGCCCGTATCGAGGAGAATGTCGGCGGCATCCGCGTCGTTCAGGCCTTTACGAATGAGGACCACGAACGCCAGCTTTTCGCGGAGAGCAACGACAAATATCTGACCACCAAGCTTGCTGCCTACAAGATCATGGCCGCGTCAATGTCGCTGTCCTATCTGTCGATGCGTTTCGTGCAGGTGGTGGTGATGCTGGCAGGCGCCTGGTTCGTGGTGCGCGGCGAACTGACGGCTGGCGGATTTGTCGGCTTCCTGCTGCTGGTCAACGTGTTCTTCCGCCCGATTGAAAAGATCAATTCGGTCATCGAAACCTACCCGAAGGGCATTGCCGGTTTTCAGCGTTATACGGAGTTTCTCGACACGCGCCCGGAT
Organism: Brucella oryzae; assembly: GCF_041929965.1. Classification (NCBI taxonomy): domain Bacteria; kingdom Pseudomonadati; phylum Pseudomonadota; class Alphaproteobacteria; order Hyphomicrobiales; family Brucellaceae; genus Brucella; species Brucella oryzae. Next base: position 33,396 of record NZ_JBHEEO010000010.1, on the reverse strand, counting down.
ATTGCAGATCGCTCCGGTGCGCAGCCGGTTGACCGTCTGACCGGTGATATTGAATATCGCGATGTGAGCTTCGGCTATAGCGCCGAGCGCCCCATTGTCGATGGTCTCGATATTTCCATTCGTGCGGGCGAAACGATTGCCTTCGTTGGTCCTTCCGGTGCGGGCAAGACGACGATCTGCTCGCTGCTGCCGCGCTTCTATGATGTGACGAAGGGTGCCATTCTCGCCGACGGTATCGATATTCGCGACATGACCCTGAAGTCTCTGCGGTCGAATATCGGCATTGTCAGTCAGGATGTGTTTCTGTTCGCCGGAACGATCCGGGAAAACATTGCCTATGGCCGTCTCGATGCGACCGACGCGGAAATCGTCGAGGCTGCGCGCCGGGCAAGGCTTGATGGCGTGATCGCCAATCTGCCGGAAGGCTACGACACCGTCATTGGCGAGCGCGGCGTAAAACTTTCCGGCGGGCAGAAGCAGCGCATGGCCATTGCGCGCATATTCCTGAAAAATCCGCCGATCCTGATCCTCGATGAGGCGACTTCCGCGCTCGATACGGAAACCGAACGCGCCATCCAGCAATCGCTCGCCGAGCTTTCGCAAGGCCGCACGACGCTGGTGATCGCACATCGCCTTGCAACCATCGTCAATGCCGACCGTATTCTGGTGGTGGAAGGCGGGCGGATTGCCGAGCAGGGTAGCCATGCCGAGCTGTTGGCCATGAAGGGCGGGCGCTACAAGCGCCTGCATATCGCACAGGCCGGGCTGGACCAGGGGGTATTAGAGCGCATTTCGATCTGATTGAATCAGATCGGCGCAATAAGCCGATTGCATATCAGGATGTACTTACGAAAGACGGCCTCTGGTCGTCTTTTTTGTTGCTTGAGGGCGGGCGAACAAGTTTCGTTGATATCTGATGTATCAGATATTGACATATCAGATTCGCTGTTTCAGGATCGCAGCGTTAATTCCGTGACAAACAGGTGTTGCCTTGGGTGATAACGTTTCCCCCCTTTCTCCGATCAAGGTGAAGAGCCTCCGAGACCATGTGCATGACAATCTGCGCGAGGCGATTATTTCCGGTCGGATCAAGTCCGGCGAAAAGCTGAACGAGAGGCAGCTGGCATCCGATCTCGGTATCAGCACGAGCCCTTTGAAAGAGGCTCTGCGCCAGCTGGAAGGAGAGGGGCTGGTCAGAACGGAGGCGCGTCGCGGAACGTTTGTATCGTTCAATGCACGACAGGCCGAAGAGATGACGCTCGCCCGCGCTGCGCTGGAAAGCATCATTGCGCGACAGGCGGCCAAGCACGGCGGCGAGGAGGCATTTGGCTTTCTTCGCTCGGTGATCGAGGAAATGCGGGCGGCGGTCGAGGCGGGCAATGTCGATCAACTGATCGAACTGAACGAGAAATTCCACGACGGCATCCATGAGGCATCGGGATGCGAATATCTGCGCCGGTTGCAGAATGCGCAGCGCATGTACGACCATGCCGCAAGGGTGACTGTCCTGTCGCGCGAGGACGTGCGGCGGCAGTCGTTCAAAGAGCATGAGGCGATCATGCAGGCAATTACGGCGCGCAACGGCGATCTGGCCGAGCGCCTGATGCGCGAGCATATCGTGAAAGCGGGAGATACGCATATCGAACTGGTCTTCTGACCGGTACATTGGGAGGAAATAATGGATTTAGTGGGCTACCGCCGGGTGCTTCGGGGCATTTCGGGCGTGCATGCGACGGCCTATGACGCAAAGGGCGAGATCGATGCCGGGCTGACGGGTAAAATCGTCGAACGCATCGCGGAAGCGGGTGTTCATAACATCGTCACCGGCGGAAATACCGGCGAATTCTACAGTCTCACCGAGGAAGAAGTCATTCGCCTGCAGGCGATTGCCATTGCCTCGGTTAACGGAAAAGCAGCTGTAACGGCTGCCGCCGGTCGTTCGGTGCGCGAGGCGATTAGGGTCGCGCAGGCGGCGGGCAAAGCCGGAGCCGATGGCGTGATGATCCATCATCCGCTCGATCCCTTCGCTGCACCTCATGCGCAGGTGGATTATTTCATTGCGATTGCCGAAGCCATCGATCTGCCCATTGTCGCCTATATCCGTTCAGACCAGGTCCCGCTCGATGAAATGGTGCGCCTTGCTACCCATCCGAAGGTTGCCGGCGTCAAGTTTGCATCGCAGAACACGATGCTCTTCTTCGAATGCTGCCGGGCGACGAAGGGCATGGATGCGACATGGATCTGTGGTCTGGCGGAAAGCTGGGCCTTGCCTTTCTATGCCCTTGGTGGCCGCGGCTTTACCTCGGGCCTCGTCAATGTCGCGCCGAAGCGTTCGCTTGCCGTCTGGAATGCGCTGGAGGCAGGAGATTTCGCAAGAGCGCGGGCCGTGGTCGAAAGCATTGCCGATTTCGAGACCATGCGCACCAGATACCGCAATGGCGCCAATGTGACCGTTGTCAAGGAAGCATTGCAGGTTCAGGGATTCGACGTCGGTAAGGTGCGGCTACCCGGATTGCCGCAGCTTGAAACGAATGATCGCGAGATGCTCCAGAAGATCGTCTCGGGCTGGGAGAGTGATGGCATTGTCTGACAAATGAAACCCGGGCGTCCTGACAGGGAGAAGAGGGGCGCACGGAAAACCAAAAAGTGGAGGAGAACATGCGTAAGGGAATTTCACGCCGCACATTCATGGCGGGGGCCGGGATTGCGACCGGCATGGGTATCATGCTGCCGAAAGGCGTGTGGGCACAGTCGGCGAAACTGCCGTCTTCGCCCGTGGCGCTCAATGTCATCGATGCCGCAGGCAATCTGGCCCTGACCCAACCGATCTTCGATAATTTTGCAGCCGAGCAGAAGGCGCTTGTCTCGCGCTTCACCTTCAACAAGGCACCAGCACCCGAACTGCCGGGAAAGATCAAGGCGCAGCAGCGCGCCAACCGCATCGACATCGACATGGTGATTGTCGGGCCGGACGCGCTTTCCGCCGGACTTGCCGACGATATATGGACCGACATCATTGCGCTGCCGGATAACGGCCTGCCGAAACTTCAGGATATCTATCTGGAACCCGCATGGCGCATGCAGGAAATGTCGAAGGGCAAGGGCGTCGTGGTGTCCTATTATCCATCCGGCCCCTTGCTTGAATTTCACCCCGACAAGGTGAAGACGCCGCCCAAGACCGCTGAAGAACTGCTGGCCTGGGCGAAGGAAAATCCAAACAAGTTCATCTATGCCCGCCCGGCCAATTCCGGTCCGGGACGCACCTTCCTGATGGGGCTTCCCTATCTGCTGGGCGACAGCGATCCGAAAGACCCGGTCAAGGGCTGGGACAAGACCTGGGCCTATCTGAAGGAACTGCACAAGAATATCGAATATTACCCGGCAGGAACGGGCGCGCTCATGAAGGAACTGGGCGAGGGCACGCGCGACATGACGGTGACGACCACCGGTTGGGACATCAATCCGCGTGCGCTCGGCGTGGTGCCGAAGGAGATGGGCGTCAGCAAGCTGGAAGGTTTCCACTGGGTTTGCGATGCGCATTATTTCGCCATTCCCAAGGGCGTGTCCGAGGAAAAGGTCGCGGTGCTGATGGAGTTCATCAAGTTCTCGCTCAAGCCCGACCAGCAGGCCTATTCCTACGATGCCGGCTATTTCTATCCGGGCCCCGCTGTGAAGGACGTCACCATCGAAATGGCGCCGAAGGAAAGCCAGAACATCATCGCGGAGTTCGGGCGTCCGGAATATGCCGACTGGATTGCCAATAATCCGATAGAGCTGCCGCTCGAACCGGAGGCGCTGGTCGCTGCATTCCGCCGCTGGGACGAAGAGGTTGCCGGGGGCTGAGGCTACCGGCAGCTATTTCCGGGCGAGCCGCATCTCGTCCGGAAACGCTCATGCTCGTCAAACAAATCATGGTGTTTGCGTCAATGTCCTTTCAAGAACTCCGGCTTGACCGGATGAGCCGATCATTCGGAACTTTCAATGCGCTGAGGGAAATCAACCTCACTATCCGGAAAGGCGAGTTCATCGCGCTTCTCGGCCCTTCCGGCTGCGGAAAATCGACGGCTCTCAATTGCATTGCCGGTCTTCTTGGTACGACGGCTGGTGGTATCTTTATCGATAATCGTCGCGTGGACCAGCTGAAGCCGGAAGATCGCGGTTTCGGCATGGTCTTCCAGAATTATGCGCTGTTTCCGCATATGAATGTGCTGCAGAATGTCGGTTTCGGCCTCAAGATGCGCGGTCTGGCGAAAAGCGAGATCGAGAAGCGCGCGCGGGCCGCATTGGTTCTGGTGCGGCTGCAGGGCCAGGAAGATAAGTTGCCCGGGCAGCTTTCCGGTGGCCAGCAGCAGCGTGTGGCGATTGCCCGCGCCATCGTCATCGAACCGCCGGTGGTTCTCATGGATGAGCCGCTTTCCAATCTCGATGCCAAGCTGCGGCTTGAGATGCGGGCCGAAATCCGCCGCATTCATAACCAGCTCGGTTCTACGACGATCTATGTAACCCATGATCAGGATGAAGCCCTGTCGCTCGCCGACCGCATCGTGGTCCTGCGTGATGGGGAAATCCGTCAGGTCGGCAAGCCGCATGAACTTTATGAAGAACCGCGCTATCGCGACGTTGCCGCTTTTATGGGTTTCCGCAACGCCTTGCCGGGCAAGGTCGTGCGCGTCGAGAAGGGGCAGGCCGTTATTTCCGTCGCGGGAAGCGAACTCGTTGGACGCGCGATGGATGCGCTTGCGCCGGGCGATGATGCCGTTCTGATGGCGCGTGGCGATGATGTCGTTTCCGGTTCAGGCCATCGCAACGACTTGCAGGCGACCGTCGAGACCATCGAATATCGCGGTCGCGAATATGTCGGCACGGCCCGCACGGAAACCGGGATGGAGCTGGTCTTTCACGGATCGCAGGGCGTGGAGCCCGGCAGCCGTATTGTGCTTGGCATCGATGCTGGCCACGCGCTGGTTTTCCCGGCGGAGGGCTGAGCGATGGCGGACGAGACCTATGCAGATGTGTCACTCAAACCGGACTTGCGACAACGCCTCGCCAATCGCGGTTTCGACGGTGTCACCCTTCTGATCCTGCCCGCACTGCTCTTTGTGGTGGGCGTCTTCATCTATCCGTTTCTTTACGGGCTCGTTCTGTCGTTCAATCCGATCGATGGCGGCGGAGCGCTGGCCAATTACCGCAAGTTCTTCTCCGATCCCTATCTCTACAAGACCATCGGCGCGACGCTGTGGCTGGCCGTTCCCGTCACCATCATCAGTGTTCTTTTCGCCGTTCCCATTGCCATGCGCGTGCGCCTGATGCCGTGCCAGCGCCTGCTGACGACGATCCTCGTTCTGCCGGTGACGCTCGGCACGGTTCTGATCGCGGAAGGTCTGCTCAACTATCTCGGGCCGCAAGGCTGGTTCAGCCGCACGCTGATCACCATCGGCCTGATCGACAGCCCGTTGAAGCTCACCAACAATTACTGGGGTGTCTTTGCGTCGCTGGTCATCACGGTGTTCCCGTTCACCTTCCTGCTGACATTGTCCTACATAACCGGCATCGATCCCGCACTGGAGCGCGCCGCCGCCACCCATGGCGCTAATAGCTGGCAGCGCTTCCGCCATGTCATGCTGCCCCTGCTGGTGCCGGGGCTGGTCATCGCGGCCTGCCTCACCTTCGTACAGGCCTTTGCCGTGTTTCCGTCCGCCGTTCTGTTGGGCGCGCCTTCGGGGCCGACGCGGGTGATTTCGATTGCCGCGGCCCAGGCGGCCTTCGAGCAATATGACGACTCCATGGCTTCATCCATCGCCATGATCATGGCAGCGGTGCAATTGCTGGTCGTTGGTGCGCTTCTGGGCGTGCGTTCGCTCTTCTATCGCGGTTCCACCGCCGGCGGAAAGGGATAGGTCATGATCCGCGATACTTCCGTCCTTTCCAAGCTCTGGATCACGCTCGTCTGGCTTGTGACCGGGTTTTTCGTACTGAATGTCCTGGCCGTCATCACGGCTGTGGTGGTTTCGAGTTTCGGCACGCGCTGGCTCGGTACGTGGCTGCCGGATGCTCTTACCACGCGCTGGTATGCGGCGGCCTGGGCTGAATTTCAGCTTGATCAGGTGCTGCTGGTCACCTTTCAGGTCGTCTTTGCCGTGGTGATCCTGTCGGGTATTCTGGGGGTGACGGCAGCTTATGCCATGGCGCGCCGGGATTTTCCGGGCAAGAAGCTTGTGCTTCTGATCTTCCTGCTGCCGCTTCTGGTGCCGCCGATAACCTTCGGCATTCCGCTGGCGACCGTGCTTTACAAGTTCGGCGTGGGCGGTACGTTCTGGGGCGTCGTTCTCGCCAACCTCGTGCCGACAGTCCCCTTCGTCATTCTGGTGATGATCCCCTTCATCGAGCAGATCGACCCGAAGGTCGAGGCGGCTGCGCGCGTATTCGGCGCAGGCACGTTCAAGCTCTTCATTCATGTGCTTCTGCCCATGCTGACGCCGGGCGTGCTTGCGGCCATGCTTCTGGTTCTGGTGCGCACGGTCGCGATGTTCGAACTGACCTTCCTGACCGCGGGGCCGACATCGCAGACGCTCGTGGTTGCGCTTTATTATTCGGTGTTTGCTGCCGGGGTTCGCTCCGTCCAGTCCATCGACGCCATGGCGGTCATTTACATGGTCACCTCGCTGGTGTGGCTGCTTCTGGCACTGCGCTTCGTCAATCCGACCCAGATCGTTGCGCGCAACCGTCAACCGTCCGCGCATTGAGGCATAACAGAATGAAAATCACAGCTATCGAAACGGTGCAGCTTCCGCACCTCAACAACATATTGTGGGTGCAGGTCCACACCGACGAAGGCATTGTCGGGCTTGGCGAGACTTTCCGCGGCGCAAATGCGGTCGCAGCCTATATCCATAGCGATATCGCGCCGCTGCTTCTTGGCCAGAATCCGCTGGAGATCGACCGTATCTCCAAGCTGCTGCTGGAGCCCTATGTCGGCTTTCGGTCGTCGGGCGTGGAAATCCGTGCTGCCTCGGCAATCGACATCGCGCTGTGGGATATATTCGGCAAGGTGACCGGCCAGCCGATCCATCAGCTGCTTGGCGGCTTGTCGCGGCAGTCGATCCGTACCTACAACACCTGCGCAGGTTACACTTATAACAAGAGCGGCGCGCGCCGTTATATCGGCGATGCCGACGAGGCGAAGGAAGGGCCTTACGAGGACCAGCTGGCTTTTCACCGGGATGCAGGCGCACTTGCTGAAAGCCTTCTGTCGGAAGGCATCACGGCCATGAAAATCTGGCCTTTCGACCCGTTTGCCGTCGCATCCGGCGGAAATTTCATCCATGCCGGCGATCTGGACAAGGCGCTGGAACCGTTCCGCCAGATACGCGATGCGGTTGGCGACCGGATGGAAATCATGGTCGAGTTTCATTCCATGTGGGACCTGACGTCGGCTCTGGCCATCGCGCGCGAATTGAAAGCCTTCCGGCCTTTCTGGTCGGAAGACCCGATCAAGATGATGAACCCGCAGGCGCTGGCCGTTTATGCGCGCCAGTCCGGCATTCCGGTCTGCGCCAGCGAAACCATGGCCACGCGCGCGCAATTTCTGGATGTCCTGCGCGCCGATGCCTCCGATTATGTCATGCTCGATATTTCCTGGTGCGGCGGGCTTTCGGAGGCGAAAAAGATCGCCACCATGGCCGAGGCATTCCAGCGTCCCATTGCGCCGCACGATTGTACCGGGCCGGTGGTTTTTGCAGCTTCCATTCACCTGTCGCTCAACGCGCCGAATGCGATCTATCAGGAATCCGTCCGCGCCTATTACACGTCCTGGTATCGCGATCTGGTGACTGTGATGCCGCGTATCGAGAACGGCGTGATCTATCCGTTCGAGGGGGCAGGTCTCGGACTGGAACTCTCCGATTTCGTGCTCGATCATCCTGATGTCATCCGGCGGAAAACAGAGACTGAATGATGGGACCGTTTCGCTGCATAGCCGATCTGCGCGGGCAATTGATGGAAAGCCCAGTATGGGATGACCGCAGAGGAACACTTTTCGCCTGCGATATCCATGGGCGCCGCATATATGAAATCGATATTGACGCCGCCATGGATACCGGTCGGGGCGTGCTTCGTGAATGGTCCTTTGCAAGCCAGGTGGCGAGCCTTGGATTGACCGAAAGCGGACGTCTCGTGGTGGCACTTTCACGTCAGCTCGTTCTGTTCGACCCTGAAACGGGTAGCCAGCAACCGCTGTGGTCCGCCTATGACGAGCCCGCCACCTCCCGCCTCAACGATGGCAAGGTTGGCCCCGACGGTGCCTTCTGGATCGGCAGCATGGATGGCCGTCCTGAGCGGAAAGCCATCTCGCGGCTCTATCGGGTGACCGGCGACGGCAATGCATCCGTGAAGGCTGAGGGTTTCGAGATTTCCAATGGTCTCGCCTGGACTGCGGATGGCGGAACCATGTTTCATACGGATTCACGCGGGCCGTGGATCGACCGTTACGACTTCGATCCGCAGTCAGGCGACATTAGCGGGCGCAAGCGCATTTGCGATCTCGATGAGCAGAGCGGCAGGCCGGACGGCGGTGCCTGCGATGCCGAGGGCGCTTATTGGAGCGCGGGTGTTTCTGCGGGTGTTCTGAACCGCTTCGACCGCGAGGGCAATCTGCTTGAAAAACTTCCCGTACCGGTTCCGGCGCCGACAATGCCCTGTTTTTGCGGGGCTGATCTGACACTTCTGGCCATCACCTCGCATCGCCAGTTGCCGGAAGCGGCTCTGGAGGCGGCCCCTCGGTCGGGTGGTGTGTTTATGGCGCAGGCGTCTGTTGCCGGGGCCCCGGTGACCCGGATGAGGGGAGCATAGCGAGATCGCTTATCTCTCCATAAATATTTGTTTTAAATCACTGTTTTTCCGAAGAGCGTTTCACTCTCTTCGGCATGAATTCTGATCGGGAAGGTAGGGAAATGACGAGAAAGACCTATGGTGACCTGCGCTCGGCGCGCTGGATGCTGCCCGATGACCAACGCTCGTTCGGCCATCGTTCGCGCACCATGCAGATGGGATACGATCCGGTCGATTGGGAAGGCCGTCCGATCATCGCCATCATAAATACGTGGTCCGAGGCCCAGCCTTGCCACATGCATTTCAAGGATCGGGTGGAATGGGTCAAACGCGGCATCCTGCAAGCGGGCGGCTTCCCGATGGAACTGCCTGCATTGTCGCTGTCGGAAAATTTCGTAAAGCCGACAACCATGCTCTATCGCAATCTGCTGGCAATGGAGACCGAGGAACTTCTGCGCTCGCATCCGATCGACGGCGCGGTTCTGATGGGCGGCTGTGACAAGACCACGCCGGGCCTTGTCATGGGGGCAGTCAGCATGGGATTGCCGTTCATCTTCCTGCCTGCCGGGCCGATGTTGCGCGGCAATTATGCCGGTAAATATCTGGGTTCCGGCACGGATGGCTTCAAATATTGGGACGAGCGCCGCGCAGGCACCATTTCCAAGGAGGAATGGCAGGGGATCGAAGGTGGCATCGCCCGGTCCTACGGCCATTGCATGACCATGGGAACCGCATCGACCATGACCGCGATTGCCGAAGCCATGGGGCTGACACTTCCTGGCGCATCATCGATCCCGGCTGCGGATGCCAATCACCAGCGCATGTCCACGCAATGCGGCCGCCGCATCGTCGAGATGGTCTGGGAAGACCTGACGCCGAAAAAGATCATGACGCCCGCCGCAATCACCAATGCGGTCACGGTCGCAATGGCGACGGGATGCTCGACAAATGCCATCATTCATCTGATCGCGATGGCGCGCCGGGCAGGTGTGCCGCTGGAGCTGGACGATCTGGACCGCATCGGACGCACGACGCCTGTGATCGCCAATATCAGGCCCTCCGGCACAACCTATCTGATGGAGGATTTCTATTATGCAGGCGGGTTGCGGGCACTGATGAAACAGCTTGGCGACAAGCTTGATCCGTCCGCGGTGACCGTGACCGGCAAGCCGCTGACCGACGGTCTGGAAGAGGTTCACATCTGGAACGAGGACGTGATCCGTCCGCTTTCCAATCCGGTCTATCACGAAGGTTCGCTTGCGGTGCTGAAAGGCAATCTCTGTCCCGATGGCGCGGTGATAAAGCCTGCAGCTTGCGATCCCCGCTTTCATCGCCACCAAGGCCCGGCGCTTGTCGCGGACAGCTATCCGGACCTGAAGAAGATCATAGACGATCCCGATTATCCGATGACGCCGGACACGGTTCTGGTGCTGCGCAATGCGGGTCCGCAGGGCGGGCCGGGAATGCCGGAATGGGGCATGATCCCCATGCCGAAAGCGCTGTTGAAGCTTGGGCTGCGCGACATGGTGCGTATTTCGGATGCGCGCATGTCGGGAACGAGTTTTGGTGCCTGTGTTCTGCATGTCGCGCCGGAATCCTTCATCGGCGGCCCGCTTGCCCTGCTGAAGACCGGCGACATGGTCGAGCTCGACATTCCAGCCCGCAGTCTCAACATGCTGGTTTCGGATGAGGAGCTGGCGGCGCGGCGTGCGGCCTGGCAGACGCCGCCGCCCAAATATGAGCGCGGTTACGGCTTTGTCTTTTCCAAACATGTCGAACAGGCCGACAAGGGCTGCGATTTCGACTTCCTGAAAACCGATTTCGGCCGTCCTGTCGACGAACCGGTCATTTATTGAGAGGCAGCCTCGATGTCAGATTATGTGCTTTCCGAGGAAACGCGGGCGAAGCTGAAGACGGTTTCGACAGCGTCCGTTGCAACGGCGCTGTACAAGCGCGGCCTGCGCAACCAGTTCATTCAAGGGGTACTGCCGGTGGCGCGCAAGCGCGAAAATATGGTCGGTCAGGCCTTCACGCTGCGCTATATCCCGGCGCGTGAGGACCGCAACCCCATCACGGTTTTTCGCAACCCGGATCATAAGCAGCGCGTTGCGATAGAGGCCTGTCCGCCCGGTTGGGTGCTGGTGATGGATGCACGTAAGGATGCGCGTGCGGCGACGGCTGGGTCGATCCTCGTGACAAGGCTTGCCTTGCGCGGCGCAGCGGGCATTGTTTCAGACGGCGGCTTTCGCGACGTCAGCGGGATCGGCGAGCTTGATATGCCGGCCTATTGCGCAAAGCCCTCCGCGCCGACCAATCTGACGCTGCATGAGGCAGTGGACATCAACGTGCCGATAGCCTGCGGCGATGCGGCGGTGTTTCCGGGCGATGTGCTTGTCGGCGATGCCGATGGCGTCATGGTCATTCCGGCTCACCTTGCCGATGAAATCGCCGCCGAATGCATCGGTATGGAAACCTATGAGGATTTCGTGCTGGAAGAAGTGCTAAGTGGCGCCACCATTGTCGGCCTCTATCCGTGTACGAAGGAAGAGACCGAGCGCAAGTTCCAGAACTGGCGCGAAAAGAATGGCCGTTAATAAAGAAGGGAGGCATTACGCCTCCCTTCGTCGCTTTGGCTTAATAAAGCACGTTCTTGGCTTCCGGCTGGTCGATATTGTCCTTGGTCACGACAACGGCGCCCGTATCGACAAACTTCTCGACCTTTTCCTTGTTCAGCACTTTCAACAGGGTTTCGATGCCCTTTTCGCCCATCTGGTAGGAACCCTGAACGACAATGGCATTGAGCGTGCCGTCCTTGACGAATTCCTGCAGGTCCTGATTGCCGTCGAAGCCGATGGCGGTCAGCTTGCCAGCCTTGCCCGCCTGCTTGATCGCGCGGCCCATGCCGATGGCGGTCGGTTCGTTGGCGCCGAAAATGCCGACGAGGTCGCTATTGGCCGCCAGAACGTCGGTCGTCTGGTTAAGCGCTGTCGCCATCTGCGACTGCGAGTAATAGGGGCCGACGATTTCCAGCTTGGAATTGGCCTTGATGTAGTCCACGAAGCCGCCGACGCGACCGATTTCCGAGCCAGCGCCTGCAACATAGGACATGACGGCGATCTTGCCGGTCGTGCCTGCCTTGTCGATCAGGGCCTTGGCCGCGGCTTCACCGGCCTTGCGGTTATCGGTGGCGAGGAACGACTGGTAGTATTTGTCGGCGCCATCGGCGAGTTGCGAGTCGATGATGACGACCGGAATGCGGGCTTCCCAGGCCTTCTTCACGGCAGGCGTCAGCGCATCCGGGTCGGACGGCGCAAGAAGGATCGCGTCCACTTTGCGGTTCACGGCATTTTCCACCATGTTGACCTGATCGGCGATGGCCGATTCAGCCGCCGGACCCTGGAAGGTCATGGTGTGATCCTTGGAATCCTTGATCGCAGCTTCGGCGCCCTTCTGGACATTCTGCCAGAAGGTTGAATTCACGGTCTTGACGATCACGGCGATTTCGCCCGCCGAAGCGCCTGCCACTCCTGCAAACACAAAGGCCGAAGCCATCAATGCAGACACCAGTTTACGCATATTTTCCTCCTGTTATCGAGCTCTTGGCTCTACCCTTTTCCGGAACGCCTGACGCATTCCGTCTCCCCTCTCATCGGCGGTTGCGCATCTGGTCGATCCATACCGTGACCAGAATGACGAGGCCGATGATGATCTGCTGTGTGAAAGCGGAAATGCCGTTCATATTGAGGCCATTCCGCAGGATTCCGATGACGAACGAGCCGATGAACGTACCCGAAATCGTGCCGACACCGCCGATCAGCGACGTGCCGCCGATGACAGCGCTCGCAATGGCGTCGAGCTCATAGGCAACCCCTTCATTGGGCTGTGCGGTGACGAGGCGGGACATGAGAACGCAGCCCGTCAGTCCCGCCAGTGTTCCCGATACGACATAGGTGAAGGCCGTCACGCGGGCGACGTTGACGCCCGAAAGCCTTGCGGCCTCCGCATTCGACCCGATGGCATAGATGTGGCGGCCAAGCACGGTGCGGTTCAACACGAGTGCCGCCGCGATCGCGATCACGATCATCAGCACCACCGGGTAGGGGATGCCGGGGAAGGTGACGACCGGAAAACCCTGTTCGTCGATGCTCTCGATGCGGAACAGCGAGCCGTTGCCCAGCACGCCGAAGGATTCGCCAAGGCCGGAGACGGCGCGCGCACCGGTGATCTGCAGCGCGACGCCGCGCGCGATCAGCATCATGCCGAGCGTGGCGATGAAGGGCGGCAGCTTCAGCTTGGTGATGACAAAGCCGTTGATGAGGCCGCAGAGCGATCCCGTCAATATGCCGAGCAGCATGGCGAGCGGGATGGGCAGCGAAAGGTCCTTGACCGCAAGTGCGGCCACAACACCGGCAAGCGCCAGCACGGAGCCGACCGAAAGATCGATGCCGCCGGTAATGATGACATAGGTCGCACCGATGCCGAGAAACGCGATTGAGGTCACCTGCAAGGCGATGGTCATCGCATTGTTGACGGTCATGAAAGCGCTGCTGGTGACGGAAAAGATCGCCGCCAGAAGGATCAGGCTGCCGACAGCCGCAAATTTCTGGATGATATCCTTCTGGCGGTCGCTGAGCCCCTTGGATTTTGCCGTCTGCTGGGGCTTGTCCGTAGTGATTTCGGCCATTACTGCGTCCTCATTTGTCCTGCCGCCCCCGCCCGGAGGCATAGGTCATGATTTCTTCCTGCGATGTCGCAGCCGTGTTCAGGACAGCGGTGATGCGTCCCTCGTGAAAGACCGCCACGCGGTCCGAAAGCCCGAGAATTTCCGGCAGCTCCGAGCTGATCAGCACAATGCCGATACCCCTTGCGGCCAGTTCGTCCATGATCTGGTAGATCGCGAATTTCGCGCCCACATCGATGCCCCGCGTCGGCTCGTCGAAGAACATGATGCGCGGCTCGCGGAACAGCCATTTGCCGATGATGATCTTCTGCTGGTTGCCGCCCGAAAGCAGGCGTACGGGCTGGGCCAGCCCCGGTGTCTTGATGTTGAGAAGATCAACATAGCGCTGGCTTGCCTGCCGCTGCCGTTCGAAATCGATCACGCCATAGGAACTGCTGACCGCTTCCATATTGGCAAGCGTCAGATTGGCATCGACCGGCATCTTGACGGCCAGCCCTTGCGCCTTGCGATCTTCCGACAGATAGGCGATGCCTGCCTCGATGGCGTCACGCGGGCTCGCGATGGAAAGCGTCTCGCCTTCAAGCACAATGGTTCCGGCATCGTGTGGATCGGCGCCGAAGATCGCGCGCGCCACTTCCGTACGCCCCGCACCCATCAACCCGGCAAAACCGAGGATTTCTCCGCGCCGGAGTTCAAATCCGATATTCTCGAAGACGCCGCTTCGCGTCAGTCCTGCGACGGAGAAAATCACTTCTGCCGTCGGCTTGCGCGTCGGTTCCGGAAATTTCTCATCAAGCGAGCGCCCGACCATCCCGGCCACGATCTCATCGACGGTGACGGCGTCAAAGTCTTTGGTCCAGACATAGCGCCCGTCGCGCAGGATGGTGACGCGGTCTACAATCTCCGCCATTTCATCGAGACGATGCGAAATATAGACGATGCCGGTGCCTTGCGCCTTCAACTCGCGGATGACCTTGAACAGAAGCTGCGCTTCCTGCTCGGTCAGCGAGGAGGTCGGTTCGTCCATGATGAGTACGGAAGCATTGAGCGAGAGAGCCTTGGCGATTTCAACCATCTGGCATTGGGCGACCGACAGGTTCAGCACCTGGGTGGACGGGTCGATCCTGACGCCAAGCCGGTCGAGGCAGCGCTGTGCATCTTCCTTCAGCTTGCGGCGGTCGACAAAGAAGCCGCGTTTCGGCTCGCGCGCGAGATAGATGTTTTCGGCAACGCTTAAGTGCGGAACGAGGTTCAGTTCCTGATGAATGATGGCGATGCCTGCCGCTTCCGATTCAAGCGTGGAGGCAAAGCTGACCGGCTGGTCACGATAATGGATTGTCCCGCCATCCGGCTGATAAACGCCGCTGACGATCTTCATCAAGGTCGATTTGCCCGCGCCGTTTTCGCCGCAGACGGCATGAACTTCGCCCGCCCGCAATTCAAAGCTGACATTCGACAAGGCTTTGACGCCCGGAAATTCTTTGGAAACGGAATCCAGTTTGAGCAAGATAGGCGCGGTATCGGCGCGCGCTGTTGCTGACGGCAATCCTCCCATCGCGCTTCCTCCCTCGCGCAAAGTTTCGTCACCTATGAATGGAAGAAGTAGAAGGCTACTTGTTTCTGGTCAAGCCAATTTTGCGCGAGCAGCAAAAAACCCGCAGTGCAGCGGGAAAGACCTACTGAATTTCGGCTATTAAACCTAATTGGCCTGACCAGAGGATGGTTGTGCCGTTTTACCTGCATCGTGAATCATTTACTGGAAGGAAGCGAAAAGGCTGGCGCCGTTGATCAGAAGAGAGCAGTGTTACTACTGCAAATCTGGCAGTATCGCAGTATTTTATGCGGCCACCTCTGGAAAGAGGGGCGGTTCCTTTCTATCATTATAGTCCGATTATCTGATCCCGAGGGGCAGTTTTGTACTTTGAAATAATTACGGTCGTGCTGTTGACGATCCTCAATGGTGTTCTTGCCATGTCGGAACTCGCAGTGGTTTCCTCCCGTCCGGCACGACTGAGGGTAATGGCCGACAAGGGCAGCCGCGGCGCCCGCATGGCCATCGAGCTTGCAGATAATCCCGGTCGTTTTCTCTCCACCGTCCAGATCGGTATCACCCTTGTCGGCATTCTGTCGGGCGCGTTTTCCGGCGCAACGCTGGGCGCGCGTCTGTCGGGCTGGCTTCTGGGGCAGGGCTTTTCGCCAGCTCTTGCCGATGCGCTCGGCGTCGGTTCGGTTGTCGTGGTCATCACTTACCTGTCGCTGATCGTCGGTGAACTCGTGCCGAAGCAGATCGCGCTGCGCGAACCGGAAGCGGTTGCAAGCCGTGTCGCGCCGACGATGGCGCTGCTGTCCAAAATGGCCGCACCTCTGGTCTGGCTTCTCGATACGTCGGGCCGTCTGGTCCTGAAACTGCTCGGCCAGTCCGGCAAGTCGAGCGATGGCGTGACCGACGAAGAGATCAGGTCCGTCCTCGCCGAAGCGCATAGCGCGGGCGTGATCGAAACGGAGGAATCCCGCATGATCGCGGGCGTGATGCGCCTTGCCGACCGCACGGCGCGCGGGCTGATGACGCCGCGCATGGATGTCGAAATGGTCGATATAGACGACAGCTTCGACGAAATCCGCGAGCAGCTGCAGAACACCAGCCGTTCGCGGCTTCCGGTACGCGGCGAGGATTCCGACGAAGTGATCGGCGTCCTGCAGGTACGCGACTTCTTCAACCAACTATCGTCCAGGGGCAGCGTCAACCTGCGCGAGATTGTCAGGGACGTTCCGGTCGTGTCGGATTTTTCCGATGCGCTGGACGTGGTGGAAGCCATTCGCGGTACGCCGACCCATATGGTGCTCGTCTATGACGAATACGGCCATTTCGAAGGGGTCATCACCGCAGGCGATGTGATGGAAGCGATCATCGGCGCCATGCAGGAGGATCATGTCGAAGAAAAAGCGATTGTACGCCGGGCAGATGGTTCATACCTCGTCTCGGGCTGGATGCCGATTGACGAGTTCTCGGAGTTCCTGCATTTTTCGGTCGATGACGATGCGGAATACAACACCGTTGCCGGGCTGGCGCTTGAGGAACTGAAGCATTTGCCGGATGTGGGTGAAACATTCGTCAAGAACGGATGGGTGTTCGAAATTGTGGATCTTGACGGCCGCCGCATCGACAAGCTGCTGCTGACGGCGGAAGTCCAGCAGACCGAATAAATCTCGTCTTGCGCAATAAGAAATCAAGTTGAAAATACCCGGATGCGGCACGTCTGGCGATGGGCCGCATCCTCCGGGCGCCGAAATGACTCGCGATCTGCTGCGTCGAACCGCTCAGCCGGGGGAGCCGCCCCGTTCTTCGCGTCTCTCCTGGCAGCTCTTGTCATTTCAGGTGCCATTTCCATCAAATTAATAGATCCTGACCCTAGATTGCATGCATGTTATACTTGTCAGTTGGGGGCAGGTTTGCTGTCATTCCTTTTCGTTCGGGAACAAGAGGGTCGTGCCTGATCGAAAACGTTGAACGTGCTCTCGTTTGCGGTAGCGTACAGATGGGGTCGAAAATCGCATACTGGCTGCAACTGGCCAAGTCCATATATGGCCATCGAAGCAGCCCTGTCACCGACAAAATATTGACGGATCAGCTCAGGGATATCTGCGAGGGCCTGCGCTTCTCAATGCCTATCAGCAGCATCCTGTCTGCGCTTATCCTGCTGGTTCAAGTCGCTGAGCATCACTTTCTGGTTTCTTTTGTCTGGTTTGCGCTGGTTAATATCGTCAACGCGCTCCGTTTCATCGATGCTATTGCCTTTTATCGAAGTGCTGCCGCGCCAGCTGAAAACGCTGCCACCATCCAGAGCCAGCTAACACGGTTTCGATTGCTGGCGGCTCTGTCCGGCACGCTCTGGGCCGGTGTCGCGGTTTTGTCCCATGGCTTCACCGCTTCGCAGTCCTCGGTTTATCTGGTCATTCTCGCCGGCATCTGTGCAGGGGCGGTGACCTATGGCGCGTCCTATGCTGCGGTGGCGATCAATTTCATAACGCCACCGCTGGCCGTGACGGCGATCTGTCTTCTGTGGCAGGCCGATCTGCAGCATGGCGTGCTTGCTTTCTCGGTCGTGTTGTTCTGGTTCGGGATCACCCGTGGCGCGCTGCTGGGGCAGAACAGGTTTATCGAAACCAGCAGGCTGAAGCACGAAGCCAAGCAGACAGCGGACGAAATGGCGCTCAAGTCGCAGGAAGACCCGCTGACCGGGCTCTTCAACCGGCGCGGCCTGGAAACTTCCATTCGCCTGTTTCCGTTGAAGGACGGCCCGTTCATTGTCATGCTGATCGATCTCGACGGCTTCAAATCCGTCAACGATACCTACGGCCATAAAATGGGAGATGATCTCCTTGTCGCCATTGCGCAACGCATTCGCCAGGTTTCGCCGGAACGATCCGTTCTGGCGCGTATCGGCGGCGATGAATTCGTGCTTCTTTATCCAGAGCCGTCGGCGAAGATAGAGGCGGGCCTTGTGGCGGCACGCATTATCGGCAGTTTGACGGCGCATTATCAGGGTATTTTGTCGGTCGAGATCGGTGCTTGTGTCGGCATCTGCCGACTTGAACGCCTTGATCCCGTGGACATGCTGCTGCAGGCCGATTTCGCCCTTTATGCCGCCAAAAAACGCGGTCGCAACGAATATTACTTTTTCGAGAAACGCCTTCAGCACGAGTGGGAGCGCAAGCAGAGCATCGAGCGTGATCTGCGTATCGCAATCGAAACCGGGCAGGTTCAAACTTACTTCCAGCCGGTGGTTGAGCTTTCCAGCGGACGGATGATCGGTTTCGAGGCTCTGCTGCGCTGGGATCATCCGCAGCACGGCACAATCGCTCCACCGGAAATTATCGACGTCGCTTGCGAAGTGGGGGTGGTGCGGCAGCTCACGCATAATGTATTTTTCAATTGCTGCGAGATGATCGACAAACTCATTGAGGGTGGACGCAACGATTTGACGGTCGCCATGAATCTTTCGCCTCGCGAATTGGCTGGAGGGCGCATTCCGCACGAAATCCTGTCCCAGATGGAAAAGCGCGATCTCCCGATATCCATGCTCGAAATCGAGATTACAGAGGAGGCTCCGTTCGATCAGCGCGGGATGAACGACAGTCTGGGCGCGCTGTCGAACGCCGGGATTTCCATCGCGCTGGACGATTTCGGCACCGGCTTTGCAACCTTTGCCTCGTTGAAGAAGGGCCTCATCACCAAGATCAAGATCGACAAGGTGTTCGTGCGCGGCATCGCCGATTCCGAGGGCGACCAGCATATCGTGCGGGCCATGGTCGAGCTTGGCGATGCCCTTGGCATCAAGGTTACCGCTGAGGGGATCGAGACGGAGGAAGATCGCGACATGCTGTGTAAACTCGGCTGCAATAGTGGGCAGGGCTTCCTGTTTGCACCAGCTTTGCCGATGAACATGGCGCTGGACGCACTGGCACGGTGGGGAGCCAGTTCACGGCTCGATCAGGCTGCCCGGTAGTTTGGGTGGATATTCCATCTCGATTTCGTCCCGGCTGTAAATGGGGCTCTTCAGATTGGGGCCGGTCAGAACTGGGCGGATTCTGTATTTTCCGACAGCCAGTCCTTCCGGGAAGAACGGCGAATAGGCGTCTTCATCGTTGACCGGGTGATAGATCACATACTGTCCGCCTCGCTTTTGCACGGGGTTGTCGTCGAGCGTTTCGCTCTTTCCCGGCTCCAGGGTCTTGTTGAAGAGGTCATAGAGCTTGTGCGTGGTCTGCCGGCCGTCGGCAGATGTGAAAATCAGGTGCAATTCACCATAGCTGAGGTTCTCCGCCTCCTGGCCTTCATTTGAAAGGGTCAGCGTGAACAGGTGCCTGTAGTAATGCTGATCCTTGTCGACCCGGCTGTAATCCGCGAGACCGAGCTGCAGGGGTTGCGGCTTTTGTCCGTTTTCGACCTGCCATACCGCAAGATCATAGGCTTCTTTCAGGGATATCCAGCGCTCCAGCGGCCCGGTTTTGCCCTGATAGGCGATCTTCATCCAGTCATCACCGGCATAAGCAAGCTTGCGCACCTTGTCGCCCTTGGTCAGATAGGCGTTTGTGGCGCTTTGCCGGTCAGGGTTACTGTAGAGGGTCAGCTTTTCCAGCGGGACTTCCCAGCCTTGTTCCGTTTCATCCGGGGCTATGGGGGTTTCGAGAATACTGTTTCCCTGCGGGTCGTAGGTGACCATACGCATGGGTTTTATCAGGTAGGGCCAGCCGGAGATTTGTTCTTCCGGGCGGGATTGCTGCACAAGCCGCACCGTTCTGTCGCGACCGATCGATAGCATATCGACCCGGCTATAATGCCCGTCCAGACTGCAGCTGCTTTTGATCAGTTTTCGCTCCGGGATGCGCTCGACATTCCACAGCTCACCGCAATTGAGTTTCCCGCCAAGTTCGTCCTCGATTATCAGGGGCGAAAAGGATCTGGCTTTCTGATCGTAGAGATAAAGCGCAACGCCGACGTCAAGGCTTCCCGCTTCTCGCGCGCGCAGGGCAAGATCGGTGTAGCCGTCGAAATCATAGTCGCCGGTTTCGAAGTCGACCGGTCCGTCCAGCCCTGCAAGCCAGTCGGAATCCAGCAGGACGAGCTTTGATCCATCCGGCTGGATCAGAACATAACCCTCTTCGCGTTTTTCGATATGCGCACTCACGCCGGGTTCTGGCAGGAGGCGAGGAAGATTTTCATCCGCGAAAGCAAGGTTGATTTGGCCCGGCGATAGAAATGCCAGAGCAATTCCGAGTGCCGCAAGGTTGAAAAATCGTCTCATTGCCATCTGCTTGTTTGGTATGGTCAGCTCTGCTTACACGAAGCCGCATCGAAACGGGAGCTGTTCTTTCCGGCCATCCAAAGCTTGGTCGTAAACCAGATGAGATGTTATGGTCGCCTCGATGAGGGGCCTGTGGAAGGTGATCAGTGGAGGAAACGCGATGACCGATAAAAAACCTGACGGTCCCGTACTTTTGTCGGGCGGTAATCCCCAGATTGCAAAAGGGGAAGGTGATGCGCCGGTTCAGGCCTATATTGCTGCCATGCCGGGATGGAAAAGCGAGGCAGGTCGCCGCCTTGATACCCTCATCGTGCGTACCGTTCCCGATGTGCACAAGGCAGTCAAATGGAACTCTCCGTTCTACGGTTTGAAGGGAGAGGGCTGGTTCCTCAGCTATCATTGTTTCGACAAATATATAAAAGTGGCGTTCTTTCGCGGCGCAAAGCTGAAGCCGATGCCGCCGGTCGAATCCAAGAGCCAGGACACGCGTTATTTCCACATTCACGAGCAGGACGATGTGGATGAAGCCCAGTTGGCGGACTGGATCAGGCAGGCAAGCCAACTGCCGGGCGAGAAAATGTAGGTTAGAGCGCAGATCGAAACGCGGCTGACTGGACTTTCTTGAAGCGGCGAGAAACTTTATGAATCGTTGCTTCAAAGTTGCGGGCATATGAAATCGACAAGATAAAACACATATCAAGGTTTATCTTTATTTCGATTTCGCTATGAATATTAATTTTAGCATATTCTAATTTAAATAAGAATAATTGCCATTTTATAATTTGTAATACTCTTTCAGTATCGTGTAGAACTGCAAGTTGATTGCCACCTGATCGGTGATGTTTTGCTGCGGCGGTAAAGAAGGGTATTCGGATGTGTATAGCCTGTAATCCTGGTATGGTGGCCTATCTGCGATCCACCGCCTCAAGGCGTGATTTTCTCAAATATCTCGGCGCTGCCGCCGCGACTTCGGCTTTTGCCTGTTCCGTGCCGGGCGGGGCCTTTGCGCAGCAGGCTGCGGCACCTGCAAGCGATATCATCTTCAAGGGCGGGACGATCCTGACCATGAACGACAAGGCCCCGCAGGCCGAAGCGATTGCCATTCGCGGCAACAAGATTTTGGCCGTCGGCAAACTGGATGACGTGCAGACGGCCATTGGTTCCGGCACGCAGGTGGTGGATCTTCAGGGCCGCACCCTGATGCCGGGCCTGATCGATCCGCATATGCATTTCGTGTTCACGGCCTTCGAGGACTGGATCGATGTCAGCCCGATCACGACGCCGGATTACGCGACCGTCTGGTCGAAGTTGCAGAAAGGTGTGGCTGATGCCAAGCCGGGCGAATGGGTGCGCGCGCAGCAGTTCGACGCCAGCATCACCCGTGACGCCAAAATTCCGACGCTGGCCGAACTGGATGCGCTTGCGCCCAACAATCCGTTCTTCATGCAGGAAAGCAACGGCCATATCGCCTATGCCAACAGTGCCGCCTTCAAGGCTGCCGGCATCACCCGCGAGACGCCTGATCCATCCGGCGCCCGCTTTGTGAAGGATGCCAATGGCAATCTGACCGGACGCCTTGAAGAGATGGCCGCGCAGCAGATGTTCCTGGGGGCCATGCCGTCTCCCACGGCGGCGGATATGATCGGGCGGGTCCAACGCCTTCTGGATCATGCAAGTTCCGTCGGCTGTACCATGCTGCACGATTGCGGCATCGGCATTATGGCCGGTGCGCAGGATCTGAAAATCCTCGATGCGGTTCTGGGCGAAGGCAAGGCTCCGGTGCGCTATCGCGGCATGCTGGTGTCGACGATCATGGATGAGTGGGAAAAGGAAGGGATCAAGCCCGGTCGCGGCAACGATCTTTTCCGCGTCGACGGCATCAAGGCCTGGGCGGATGGTTCCAATCAGGCGCAGACCGGCTATCAGCGCGAAAACTATCTGGGCACCGATGCACGCGGCGCTTTGAACTATAGCCTCGAGCAGGTAACGGATGTCATCCGTCGGGCGCATGAAGGCGGCTGGCAGGTTGGCGTTCACGCCAATGGCGATGCGGCAATCGATATGGTTCTGGATGCCTACGAGGCCGTTCTTGGAAAAACCTCGAACAGCGATCTGCGTCATCGCATCGAGCATTGCAGCGTTTTCCATCCGGAACAGATGGTGCGTATGAAGGATATGGGCGTTTCGCCATCGTTCCT
The DNA here is from genome assembly GCF_041929965.1 of Brucella oryzae. Classification (NCBI taxonomy): domain Bacteria; kingdom Pseudomonadati; phylum Pseudomonadota; class Alphaproteobacteria; order Hyphomicrobiales; family Brucellaceae; genus Brucella; species Brucella oryzae. Next base: position 10,885 of record NZ_JBHEEO010000010.1, on the reverse strand, counting down.
GATCGGCCATGTGCGCTGGTGGGGCAAGGCGTTCCGCGACCGTCTTCTGGGGCCCGAGCGCGCTCGCTTCTACGATCCGTGTGCGTCGGCGCTGGCTGCGGGCCTCAAGATTTCGCTCCATTCCGACTGGAACGTGACGCCGATTGAACCGCTGCGCTATGTCGAGGATGCCGTCACTCGCGTAATGAATGAAGGCGGCGACGTGTTCTTCCCGGAAGAGCGTATTCCGGTGGATGCAGCGCTGCGCGCCGTCACCATCGATGCGGCCTGGCAGTGCCATATGGAAGACCAGATAGGCTCGCTGGAAACCGGAAAATTCGCGGACTTCGCCATTCTGGAAGAAGACCCCACCGCGCCCGATGTGAAGATCAGTAAAATCAAGGTCAGCGAAACCTGGATGGATGGCGCCAAGCGTTATTCGGCCTGATGGATGCGGCGCGGCGGCAGGTTTTGCGCTGCCGCCGCGTCGTCAACTTAAACGGCCCGGGTCAACCCGCCATCCACGCGCAAGTTCTGGCCGGTGATATAGGCGGCACCATCCGATGCGAGGAAGGCGATCGTGGCTGCGATTTCCTCGCTCTTGCCATAGCGCTGCATCGGAACGCTTGCGCGGCGCTCTTCTACCTTCGGCAGGCTGTCGATCCAGCCCGGAAGAACATTGTTCATGCGAATATTGTCTGCTGCATAGGTGTCGGCAAAAATCTTGGTGAAAGAGGCAAGCCCGGCGCGGAACACCGCCGAAGTCGGGAACATGGCGCTCGGCTCGAATGCCCATGCGGTCGAGATATTGATGATGACGCCCGACTTCTGCTTCTGCATTGTCGGCACGACCAGACGGGACGGGCGAACTGCATTCAGGAAATAGGTGTCCATCCCCTTGTGCCAGTCTTCATCGGTAATTTCGAGGATCGGCGCGCGCGGGCCATGGCCTGCGCTGTTTACCAGCACGTCGATACGGCCCCATTTTTCCAGAACCGCGTCCACGAGGCGCTTCAGATCGTCATTCGACTGGTTCGAGCCGGTAACGCCGATGCCGCCCAGTTCCTGTGCAAGCGCTTCGCCCTTGCCGGAAGATGAGAGAATTGCAACCTTGAAGCCGTCCTGTGCAAGCCTGCGCGCGGCGGCTGCGCCCATGCCGCTTCCGCCGGCCGTTACAATCGCTACTTTTTCTACTGTCATGGTGCGTTCCTTTTTTCAGAGTGTTGCGCGAAACGGCAACTTTCTATAACCATTTTTGACGTTATATCGGAAATCTACTATTCTTACGAACGAGAATGCGTAACACTAATCAGTAGAAAATCTATCGAGTTAGATTTATGAAAAGACTTCCCTCGCTCAACGGTCTGCGTGTGTTTGAAGTCGTCACGCGGCATTTGAATTTCCGGCTGGCGGCGGAAGAACTTGGCGTGACACAGGCGGCGGTGGCCCAGCAGATACGCGGGCTTGAGGCAGAGCTTGGACTGAAACTCTTTGAACGCCAACCCCGCACGCTGGTTATGACCGAACCGGCCCGTGCATATATTGCCAATGTGCGGCGCGCGTTCGATCTGCTTTCTGAGGCGACCGAGATGCTGCGACCTGAACCGCAGCACCTGACGATCAGCGTGACGCCGACCTTCGCATCGAAATGGCTGATTCCGCGATTGGCCGAATTCACGCGTGCGCAGCCCGATATAGAATTGCGCATTGTCGCCAGCGACAAGGTCGCCAATTTCCAGACCGATGCCGTCGATCTGGCGGTTCGCTACGGCGAGCCGCCTTTCGGTCCGGGGCTGAATGCGGAGCTGCTTTTCGAGCATGTGATTGTCGCCGTTGCAAGTCCGGTGCTGGTCGAAAAGCTTGGCGATCCGGGGCGGTCGGAAAATCTGGAACGCTATCCGCTGCTGCATGACGGGCATAATTTCTGGCCGCGCTATCTGGAAAAGGCTTTTCCGGATGGCGTGTCGACTTCGGCGAAGAATATTCGCTTCAACCAGACTTCGCTTGCCATCGATGCGGCGATTGCCGGGCAAGGGCTGGCGCTGGCAAGCCGTTTCTTCGTGGAAAAGGAAGTGGCCGCAGGCAGTCTTGTGCAGCCTCTGGCTACCGAGTTGCGGGTGGGCGCAGATTTCTATGCGGTTTCATTGAGAAAGCCGCGCCATCCGGAATCTGTTACCGCAGTGAAAGACTGGCTTAAAGCATGTCAAGCCGAGGCTTCTGGTGCTTCCAGCGGCATTCTCTGATTGCGGGTCGGCATGGTGATGCAGACAAGGCAGATGACGACCAGAAGAACGCCAAACCAGCCGAGAGCGGAAAGCCGCTCGCCAACGATCACCACCGCGAAGAACGCTGCCACCACCGGCTCGAACAGGGTGATCGTGGTCGCCACGCTCGTTTCGACGCGGCTCAAGCCGTAACCGAAACAGACATAGCCGAGAAACATCGGCACGAAAGCCATGTAGAGCCCGACAGCCGCATTGTTCCATGAAGCGAGAAATGGTCCGCCGGTTGCGATCAGCACCGGCATCAGCAGAAGACCGCCTATGCCGAAGGTCGCGCCCATTGCAGTTGTCGATGATATGCCGCCCTGCATCAGCTGGCGCGCGCACGAGGAATAAAGCGCATAGGTAAAGCCTGCTATCAGCCCGACCAGAGAGCCTGTGAGGATAGAGTTCCCGTCAGATGGGGCATGGGTGCCGCCATGTTCCGACAAGCTGAGCAGGACCATGCCGATAATGCCGATGATTGCACCTGCCAGCCAGCGCAGCGACGGGCGAAAGCCGCTTTGCCGATACTCGATTCCTGCCGAAAGAAGCGGGGCGGAACCGAGCGAAATGACTGTTCCGATGGTCACGCCAGCCATGCGCATGGAAGCATAGAAGGCGAGGGGATAGATCGCGACTGAGACCGCGCCCAGTATGAGGATGCGCCATTGACCGGCGAGCGCCTTTCGCGAGGCGATCAGCCCGCGCCAGGCGATTGCGGCTTGCGCCAGTCCGCCAAGGCCCATGGCCGCAGCACCGATTGCAGCCGCGCCGACCTCTGGCGCAAAGGTTGCCGCAGTTCCGGTCGTGCCCCAGATGGTGGAAGCGACGATGATGGCGGTCACCCCCAGAAAATAGTCTCTCGATGATTGCATTTTAAATTGGCTTCAAAATGGTCGCGACCATGGCCTTGGCTTCGCCCAGTCGTGCACTATTGCCTTCAAGACCAGCCCGCATGATCGCTCCTTCGAGAATGAAGGAAAGCTGCACGGCCATCTGCTGAACCCGGGGCGGGTCGTCGGGGATCAGGCCAGTGAGATGTGTCACAAGCAGGCCCTCGACCTCTTCCTTGTGTTTTCTTACCGCCTCGCGGCCCGGATCGCCAGCAGGCAGTTCGGCTGCCGCATTCAAGAGGCCGCAGCCTCGAAACCCGTGCTCATAGGCAAATTCCGCATGATCGCGATAGGCGTCGAACACCGCCAGAATCCCGTCCATCGGGTTTGCGGCTTGTTCCAGTCGCTTGTCATAGAGGTCCAGCCATTCGGCATGGCGGTGCTCCAGATAGGTTGCCACCAGCTCTGCCTTGGACGTGAAGTTATTGTAGAGGCTCTGCTTTGCCACGCCTGCACGCTGGATGATCGCGTCGATCCCGGTTGCCGAAATGCCTTCGTCGTAAAACAGTTCCGCCGCCGCTGCTAAAAGCCGCTCGCGTGCCGGTCTTGAACTCGTCGTTGCAGGATCGCTCATCACATTTTACCCGAGTAACTAGGTAGACCAGTCTACCTAGTTGAAAGATGGAGTCAATCATCATTCTCGTGTGCCGACGGTTTTAACCCCTTGTCCGTGGAGAGAGATTCACGTATCCGCTCTATTCAAGCCTGTTCCAAAAGCCGCCATCTGTGGCTGCAAATGGCAATTTCCTGCGTTCCGGTGCTCACGGACGTTCAAGTACGCTCCGCTCCGGTACTCGAAAATCACCATTTTCGCACACACATGTCGCTTTTTGATTCTGGCTCTCAGGCAGGTGGAACGGGAGGTCGTCCGGTGCCGCAGAAAGTTTCCCCCCTGGCGCCTTTCCAATACAAGACATTTCGGGCGCTCTGGTCTGCTACATTGGTTTCCAACCTCGGCGGTCTGGTTCAGACGGTCGGCGCTGGCTGGATGATGGCAACCATCGCCCATTCGGACGATATGGTTGCACTGGTACAGGCTTCGACAACCCTGCCTGTGATGATCTTTTCAGTTGCGGCAGGGGCTTTGGCCGATAATTTTGACCGCCGCCGCATTATGCTGACCGCGCAGGTTCTGCTGCTTATCATTTCGGTCGCGCTGGCGGCTTTTGCCTATCTCGGCATTCTCACCCCATGGATGCTGCTCAGCTTCACATTCCTGATTGGCTGCGGCGGGGCGTTGCATAATCCATCGTGGCAGGCATCGATGGGCGACATCGTGCCCCGTACCGATCTGCCTGCGGCCGTGGCGCTCAACAGCATGAGCTTCAATCTCATGCGCAGCATCGGTCCCGCCATCGGCGGTATCATCGTCGCGGCGGCGGGTGCAGCTTTTGCCTTCATTTTCAATGCGTTCAGCTATTGTGCGCTCATTCTGGCGCTATGGCAGTGGAAGCCGGAAACGGTCAAATCCACCCTGCCGCGCGAAACGCTTGGACCAGCCATGGTGGCGGGGCTGCGTTATGTCGCCATGTCGCCGAACCTCCTGAAAGTGATGTTCCGCGGCTTTCTGTTCGGCCTGTCCGCGATTGTCATTCTGGCGCTTCTGCCGCTCGTCGCGCGCGATCTCGTTCACGGAACAGCCTTGACCTACGGCATCATGCTGGGCTTTTTCGGGCTTGGGGCGATTGGCGGGGCCTTGCTCAGCGCCCGGCTTCGCGAACTTCTTGGCAATGAGTGGCTGGTGCGCGGCGCTTTCGTCGCCTTTGCGATCAGCTGCGCCTTGCTGTCGATCAGCCGGAATATGTGGCTGAGCTGTATTTTCCTGCTGCCTGCCGGGGTTTCGTGGGTTCTGGCGCTGTCATTGTTCAATGTCACGGTGCAGCTTTCCACGCCGCGCTGGGTCGTGGGGCGCGCGCTGGCGCTCTATCAGACGGCGACCTTCGGCGGCATGGCGGCTGGCAGCTGGCTCTGGGGTGCTGTCGCGGACGAATATGGCGTGCCGGGTGCGCTTCTGGCCGCTGCCGTGGTGCTGATGTTCGGGGCGCTGATCGGCCTTCTCCTTCCGCAGCCTGATTTCGAGGCCCTCAATCTCGATCCGCTCAACCGTTTCAGTGAGCCGCAGCTTCGTCTTGATCTGCGTTCACGCAGCGGCCCGATCATGATTATGGTCGATTACAGAATTGCACAGGAAGACGTTCCGGCGTTCCTTTCCGCTATGGCCTTGCGTCGCCGCATACGCATCCGCGACGGTGCCCGGCAATGGGCGCTGCTGCGTGATCTGGAGAACCCGGAAACCTGGACGGAAAGTTATCACGTGCCGACCTGGGTAGAATATGTCCGACATAACCAGCGCCGGACACAGGCCGATGCTGAAGTGTCGGAACGCCTCTTTGCGTTGCACAAGGGAGACAAACCGCCGCTCGTCCATCGCATGATCGAAAGGCAGACAGTTCCGGTGCATGACGACACACCGCTCAAAGCACATCTGGATCTGCATTGAGCGGCCGATTTTAGATTAAGGCAAAACCGGAATTTGACCCTGTTCAGCGGTTAAATGACACCAATGGGAGAAAAGCCTGCGCATTTCGTGTCGAATTTTGCGGCGAAGAACGGACAAAAGTAAGGCGAAATAAAGGCTAAAAGCCCAAGCGCTCACGAAGTGCTTTGCGATAGGACCGCGAGACCGGCCATGACTGGTCGATGCCGCGCATCCTGACCAGCCATTTGTCGATCATGCTTCTGTCTATGTCGGAGACCTGCAGGACATTTATGAATGTGGTACGGTGAATGCGGAAAAAGATGCTTGCCGGAAGCATGCCCGCCCATAGGCCGAGCGGACGGGAATCGAGAACCATGGAACCGTCGCTAAGCCATATCTCGCTGTAATTGCCTGCCGAACGAACGCCGATGATTTCCTCGGGCGGAACCCCACGCATCACCCCCCTTTTGCTGACATAGAGTACCGATGTCGGGTCGGGCTCTTCGTCTGAAGGCGGCTCGTTATCTTGTATGGAGTATTTTGCGTGGGCAATCAGGCTGGCGCAGTGGAACATGGCTTTGATTTCCGCGCGTGACCAGCGTCTGGCTTCCACGGTTGCATCGAAGCCGATGATCCCCCGCAGCCGGTCCTGATAAAAAACCGGTATGCTGAGAATGCTCTTGTTTCCCTGACGCAGGAATTCCGCCTGAATGAGGCGTGCGGTGCGCGGCAGACCTTTGACATCGTGGACGGCAACGGCCTGTCCCTCGGTCAGATAACGGTGCAACCATGCAATCAGCGTGGTGGGCACCTCCTGAAGCTCGGAAATATAGGCTGTGGTGTCGCCCTTACACCATTCATGCGTATTGCGAAACCGCAGGAGATCGGGTGTATACCCGATCATCCATGCCCGATCCGACCGCGATGCATTGCCAACGAAGGCAAGAAACTCGGAAACGGCGCTTTCGACGGGTTTCCGAAGCAGGTGCAGTGCGCAAACATAGGGCCAGTCGAGTGCCGGTGCTTCCGCACACTCCTCCTCGGAATAAATCCGGTAGGCCCCAAACGCGCTGTCCAAATCGCCTCCAAACATATTGCTTAACCGAAACACGCAGTCTCGTAAGAATGGGACAGTATATTGAATATAATTGTCCGCTATTTGCAATAGAATTCAGGAGGTAACTGCAACCGCAATATCGGATGATTCATCTGCTCTGGGCAGGAAAAAGATCCAGAATGGCATGTGCAGGGCAATGTGAACTGGTCAAAAGCCCCGGAAAGCCCCGGTATGTGTGGTGATAGCATAATCATACCGAGGCTGCGCATTTGCCTGATTCCGCCGAAGCGGTGCGCCGGATCAGATTAGTGATCATTACGACAGAAAGAAGTCTTACTTAATTGCCCTGTCGAATGCCTGTGGATCAGTTAGATTGAATGTAAATTAATTTCATATCGTCGGTATTTCATTTCAAATACTTCGCGTGGCCACGCCTCCGATTTCGACTGTCATCTCAGGTCAAAACCTTCAACCGATATCCTCGACCTGATCGAGATACAGACCGTATCCCTCAGCCTCCATCCGGTCCTTGGGAACGAAACGGAGCGACGCCGAATTGATGCAATAGCGAAGACCGCCGCGATCTACCGGGCCGTCGGGGAAGACGTGTCCCAGATGGCTGTCGCCATGTGTCGAACGCACTTCTGTCCGCACCATGCCATGCGAAATGTCGGTCAGTTCCGCGACGTTGGCGGGTTCGATCGGCTTGGTGAAGCTGGGCCACCCGCAATGGGACTCATATTTGTCGGACGAAGCGAAAAGCGGCTCGCCGGAGACGATATCGACATAGATTCCCGGCTCCTTATTATAGAGGTATTCGCCGGTTCCGGGGCGCTCGGTGCCGCTTTCCTGCGTGACGCGATATTGCTCCGGCGTGAGCTTTGCAATCGCTTCCGGATTCTTGCTGTAGGTCATGATGTGCGCTCCCTTGATGCCTATCCTGAATCTAGGACGAAGGAAGCAACTATTCCAGTCTGTCGCAATTGACGAACTGTTGAAGAAGAGGATTTGCGTGCGAAGGATTTTTCGTTCGCACGCGGAAGGCTCATTAGTCCACGGCAATCATCACGTCTGATGCTTTCACCACGGCATACGCAGCGCCGCCAGCTTTCAGGCCGAGTTCATCGACGGCCTCATTGGTAATGGACGAGGTAACGATCACGCCGTTGCCGATATCGATGCGGACATGAGATGTGGTTGCACCTTTGGTTACTTCGACGATGGTTCCCTTTAGTCGATTGCGAGCGCTTATCCTCATCATGCTGTCCTTCCGAATGTTGATTTCCATCGCCGAGTATAGAATGTTTTCACAACTTTGCGACTGGCTAAACCTCGCCAAAGCGGGAGCAATAATTTCTCGAAGATGAACCCTACTTTACGGTGGTCGGTCGTTCTCCTGGAAAGGTTTTGCCGACACTTGCCAGAAGCAGAATGGTGATGCCGCAGAGCGCTGCAAGCGTATAGAATCCGGCATCGTGATTGCCCATTGCGACATCGGCCCAATTCTTGATCTGAGGCGCGAAAAAATTTCCCAGATTGCCGATTGAAACAATGAAAGCGATGCCGCTTGCCGCTCCAATTCCACCCAGATAATGGGTAGGTAGGCTCCAGAACACAGGCTGCGAGGCTGTAAGGCCTGGAACTGCAATACAGGCGGCGAGAAGCATCAGCCAGGGGTTGCCGGTAAAGCCGATGGCAGCAAGTGCCACCGTTCCCGCGGTCACCATGCCCATGCAGACAAGCCGATGCCGGTTGGTCCGATCGGCGAGCACCGTGAAGTAACGGGTCGCGATGGCTGAGCATATCCAGGGCAATGAAAGGAGCGAGCCGATCAGCAGGTTCATCTCTCCGTTCGACGCCACCTGTGCGAAGCGTGACGGGAGGTAAAATGTCAAGGGTGCCGAGCCTATCTGAAAGAAGAAGTAGATGCCGATGAATGCCCAGACGCGAAGGTCTTTCAGCACCGACATTGCCGAATGGGGCGCGTGCGTTTCCTTTGCTGCTTCTTCCATGACGATGATCTGGGTGAGGGCGTTGCGCTCTTTGGGCGAAAGCCATCGTGCCTTTTCCGGCCGATCCGTCAAATAGAAGAGCGCGAAGAATCCAACCAGTGACGCTCCGAGTCCTTCCACCAAGAACATCCATTGCCAGTTGGTGAGACCAAAAATGCCGTGCTGGGTCAGCAGCCAACCGGAGAGCGGACTTCCCAGAACAAGTGCCAGCGGAACGCCGAGATAGAAGATGCCGGTGGCGCGGGCGCGCTGCTTTGCCGGGAACCAGTAGGTCAGGTAGAGCAGGACGCCGGGATAAAAGCCAGCCTCGCAAACGCCGAGCAGGAAACGAAGCGTGTAGAAAACCCCTTCCGTATGAGCAAACATCATGGCGGCAGAGACGAGGCCCCATGAAATCATGATACGGCTCAGCCAGAGGCGTGCACCGACCTTGTGCAGGACGAGGTTGCTCGGAACCTCGAAGAGAGCGTATCCGATATAAAATACGCCAGCACCAAACGCATAGGCAGCATCACTTAAGCCTGTGTCGGCTTGAAGATCGTCTTTGGCGAAACCGATATTCGCGCGATCCAAAAATGCCAGGATCAGCATAAACGCCAGAAATGGCAGAAGTCGCCTGGTCGCCTTGCCGACGGCGGAATCGACGAGATTGTCTTGCATCGTTGAGCGTCCTCCTCAATGCTGCCCCTCCGGGCATCATGATGGAGCGGAAACCAGCTATAATTCTCTGATAAATAGATATCATGTATATGAATAATGATTGGCGTATTTGAGGTTCCGCTTCGATGTTCGCTATATGGGCAACACAGTTATCCTCGGTATCGACATCGAAAATTCGATAATATTTTTATATGAAAACAGTTTTCAGTTCGCGAGTTTCGGTGCGCTGTCAAGGATTGTATCGAAATGTCATGATACGTGAATACAGCAGAGGCATAACTTGCGCATCTCCAGTAAGTAGCGAGGCAATTTGCGGGTGTGGTCTATGTAAAACAGGCAATTAGAGCGTTTCCAGTTAAAGCGGAGTGGCCGGAACCACTCTATCTATTTGTTTTCACAAACGTCTTCATCCCGAAACCGGTTTCCACTTTCGGAAGTCATGCTTTAGCTGCTTCTATCTTGCGTAAAACCATTTCGCATTATTGCGGGAAATACCTACCGACTGATCCGGACCCGCGGGAAGATTTCCATGGTCAGGTAGTGCTCGTCGAAGCTTGAGATATGAACCAGCGCCGACCGGTTGAGAAATTCGACCTCATTATTGCGAAAAATCAAAAGATCGTCTTCGCGCAGTTCGCGCAGCATTCGATTGATATGGATCGGGGTGAGTCCAAGCGCGTCTGCCAGTTCGCTTTGCGTCAGCGGGCAAAAGAAGTGGTTTTCATCGCCCGTTCCGTTGATCCGCGCCCTATGGCCCAACTCCAGCAGAAGATGTGCAATGCGTACAAGCGCACTGCGGCGACCGATGCTGATGAGATGTTCGATCAGAATGGCGCGCTGCCGGGCCATCAGTTCCATGAAAGTCATGGCCAGCCGCGGTGATTTGAGCAGGCTTTCGGTGAGATGATCCAGAGAGATTTCGAGGACGGAAAGCTCCGTGACCGAAATCAGCGTGTAATAATTGAAGCCAAGTCCGGTTCGGAAACCCAGGAAATCGCCTTTCATGGGAAAGTCGAGGATCTGTCGGTCGCCGTCCGGCAGATCGCGATAGATGCATCCCCAGCCGGTCTTTATGATATGGACCGAGTTGGCCCAATCCCCCTGACTGCTGACCACTGTGTGCGGGTCATAGGTTTTTGACGATATTGGCAGGGTGCCGAGCACGTTGAGATCGGTTTCTTCGAAAACCGCACCGATGGGTGCGCTTTCCAGAAAATGACGCAGCGTTTTTGCCTCTTCGGCATTTACCACCATAGAGCTCACCTGCCATTTCGCCCAGCACAAGAGAAGATAAGTTTTAAGTCTGGCGCCCCTCCGCGTTTCGTCTTCCCGGCTCTTTCCCAAGAGATTGAGCATCCGAAGAGTTTCAGCGAGAGCATTTGTTTTGGCAAGGTGGTAATTTCTACCACTAATTGGGTATATATACGCGCTTTATCTAAACCATATTTTGCCGAAACCCTTAATCTAGTGGTTTGACCGGAACGAAAGAGTCCGATCTGGGATTCCCACGGGCCTTGTGATGTGCGAGTCTTTAGAGATGC